>JBEGVB010000171.1:0-32118 GCA_041178545.1 Planctomycetota bacterium
TAGGCCGTGATGCGGAACATCCACTGCTTGAGCGGCATGCGCAGCACGGGGAATCCGCCGCGCTCGCTGCGTCCGTCGATGACCTCCTCGTTCGCGAGGACGGTGCCGAGCTTCGGGCACCAGTTGACGGTCTGCGTGCCGAGGTAGGCGAGGCGGAAGGTGTCGAGATGCGCCTGCCGCTCGCGGCTCGTGCACTGCGACCACCGCTTGGTGGCGCCGGCCGCGACCGAGATCGCGGCGTCCTCGCGCGCGAGCCGCGCCTCGAGTTCGGCGATCGGTCGGGCCTTCCTCGCCGCGGGATCGAACCAGGAGGCGTAGGCCTGCAGCCAGATCCACTGCGTCCAGCGGTAGTAGTCGGGATCGATGGTCGCGAACTCGCGCGACCAGTCGTACATGAAGCCGAAGCGGCGGAGCTGGCGACGGAAGTTGTCGATCGCCTTCTTCGTGGTGACCTCGGGATGGACGCCGGTCTGTATCGCGTACTGCTCCGCGGGCAGGCCGAAGGCGTCCCAGCCCATCGGGTGGAGGACGTTGAACCCCTTCTGCCGCTTGAAGCGGGCCACGATGTCCGTGGCGGTGTAGCCCTCCGGGTGCCCCACGTGCAGCCCTGCGGCAGACGGGTACGGGAACATGTCGAGCACGTAGTACTTGGGCTTGCTCGGGTCGAAGTCGGCATCGCCGGGGTTGGCGGTGCGGAAGACCTTGTGCTCTTCCCAGAAGGCCTGCCACCGGGGCTCGATGGCGGCGGGCGAGTACGTCTGCGTGCGCTCGGACATGGGGTTCTTTCGGGGGCGAGCAGTATGCCGGGCGGTCGCGTGCGGCTCCACGCCGGGGTCCGCCGGAGGCCCTCGCCACGACCCGGCCCGAGGGTAGCATCCCCGCCCCCATGGCCCGCCTGCCGACCCGGAAGCGCACAGCCCCACGCCGCAAGCCGGTCCGGGCCGGGACCCCGTGGTGGGCCGACCTCGACGACGAGCAGTTGCTGGACGTACGGCTCTGCGACCTCGGCCTCGCGATCGCAGGGAGCCCGCTCGAGCCGCACCTGGAGGCGCTGCAGGACGAACTCGGGCGCCGCGGCATCCGCTTCCGGCCGCACTTCTGGGTCGCCGAGCGCTGGTTCTGCCCAGACGGCGTGCCCGGCTTTGCCGTGCCGTTCTACCTGCTGCACCCGCGCCTCGTGCGGCTCGAGCGTCGCTTCATGGGCGAGGTCGAGGGCGGCAACGCACGTTGGCTGCGGCGCATCCTGCGCCACGAGACCGGGCACGCTGTCGACAACGCACACCGGCTGCGCCGCAAGCTCGCGTACCGGCGCGCCTTCGGGTCCCCGGCGGAAGAGTACCCGGTGGCCTACTCGCCGCGTCCTTCGAGCCGGGACCACGTGCTGCACCTCGGCCACTGGTACGCACAGAGCCACCCGTGCGAGGACTTCGCGGAGACCTTTGCCGTGTGGCTGCAGCCCGGCTCGCGCTGGCGCACCGGGTACGAGGGCTGGCCCGCGCTGGACAAGCTGCGCTGTGTCGACGAGCTGATGATGCAGTGCGGCAGCGCGGTGGCACCGGTGCGTACCCGCCGGACGGAGGACGGGATCGCCACGCTGAAGACGACGTTGCGCGAGTTCTACCGCGCCAAGTGCGAGCACTACCGGGCAGAACAGTCGCGTCGCCACGACAACGAGCTGCTGCGCGTGTTCGCCCCGCGCGGTGCCATCAGGGCCCGTTCCCCGGCGGCCCAGCTGCTGCGCCGGCTGCGGCCGCAGCTGCGGAGGCTGCTCACCCGCCGCAACCGTCTGCACCCATACGTGGTGAGCAACGTGCTGAGGATCGTGACGCGCAGGGTCGAGTCGCTCGGGCTGCAGCTGCGCCACCCGGAGCGGGAGACGAGGCAACGAGTCGTGAGGATGTTCGATGCCATCCTCTTCCGTTTCCTGCACCGCCCCGGCGATACTTACTACCTGTGAGGAAACTGCGCATCGCCGTGCTGATGCACGAGAAGCTGGTTCCGCCGGCAGCAGCAGCCGACGTGTCCGCTGCACAGTTCGAGGAGTGCCGCACCGAGTTCGACGTCATGCGCACGCTCGAGGCGCTCGGGCACGAGGTGCGCAGCGTGGGACTCCACGACAACCTCTCCCACCTGCGCGACGTGGTGACCGACTGGAAGCCGGACGTCGCGTTCAACCTGCTCAACGAGTTCCAGGGCATCCTCGGCTACGACCACTACGTCATCGGCTACCTGGAGCTGATGAAGCTGCCCTACACCGGCTGCAACCCGCGCGGGATGATGCTGTCGCGCGACAAGGTGCTGAGCAAGCAACTGCTCAGCTACCACCACGTGCCCGTGCCGATGTTCGTGCGCATCGAGCGCGGCAGGCGCTATGCGCTGCCGAAGCGGCTGCGCTACCCGCTCTTCGTCAAGTCCGCCACGGAAGACGCCTCGCTGGGGATCGCCCAGGCATCCATCGTCGAGGACGAGTCACGGCTGCGCCAGCGCATCGACTTCATCCACGAGAACGTGCAGACGGACGCCATCGTCGAGGAGTACATCGACGGGCGCGAGGTCTACGTGGGCGTGCTCGGCAACGACCGGCTGACCACGCTGCCCCCGTGGGAGATGCACTTCGGCACCATGACCCAGTCGACCGCCGGCATCGCCACGCGGAAGGCGAAGTGGGACAAGAAGTACCAGCGCAAGCACGGCATCGACACCGCACGCGCGGAACAACTGCCCGAGGGCGTGCAGGAGCAGCTCGCAAGACTGAGCCGCAGGGCCTACCGCGGGCTGCACATGAGCGGCTGCGCGCGCATGGACTACCGCGTCACGGCGGACGGCCGCGTCTACCTGCTGGAGGCCAACAGCAACCCGAACCTTGCCGCGGACGAGGACCTCGCCCGGTCGGCAGCCAGCGCCGGCATCGACTACGGCGACCTGCTCCAGCGCATCGTCAACCTCGGCATGGCCTACCAGGCCGAGTGGCGCCACTACGAGTGACCCGGGCCATGCGCAACCTCGGTGAGCCCGGCTTCCACTGGTTGATGGCTGGCCTCGTCGTCGGGTCGCTGCTGCTCGACCACCATGCCCGCAAGGTGGTGCCCACGTGGACCAGCCCCACCGTGGGCATGATCACCTTCGCGCTCGGCCTAGTTTGGGTCGGGCTGGCGGCCCTGCACCGGATCCGCGAGCTGGAACGCCAGCAGCAGGTGCTCCGCGACCGCGTCGAGCGGCTGGAGCGGCGCACCGACGCACTCCTCGACGACGCCCGGCGGCGGCGCGACCTGCCGTTCCCGTGAGCGGCACCCGCACCTTGCCGTACGGTGCCAACCGCCCCACAATCCTTCGCGTGAACCTCCGCGCCCTCGTGCTGCTGCTGTTGGCGCTGCTCTGCGCGCTGCCGGCCCCTGCCGTGCGGGCGGGGTGCAGTGGTGCGGCACCAAGTGCACCTGCCGCCGGACTGGCGGCCGGGCCGGAGGACTCGTGCTGCGGTTCGGAGTGCAAGTGCACTCCGGAGGCCTGCGCGTGCAAGCGCCCTGAGCGTGGGCCGGAGCCGCAGGACCCCACCGCACCACCCGCACCGAGGGAGCCCTTCTCCCTGCCCACGGTCCTCGTTGCCACGGTGGCCCACGCCACCGAGCCGCCCGCAGCCAGCGCATGCGCCACGCTGCTCGCGCGTCCGCGGGCACCTCCTGTCGCACTGCACGTCCGTCACTGCGTCTGGCGAACATGAGTGGTGAGCGCGCGGGACCCCTGCCGGGGGCCCCGGTGCCCGCGCCTCGCCCGGTGTGTTCCCCGCGCGCACGGTTCGTGCGCGCCCTCGAAGACCCGTACGGAGACTGTCATGCGACTCACTGCACTGTTCCTTTCCGCTGTGCTGGCTGCCTGCGCCAGTGCCACCCACCACGACCTCCCCGACTCGCTCAAGGACCCCGCGCCCATGACCACCAAGGGTGCCACGCTCACGGTGCTGGGGCTGAGCTGCCCCAACTGCGCCACCAACATCGACCTCAGCCTCAAGGCCCTGCCCAACGTGCAGGAGGTGTACGTCAACCTCGACACCGGACTGGTCGACGTGGCCTTCCGCGACGCCGACCCCAGGCCCAGCCCGCTGCAGCTCGCGACTGCAGTGCGCAACAGTGGCTTCACCGTCGTGGCCGTGCAGGGCAGGTGATCCCGTGAGCACGACCCACTGCCACCTCGCACTGTTCTCCACCCTGACGCTCGCCGGGCTCGCCGCGGCCCAGGAGCCCATCAACACCACCGCAGCCACGCAGCCAGGCGTCGGCAGGCTCGTGGTCCGCGAGCAGTTCCGCTGGCTGGAGTCCAACGAGGGTTTTGCACCTGACGCGGGCCAAACCACCGAGTGGCAGTCGTGGACGTCGGTCTTCTACGGCCTGCGCCATGACTTCGCCCTCGGGGCCGAACTGCCGGCACGGGCACTCGACGTGTCGGACGGCAGCGACGATGCCGACCTTGGCAGCCCGCGCTTCCTCGCCAAGTGGCGGTTCCACCGTGCCGACCTCGAGGCGCTCGACACCGAGCGCGCGAGCCTCGTCGCGGGCATCCGTGCCGAGACCGAGGACGAGCTGTCCCTGACGCCCGGCTTCGCGAGCGACTCGAACGACCCGATCCTCGGTGCGGTCTACACCACCGTGCGCGGCAGGCGCGGGTTCAACGGCGCGCTGGTCGGCACCTTCACCACCGATGGTGACCCCGACGAGATCCGCTACGACGCGGCAGGGCTCTACCGCATGAGCCCCGAGGTGTTTGCCGCGGACACCGAGGCCGGCTGGTACCTCGCCGTCGAACTCAACGGCCTCTACGAGTCGAACGGCGACAACGAACTCATGTTCGCGCCGGGCCTCATGTACGAGGCACGCCGCTGGACCGGTGAGCTCTCGGTGCAGTTGCCGTTCCTGTCCGAGGTCGACCACCGCCCGGAGGTCCACTGGACGCTGGTGCTGGGCCTCCGCATCCTGTTCTGAACCGGCCCACGGACTCCGCCCTCAGTAGCGGTTGGCCTCGACCGGCCACGACATCGCGCGTTCCCACACCACGTTGCCCCGCCGGTCGAACTCGCGCACGCGCTTGTTCTCGGCAACCAGCGTGTTGCCGTTCGGCAGCCGGTCCGCGTCGCTGGGCTGGTTGAGGTTCTTGAGCTCCCACACCACGCCGCCCTCGCGGTCCAGTTCCTGCACGATGCCGCGCGTGCGCATCGTGACCAGGGTGTTGCCGTTGGGCAGCCGGTCCGCGTCGTGCACGTTGGCGAGGTTCTTGAGCTCCCAGACCACCTCGCCTGCTGCGTTGACCTCGACCACTCGGTCCTTGAGCACGTCGGCGACGAGCGTGTTGCCGTTGGCGAGCCGGTCCGCGTCGAAGGGCTTCACCTCGCGGTCGTGCTTCCAGACGATGTTCTTCTCACGGTCGACCTCGATCACGCGGTTGCCGTAGGTGTCGCAGATGAGCGTGTTGCCGTTCGGCAGCCGGTCGGCATCGTTGGGGTTGCGCAGCTGCTCGAACACCCACACCTGCTGGCCCTTGCGGTCGATTTCCTGCACGCGACTCACCGAGTACTCGGTGACGAGCAGGTTGCCGTTCTCGAGGCACTCGGCGTCCCAGGCGCCGTACATGTTGGGCACGACGTGGACCTCGCGACCCTGGTCGTCGAGCTCGACGATGCGATTCTCGCTGAAGTCGGCCACGAGGGTGAACCCGAGCACGGCACCGCTGCCGACACCGAACTCGACGTGCGCGACACCACCCGTGGGGACCACTGCAGTGCCCACGGTGGGCACCACCATGGCCTGGTGCGATGCCGAACTCGCCGCGAGGAAGCCGATGAGCCGCTCCCCACCCGTGAGGTCCATGCGCACGTGCGGCACGGTGTCCGGCTCGCCCGAGCGGCTGCGCTGGAACAGGATGCCAGCGACCTCGTCGAGTGCGACCTGACGCTCGCCGCCGCTGCCTGCCACGGTGGCGCGGCCGCCGTCGACGCGCACGACCTTGCCGTCGGCCCACTCCCCGCTGCGGAGGCGGAGGCGGTCCGACTCCGAGGAGCTGCCGATCAACCGGTCGAGCTGCGGGTCCACGGCAATGCCCTGCACGTCCTTGCGCGCGAGCTGCAGGTCGCCGAACACGGCACTGCGGACGCGCACCACGTCGGCCTCGACACCGAGCAGGGTGCCCACCAGCATCGAGCCTTGGTTGAGGAACACTCTTGCCGAGCGGACCGGCTGCACCGCGTGCTCAACGAAGTCGACCACGTCGCAGTCGGAGAATGGGATCTCGGCACGCACCAGGCCCGGCACCGGGCTGGCCAGCAGCGTCGCATCACCGCCGAAGCCGAGGAAGGTGGCCGAGAGCTGCGACCGGTCGGAGAGCACCAGCTGTGCCTTGGCCGAGGGCTCCGTCGCACGCGGCAGCTGCACTGTCGCAGCTGCTGCCACGACCGCGTCGGTGGCCGATGCAGCAGCAGCAAGCGCCGGCGCGGCATCGGGTCGACCGCGCAACGCACGCACCATGGCAGTGGCCTCCGCGCGGTTGAGCGTCCCGGAACCCAGCAGCCGCGCGCACTCCGCGACGGCGGCTGACGAGCGCATGCGAGCGAGCGCAGCGAGTGCGGCGGCACGGTACATGCCGCCCTTGTGGGCCAGCATCTGCGACACCGATTCCACGGACTCGTCGGCACCGTGCACGCCCAGCGCACGCAACGCACCCTCCACGACGATTGCATCGGTGTGGCCGACCGCGCTGCGCAGGGCCTGCACCAGTTCGGGCCGTCCCTCGTAGTACGCGGCCGTGGCCACGAGGCCGCGCAGCAGTCGCGTCTCGCGTTCCTCGATCTCGGTGCCCCGCGAGGCAAGGGCGTCCATCACGCGCCTGCAGCGGATGCGCTCCTCCAGCGTCGCCCCCGACTTCTCGTCGGCGCGCTGCGCGATCAACGCCTGCGCCCTGCCGCCGATCTCTGCCAGCGAACGCTCGGCCTCCTCGCGCACCGTCCAGCGCGGGTCGGTGAGTTCCCGCAGCAGCCGGTCGACCTTGAGCTGGTACTCACGGTGGTCGCCGTGGATGCGGTTGGCGATCGCGGCGCGCGCGAGCTGCTGCTCGCCCACGAGGCGCCCTACCAGCTCCAGGCGGCGGCGCGGGGACTCGCCGAGGAAGTCGCGACACGCCTCGGACAGCTTGTCGTCGTTCCATGGCTCACCGGTCCCGGCCGCAGGCGGAGGGTCCTGCGCCAACAGCGTGGCAGGCACACCCCATGCGAGCGCCGCGGCAAGGAGAGCACAGGAGAACGGGGGCCGTGGGGTCATGGGAGACTTGGGTCAGCGCGCGCCCCAGTAGCGGAGCACGAAGGCCGGCGGGATGTTGCGCAGCACGGGCCCCATGCGCTCGAAGTGGTCGAACCGTTCGGCCATTGCGTCGCGGAACCGGCGTGCGGACCGCAGCCCGTATGCATGCACGTACTGGAAGGTGCGGAAGTCGGCATCGGTGCCGCGCAGGCTGTGCACGATGCCGGTGATCACGGCATCCTGCACCTTGGCGGGCAGGCTCGCGAACGGCAGGCCCGACACGATGCGTGCAGGGAGCGGCAGGTGACGCTGCTGCAGGATCGACTGGATGTCCGCGGCCGAGCCGAGGTGGAAGTCGAGCCTGGGGAAACGCTGCTTCAGCACGGCGTGGAAGGCGGGGCTGATCTCGATGCCGAGGTACCTTGCACTCGCGGGCAGCAGGTCCTGGATCACGGCCGTCATCGGCCCGGTGCCGGGGCCGAACTCCACCAGCAACTCCCCTGCGAGGTGGTCGATGCGCCCGACCAGCGCGCGCGCCAGGTAGCGCGAGCTGGGGACGACGGCGCCCACGGTCGTGGGGTTGCGCAGGAACGCGCCGAGGAAGCCGAGTCCGTCGCGCAAGGGGGTTCGACGAGGGTTCATGCTGGAGCCGGGGGTGCGTGCGTCCCCTGCGGTTGTTTCAGAAGACGCCAAGAACCACCTCGATCCTGCCGGTGCGCACCCGGGCCGAGCACGCCAGACGGAAGGTCTGGCCCACCCCCATGCGGCTCAGGGTCCCGGCCTCGTGTTCTGCGGGCGGCTCCAAGCCGTCCGGGGACACGACCACCTGGACTGCGTCGGTCCCGCACATGCCGCGGGTACAGCCGGTGAGCACCTCGACCCCTGCCATCCCCGCGGCGGCGAGGAGGGTCGTCCCGGGTTGGACGAACACCACCTTGCCGGCAGGCTGGAAGCAGACCTCGACGAGTGCCATGCGCGAGGGAGTCTAGGGACTCGGCTCGGACCGCCCAAGCCGACGCGCGGGAAAGGCAGGACCGGGAAGAACCCGCACGCACCACCGAACAGGGCGCATCCAACGGGACACGAAGCGCGCAAAAAGGTTTGGCGGGTTTCCACTGCACGCGCGTAGAAAGCGAACTCCCCGTCGACCCTGCCGACCTGCTCCTGCACACCCCCATGCGGCGACCCAGCGGATTCGATTCGTTCCTCCCCCTGCTCGCAGCGGCGCTGCTCCACGGCGCGGCGCTCGCGCAGGAACCGGCCGAGAACAAGCCCGCGGAGACCCCGCCTGCTGCCGAACAGAACCCCGAGGCCCCGAAGCCCGCGGAACCGCCGCAGCAGCGCCCCCGCCGCCAGCCGCGCGCAGCGCAGCCCGTGGTGGTGGTCAAGGCAGGGCACGTGCACCCGGTCGCGGGTCCCACGATCCAGAACGGGGCGGTGGTGATCCGCGGCGAGCGCATCCTCGCGGTCGGTCCCGCCGACGCAGTGCAGGTGCCGGAGAACGCCAAGGTGATCGAGTTTGCCGACGGCCACGTGTACCCGGGGCTCGTCGATGCACTGACGGATGCCTTCCTCGACGCCGGGCAGCGGGGCGACGGCAGCACGGATGCCGGCTCGGAACTGCGGGTGGTGATCCAGCCCCGCGGGGACGTGGAGGACAACCTGGCCGCGGCGGGCATCACGACCGCCTATGTAGGGTCGCGCAGCGCTGCCCAGTGGCGCGGGGTGGGCGCCCTCGTTCGCCCGACCGAAAATGGATACAAGTCCTTTCCTGACAAGGACAAAGCGGGCCTCCAGTTGCGCCTGACCATGGGCCCGGTGCCCTCCCACCCGATCCAGCGGTTGCAGCTGGCGGAGGGGGCGGGACAGGCCTTCGTGGGCCTCGAAGGCTACGAGAAGACGTTCACCGACCACGCCAAGGCGCTGGAGACCTACCAGAAGGACTACGAGGCATACCTCGAGCACTTCCGCAAGCAGAAGCCACCCGAGGCAAAGCCCGAGACCAAGGCTCCGGAGGGTGGCGAGAAGCAAGCTGCCCCGGCGGCACCCGCCCAAGGGACTCCGCCCGCCACGCCCCCCGCTGGCGAGGGCAATGGCCAGGGTCGCACCGGTGGGCGTCGCCGCGGCGGCGACGGTGGTGGCGGTGGAGGTGGCGGCGGCACTGCGGCCGAACTCGCGTTCCAGGACCCGCCCCCTGCTCCACAGCCAGCCCAGCAGCCCGCGCCGGCACCGGCCCAGGGCCCCGCGACCGGCGGCGAGCCGGCCAAGGAGGCCCCGAAGCCGCAGGCCAAGGCACCGGAGAAGCCCAAGTACCCCGCGCCGCCCGCCAAGGACCCGGTGAAGGAGAACCTGCTTGCCGTGACCAAGGGCAAGCTGCCCCTGCGCATCGAGGCCCACCGCGCCGACGAGATCCGCAGCGCACTGGCGATGGCGAAGACACGCGAGCTGCCGCCGGTGGTGCTGGAGTGCGCCTACGGGGCCGCCCCCATCGCCCGTGAACTCGCGGACGCGGGTGCAACGATCGTCCTCACCGACGTGCTGCCCGGCGAGATGCCGCAGCTCTACGAGGAGTTCGACGTGCCCGCGCTGCCGGCAGCGCTTGCTCGCGAGGGCGTTGCGTTCGCCATCGCGTCGGGCTCGGCGCGCCGCGGCCGCTGGCTGCCGATGATGGCGGCGCTTGCCGTCGGGCACGGCCTCGACGAGGCCACGGCCATCCGCTCGATCACGCTCACGCCCGCCGAGATCCTCGGCGTGGCGAAGGAAACCGGCTCGCTGGAGCGCGGCAAGCTCGGTGACCTGCTGGTCACGGACAAGCCGCTGCTCACCAGCGACGCCAAGGTGCTGCACGTGCTGTCTGCCGGCACGACGGTCTGGGAGGCCAAGTGATGTCGAAGGCCATGACGAGTTCGTTCCCGTGGATAGTTGCAGCGCTTGCTGTCGCACTGGCCGGAACCCAGGCGCGCGCGCAGGACGTGCTGGTGCGCGCCGCCAAGGTGGTGGTTTCGCCAGAGGTCGTGCTGGACGACGGCGAGCTGCTCGTGCGCGGCGGCAAGGTCGCGTACGTGGGCAGTGAGATCCCTGCCGAGGCACGCCAGCGCGCGACGAAGATGGAGTGGCCCACGGCCACCGTGGCCCCCGGGATGGTGGTTGCGTTCGGCTGGCTCGGCCAGGAGGAACAACTGGGCGAACGCGCGACGGCGTTCACGCCGGAGTTGCGCGCTGCGGACGGGTTCGACCCGACCACCGAGGCGGTGCGTCGACTGCCCCACGAGGGCGTGACCAGCCACGGTCTGGCGCCCTCGTCGCGCAACGTGGTCGCCGGCATCGGTGCACTGGTCAAGCCGGCTGGGGAGTTCGCGACCGTGCCAGCAGACGACCTGTTCCTCCACCTGTCGGTGGTCAAGCAGGCGCGCGACCAGGAGCGGTGGCCCACCTCGATCATGGGTGCGGCAGACCTGCTGCGCAGCACCTTCAAGGCAGCGGCGAACCCGGTGAGCGGCGACACGAGGCTGCGGCCCTTCCGCGAGGCCATGCAGGGCCAGCGGACGGTGTTCATCCACGCCAACACGCTCAACGAGCTGACGGTCGCGCTGGAGGCCTGCGCCCAGGCCGGCATCGCCCCCGTCGTCGTGGGCGCCACGGAAGCGGGCAAGTGCATCGAGTCGCTCAAGGCAGCGCGCGCGCGCGTGGTGCTGGGCACGGCCTCGCCCGACGCGAGGCTCGCGCAGCTCCAGCTGCCCGCGCAGCTCGAGGCGGCCGGCATCCCCTTTGCGCTCGCAGGTGACCCCACCACGCTGCGCTGGAGCGCGGCCATGGCGGTGCGCCACGGCGCCTCGCGCCGTGCAGCACTTGCCGCGCTCACGCGCGTGCCCGCGGAGATGCTGGGCATGCAGGAACGGGTCGGCAGCCTGCGGGCAGGCTGTGACGCGGACTTCGCGGTCTGGTCCGGCGACCCGGTCGAGCTGACCTCCGAACTGCTCGCCGTGCACGTCGACGGCACCGAGCGCCACCGCAAGGACTCCGCGGCGGCCGCCAAGGAGAACAACTGAGATGAAGGCCCCGACGATCGCATTCGTACTGGCACTCGCAGCAGCTGCCGCGGCACAGGACGAGGTCCACGCGTACAAGGCTGCACGCATCTGGCCCGCAGGCGGCGCGCCCCTCGAACCCGGCGTCCTCGTCGTGGTCGGTGGCAAGGTGGCCGCAGTGGGCGGCGCCGACACCGCGATTCCCGAGGGTGCGACCGTGCACGACCTCGGCAGTGCGGTGATCACACCGGGCCTCGTCGACGCGAGCTGGCACCGTTCGGGCTCCGCCGAGGACCGCAACGAGCAGTCCACCGAGGTCACGCCGCAGATGCGTGCGCTCGACGCGTGGGACCCGCTCGACCCGCAGGTGCGGCGTGCGCTGGCCGGCGGCGTCACGACGCTGCACTGCACGCCCGGCAACCGCGCGGTGATCGGCGGCCTCGGGGTCGTCGTGAAGACGGTGCCCGGCCCCAACGGCTCGGTGGTGCTGGAGGACGAGGTCTCCTTGCGCATCACCATGGGTGCCGAGCCCTCGATGGGCAACCGCGCGATCCGCGGCGGCTCCGTCGACTCGATCTACTACCGCCGCCCCACCACGCGCATGGGCGTCGTGTGGGAGGTGCGCCGTGCCTTCAGCAAGGCACAGGACTACCAGCAGCGCACCATTGCCGAGGGTGCACCCCAGGACCCGGCGATGGAGGTCCTCGTGCGCGCACTGCAGGGCAAGGTCACCGTGATCACCACCGCGCGGGCGGAGCAGGACATCCGCACTGCGCTGCGCCTCGCCGACGAGTTCGGCTACAAGACGGCCATCGACGAAGGGGTCGAGTCCCACGTGCTGGTGGACGAGCTCGCAGCCGCCGGCACCACGGTGCTGGTCGGCGCGCCGAGCGCCGACCGGGTGGCCGGTGCAGGTGGCGGCGACGGTGCCGAACCGCGCTGGAGCACGCTCTCGCGCCTCGCGGCAGCAGGCGTCCCCTTCGTGGTCACCACCGGCGGCAACGCAAACGCGCTCCCGCTGGGGCAGGAGGCCATGTTCGCGGTGCGGTTCGGCCTCACGCCCGAGCAGGCACTCGACGCCGTCACCCTCCGCCCGGCGAGGGTCCTGGGCGTCGACGACCGGGTGGGCTCGCTCGCACCCGGCAAGGACGCGGACTTCGTGGTCTGGAACACCGACCCGTTCGACCCGACCGCGGTCGCAACGGCTGTGCACGTCAACGGCATTCGCACTCAGGACTGATGATGAACAAGCACCTCCTCGGAGCCGCGATCGCGGCTGCACTCTCGCTGTCCCTCGCGGCCCAGGACACCGTCTTCGTCAAGGGCGGCAAGGTCGTCACCGTGAGCGGACCCGTCATCGAGAACGGCGTCGTCGCCATCGCCAACGGCAGGATCACCAAGGTCGGCTCGGCCGACGAGGTCGAGGTGCCGTGGGACGCTCAGGTCGTCGACGCGACCGGCAAGGTCGTGATGCCCACCTGGGTCCTCGCGCACTCGCAGGGCAGCCTGCGCAGCGCCAACGAGAACATGCAGAACGTGCCGTACGTGTCGGTTGCCGACGCGATCGACCCGGCCAGCACGTTCTTCGAGGACTGCCTGCGCAACGGCGTCGGCACGATCCACATCCTGCCCGGCAACGCCACGCTGCTGGGCGGGATCGGCATGATCGTGCGCCCTGCGGGCAGGACGGTGGAGGACATGGCGGTGCGCACGCGCACGGGCGTGAAGCTGTCCCTGCAGGCCCAGGGCGGCGCGAGGCTGCAACAGGTGCGCAGGATGCGCCGCGCACTGGAGGAGATCCGCGAGTACCTCGCCGACTTCGACCGCCGCAAGGCAGAGTTCGAGAAGGAGAAGGCAGCGGGTGCCGTGCCTGCGGACAAGGAGTGGACCGAGGAGTACGACCGGCTGAAGAAGCCCGGCATCGACCTCGTGCAGAAGAAGCTCAAGGGCTGGCTGTTCGTTCCCTCCACCGCAGAGGTGGACGAGGCCCTGCGCCTTGCCGAGGAGCTGGAGCTCGCCGTCGTGGTGGGCCAGAACGTGGAGAAGGCTGCGGCCAAGCTCGCACGCTTCAAGGCGCCCGTGGTGCTCGACGAGAACCTCGAGTTCTGGACGCGCGACGAGGAGACGGACGTGGAGCGCAAGGTGTGCACGCCGAAGCTGCTCGCGGACGCAGGCGTGGGCTTTGCTCTCAGCCTGGGCGCCAGCGGTCCCACCAGCTACCCGTGGTGGCAGCTCGCCACCTGCGTGCGCAACGGCGTCGACCGCAAGACTGCAGTCGAGGCGCTGACCATGGTGCCGGCCCAGATGCTCGGCATCGCCGATGACGTCGGCTCGCTCAGCGAGGGCAAGTTCGGCAACCTGCAGATCCTCAGTGGCGACCCGATGGCCGCCACCACCTGGGTGGAGACGGTGCTGCTCGAGGGCAAGGTCGTCTACGAGCGCAGCAAGGACCAGCGGTTGCAGTACCTGCTCAAGGCACCCGAACCGGCGCCTGCCAAGCCCGCCAACACCGGCAACGGGGGTGACTGAACATGGTGCCACGGCTGCTGACCGCCCTCGGTGCCGCCGTCCTGCTCGCGGCCTCGGTGCCGTGCCAGGACGCGCTGCCCCAGGGTGAGTTCGTCGTCCGGTGCGGCAAGGCCTTCCTCGGCGAGGGCCGCATCGTCGAGAACGTCTGGATCACCGTGCGCAGCGGCAAGATTGCCGCAGTCAGCGCAGAGCGCCCGGCAGGCAACCTGCCGGTGCTCGACGCACGCGACAAGGTGGTGATGCCCGGCATCGTCGCGGCGGACAGCCGCATCGGCGCCGCGCGCGACGACTCGTACAACGTCACGCCGGACGTGATGGCGCTGGACGGCTTCGACTTCCTGCGCAGCCAGAAGGACGCGCTCGCAGGCGGCGTCACCACCGCCTACCTGTCGCCGGGTCGCGAGCGGCTGGTTTCCGGCCAGGGTGCCGTGGTGAAGCTCCACGGCGACGACATGGTCGCACGCACGTTGCTGGAGAGCGCGAGCCTGCGCGTGAACCTGGGCGAGGGTGCCACCAAGGCCCCGCGCGTGTTCGAGCCGGATCCCGACCCGACGAGCGACGACCCGCTGTTGCCCGCGCGGGTGCAGGTGCCGACGGCACGCATCAGCGTGCTGCCCGAGCTGCGCCGCGTGTTCGCGGACGCAGCCAACGGCGTCGACGAGAAGCTCGTCGGACCCGGTGCACCCGAGACGCGCTACGACGAGACCGCGCTGGCGCAGGTGCTGGCGAAGAAGCTCACCGTGCGCGTGGGTGCAACCACCGCACAGGAGGTCCGACAGGCACTGCAGCTGCAGCGCGAGCTGGGCTGCACCATGGTGCTGGAGGACCCGGTCGAGTTCGCCAACCTCGCCGCCCTCGCCGCCAGCCAGGGCGTGGGTGTCGTGTTCCGCTCCCCCATCGGCCCCGGCAGCCGCAGTGCCGGTGGCGAGGTCAAGGACGACAAGACCCCGCGTGCCGACCTCTCGCTGCCCGCCAAGGCAGCCGCAGCAGGAGTCAGTTTCGCGTTGGCCCCGTCCTCCGGCAGCTCGCTGCGCGACTACCTGCTGGCTGCAGGCCTTGCCGTGCGCGGCGGCCTCGCACCGGACACGGCCCTGCGCGCCATCACCGGTGATGCAGCGAGGCTGCTGGGCGTTGCCGAACGCGTGGGCACCATCGCCCCGGGCAAGGACGCCGACCTCGTGCTGTTGAGCGGTGACCCGCTCGCGATCGGCACGATGGTCGAGGCCACCTGGGTGGACGGCAAGCTCGCCTTCCGCCGCGAGAGCGCCTCGAGCGTGCTCGCCATCCGCGCCGGCCGCATCATGGACGGCGAGGGCCGCGTGTTCCGCAACGGCGTGGTGCTCGTTGCTGACGGCGTGGTCAAGGCCGTCGGCGAGGACCTCGCCATCCCCTACGGTGCGCGCATCCTCGACCTGCCCGAGGGCGTGATGACGCCGGGCTTCGTGGACGCATTCAGCCACCTCGGCCTCGCCGGCGACGGCACGGGCGTGCCCCAGGGCGCGGCCAACCAGCCGGTGGCCGACGTGGTCGACCCGGCCGACCCGATGCTGGCGACGGCTGCAGCAGCAGGCCTCACCACCGTGCTGGTGAGCGGCAAGGACGGCGGTCCGGTCGCGGGCCGCATCGCCGCGGTCAAGACCGGCGGCGAGGACCGCAGCAAGCGGGTGCTCCGCGCCGTGGCGGGCCAGCGCTTCCAGGTCGACGGCATCGGCCCGGACGCCGCACGCGGCGTCGCCGAGGCCCTCGACCGCGGCCGCAAGTACTCGCAGCAGTGGAAGGACTACGAGAAGGCGCTTGCCGACTTCAAGGCCGGCAAGGCCGTGCAGCAGCAGGCACCGGAGCCAGAGCCGGCACCCGCTGCAGCCGCCCCTGTCGAGGACCCGGTGTCGGGCACCTGGGAGGCCACGCTCGACATCCAGGGCCGCTTCCAGATCAAGTTCGTCCTCGAGCTCAAGCTCAACGGCACCAAGGTCACCGGCACCACCAAGGCGAGCTTCGGCGGCCGTGACAGCCCAGCGCAGGAGATCGAGAGCGGCACCTTCGAGAACGGTGAGCTCAAGATCAGCCTGCGCATGGGCGGCGGCGGCCAGTCGGCACGCCTCGAGGGCACGGTCTCCAACGACACGTTCACCGGCAAGCTGGTGGGCGGCATGGGCGAGCAGGAGATCACCGGCAAGCGCACGGCCAAGGGAACGGGCGGCCCCGCTGCAGGCGGGTCGACCGGCTCTTCCAAGCCCGACGACGGTTCGCCCAAGAAGCCCAGCGTCGACGAGTCGCTGGAGCCGATGCGCGCCATCGTCGAGGGTCGCGCCACCGCGGTGGTGCGGACCGACCGCGCGGGCTCGGTGCAGGCCGTGGTGAAGACGCTCTCGGAGGCCAAGGTCGCCTGGGCGCTCCACGGCGCCGAGGGCATGCTCGACGACCCCAGCGTGCTGGGCGGGCAGAAGCCTGCCGTGGTGCTGGAGCCCGAGGTGGTGCGCGAGGACCAGGGCCGGTTGCGCAACATCGCCGCGGTCTACGGCGACCTGGGCCTGCCGGTCTCCTTCGGTTCCGGCGAGTGCGCCGGTGCCGCCAACCTGCCGCTGCACGTGGCCTATGCCGTCCGCTACGGGCTCTCGCCCGAGGACGCGCTGATGGCACTCACGCGCAGGCCGGCGCAGCTCTTCCAGCTGGACGACCGCATCGGCTCGATCCGCAAGGGCAAGGACGCCGACCTCGTCGTGTTCAGCGGCAACCCGTTCGAGACAGGCAGCCGGGTGCTGCTCGTGGTGGTCAACGGCAGCGTGGTGGTGGATCGACGGGAGGAGCAGTCGCGATGAAGCAGTCCCTCACGGCACTCACGGTCCTGGCGCTCGCGGCGACGCTTGCGGCGCAGGACGCACAACCGAAGCGCGGGTTCGAGGTCTTCCGGGGCAACCGCCCCGCGAAGGAGTCCGAGTACCAGGTGGCCAAGTGGGGCCCGCGCGGGCTGCCCAGCCCCGCCTACGCGTTCTTCGCGCGCAAGGTGCTCACCGCGGTCTCCGCCCCCATCGACAACGGCGTCGTGCTGACCAAGAACGGCACCATCGTCGCTGTCGGCCGCGCGGACCAGATCGAGGTGCCTGCCGACTTCGAGAAGGTCGACTGCGGCGACGCATGGATCGTGCCGGGCCTGGTGGAGGCACACTGCCACATCGCAAGCCCGAGCTTCGACCTCAACGACACCGTCCATTCCACCAACCCCGAGTTCCGCACGCTGGACCTCGTCACGCTCAACCACGACCAGGTCCAGGTGGCGCAGGCAGGCGGCGTGTCGACGGCGCTCTACATCCCGGGCTCGGGCTCGAACATGGGTGGCTTCGGCACCATCACCAAGACGTGGGGCCGGTCGCCGGAGGAGGCGCTCGTGCGCTTCCCGGGCAGCCTCAAGATCGCACAGGCAGGCAACCCGGAGCGCGGCAGCGGCGACCTGGGCACCGACATGATGGGGATGAGCGAGAACATCCGCATCACGCTGCTGCGCGGGAAGCGCTACCACGAAGAGTGGGTCGCCTTCGAGCAGGGCAAGGGCCCGCAGCCGAAGAAGCAGGTCGAGCTCGAGTACCTGCGCGGGCTGTTCCGCCACGAGTACCCCATCTCGGTGCACACCCAGATCTACCAGGTGGTCCTCAACACGCTGCAGGAACTGCGGCAGGAGATGGGGCTCTGGACAGTGATCGTCCACGGCACCTTCGACGGCTATCGCCTGAGCGAGGACATGCTGGACTACGGGGTCCCCATCGCCGGCGGCCCGCGCCAGTACTACTTCAACCCGCGCACGGGCCGTTTCGACGGCCTGCTGGCCAACTGGTTCCGCGGCGGCCAACACGGCTGGCGCGACCCGGTGAAGGGTCTCGGCGTCGACGGCATCGGCGTGAACACCGACTCACCGGTGGTCCCGCAGGAGCAGCTCCCCGTGCAGGCAGCCATGGCCGTGCGCCTCGGCCTGCCGCACGAGGTCGGCATCCGCGGCATGACCATCAACCCGGCACGGTTCCTCGGCATCGAGCACCGGGTCGGCTCGCTGGAGGTCGGCAAGGACGCGGACCTCGGCATCTGGTCGGGTGACCCCATCGACCCGCGCAGCCACGTCCGCACGATGGTGATCAACGGCACGGTCTGCTACCGCCGCAACGAAGCGCGGCCCATGTGGTGATGCTCGCAGCCGTCGCACTCGCCTGCCTTGCACCGCTTGACCCGCCCGTCGTGGCGGGCCGGGCAGGGGCTCCGGCCACGGTCTACCTGGCCGGCCGCATCCTCACTGCAGCAGGCGACCCCGTGGACGGGGGTGCGATGCTGGTGCGCGACGGCAGGATCGAGGCAGTCGGCGCACGCGGCACGGTCGCCGTCCCGCCGGACGCAAGGGTGGTCGACTTCGGCGCCGCATGGCTCTGCCCAGGCTTCGTCGACCTCCACCACCACGTGAGCTCCGGGGGCGGCGACATCAACGACATGGTCGCGCCGCTCAACCACGAGCTGCGCACGCTCGACCTCGTCCGCCCCACCGACGAGGCGATCCTGCGCACGGTGGCGGGCGGCATCACGACCACGCTCTTCATCCCGGGCTCGGGCACGTTCATCAGTGGCTTCGGCGTGCTGCTCAAGATGCGCCACGGCGAGCCACTCGACCAGTTGGTGCTGCGGCCGCTCGGCGCGATGAAGGTGGCGCAGGGATTCAACCCGGAACGCCAGTCGGGCGACCTCGGTGCAACGCGCATGGGTTCCAGCGAGCTGCTGACGAAGCGGCTGGAGCAGGCTCGGGACTACGCATCCAGCTGGCGCGCCTTCGAGGCCGGCACCGGGCCGAAGCCCGAGCGCGATGCCTCGCTCGAACAACTGCGACTGGTGTTCGACAAGGAGGTCCCGGTCCTCATCCACACAGCCGGTGCGCGCGACTGCGTCGCCACCGCACGGATGTTCCAGGACGTGTTCGACCTGCGCATGGTGCTGTCGCACGGCTGCTTCGACGGCTTCATGGCCGCTGCCGCACTCGCGAAGCGCAAGACGCCCGTCAACCTCGGCCCCCGCATGTACCAGTTCGACCGGTACTCGGCCTTCCAGGGCATGTGCATCGCCTATTGGAGCGAAGGCTGCACCGACATGTCCATCAACACGGACGCGCCTGTCGTCGCTGCAGAGGAACTGCCGCTGCAGGCAGCCATGGCCGTCCGGCTCGGGCTCCCCTACCACGTGGCTCTGCAGGCACTGACGCTCGCGCCTGCGCGCCAGATCGGCGTCGCCGACCGTGTCGGCTCCCTCGAGGTCGGCAAGGACGCCGACTTCCTCGTCACCGACGGCGACCCCCTCGACTCCCGCAACCCGCCCCTGCACGTCTACATCGACGGCAAGTGCATCGTTTCGAACGGAAAGGTGAAGTGATGATCCATTCCCCCGCACGAGCTGCCGCGCTCGCCCTGGTGCTCGGCCTGCCCGCGGTCCTGCAGGCGCAGGACGCCCGGCCCGTCGCCTTCACGAACGCGCGCATCCTCACCCTGAGCGGCGCCCCCATCGAGCGCGGCACGGTCGTCGTCCGCGAGGGACGCATCGAGGCAGTGGGAGCGGACGCCACGGTGCCCGCAGGCGCGCGCGTGGTGGACATGGCCGGCGGCACGTTGATGCCCGGCCTCGTGAGTTCCTTCAGTCGCGCCGGCTTCGTGGCGCAGCCGCAGGCACCGCAGCCCGAGAACCCGATGGGCCGGCGCCGCGGCGGGCAGGGCGGCATGCCGTTCCCCGGGGGCGGTGGCGGCGGCACGGCCAACTCGCCGGCAACCAAGGTGGTCGAGCGCCTCGACCCCTACCAGAAGATCTTCGGCGAGCTGCTGCGCGAGGGCATCACCTCGTTGGCGCTCACGCCCATGGGCAACGGCATGCCGGGCCAGGGCGCCGTGCTGCGTCCCGACGGCAAGAACCTCGCCGATCTCACCGCGGACGACGATGCCTTCCTGTTCTTCGCGATCGCGCGCGACTCCGGCGTGAAGAAGCTCTTCAAGGAGAACTTCGACAAGGCGAAGAAGGCGCTGGAGGAGCGCAAGAAGCCGCCGGCCCCGCCTGCACCTCCCGCCGCGGCCCCTGCTGCAGCAGCCAAGCCGGAGGAGAAGCCCAAGGAGGAGCCGAAGCCCGGTGAGCAGCCCAAGCCGCAGCCGAGCCCGAACCCGAGCCCCACGCCGACGCCCAACCCGGAGCCCAAGCCCGAGCCGAAGCCCGGGCAGGAGCCACCCAAGCAGGAGGCCAAGCCCGCCGAGGCCCCCAAGCAGGAGGCACCCAAGCCTGCGCCCAAGGACCCCAACGTGGAGGTGCTCGCGGACCTGCTGGACGGCAAGCGCCGCGCGATCCTCCAGGTCGGTTCGGCTGCGGACCTGCTGCACTGGTTCCACGCGCTGGAGAAGGACGTGCCGTTCCCGCGCACGATCGTCGTGCCTAGCCACGACCCCTCGTCGGGCACGGTGGACGTCGTCGTCGACAAGCTCAAGGAGATGAAGTGCGCGGTGCTGCTGCCGCCCACGCTCGCCTCGCTGCCGCGCTCGCGCTACCTGGTGCACCCTGCAGCCAAGCTGCACGAGGCCGGCATCGAGGTGGGCTTCCACCTCGGCGAGCGCCGCGACCAGGTGCGCGCGATCTTCTTCCAGCTGATGGAACTCGTGCGCAGCGGGCTGCCTGCCGACGTCGCGTTGCGCGGCGTGACCCTGGTGCCCGCGAAGGCGCTGGGCATCGACAAGCAGGTCGGCACCATCGAGGTCGGCAAGCAGGCCAACCTCCTCGAGTTCAGCGGCGACCCGCTGGACCCCGCGAGCACGCTGCGCGGCGTGTGGCTCGGCGGCAGGAAGGTCGAGTCGGACAGCAAGGGAGCCAGCGGATCATGAAACCCATTCTCCTCGCACTGGTGGTCGCAGCCGTCGTGGCCGCCGACCTCACGGCACAGCGGCGCGGCCGGTTCAACCCGCAGGGCGGCGGTGCACCGCCCGAGGCACAGCAGCCTGCGGCCCAGCCCAAGGCCGAGGCGGCGCCCAGCAAGCCCAAGAAGCACATGGCACTGGTCGGCGGCGACGTGCTGCTCGGCACCGGTGCCCGCATGGCGGGCGCCACCGTGCTCATCGGCGACGACAAGATCGTCGACGTGGGACACAACCTCGAGCTGCCCGAGGGCACCGAGGTCGTCGACGTGCGCGGCAAGACGATCAGCCCCGGCTTCATCGCCGTGGTCGGCAACGGCATGGGCGGTGGACGCGGCGCGCCCTTCGTCGACTCGGTCAACCCGTTCGACCCCGAGATCAAGCAGGCCCTCGCGGCAGGCGTGACCTCGTTCCTGTGCGGCAGCCCCGCGGGCGGCACCAGCCCCGGCGGCGAGACGGCCGTCCTCAAGCTCGCCTACGGCGACGTGGCCGGGATGCTGTGCGAGGAAGCCGCCGTGGTGGGCATGAGCGTGCCGCTCGCCCCCGCCGACATGGAGAAGTTCGCGGACCTGGTGAAGAAGTCCAAGGAGCACCGCAAGGCGCTCGACGAGTTCACGGCCAAGAAGGCAACCGACCCCAACGCCAAGCCGCCCCAGGCACCCCAAGGTGCCGAGAAGATCCTCAAGATCCTGGCTGGTGAGACCCGGCTGTGGATCCAGCTGCGGGGTGGCGGCGGCGGCAGGCGCGGCGGCGGTGGCGGCATGTTCGGCGGCGGCGCGGCCGCCAACGACGTGGACGCCATCCGCGAGGCCATGAAGGTGGCCCAGTTGCTCGGCACCCCGGTGGTGCTCCAGCGCCCCACCAGCGCCTGGCTGGTCCCCGACGAGATCGCAGCCACCGGTTCCATGGTGGTCCTCGCGCCCCGCGACCGGGTGGCCCCGGATCCCGCCAGCCCGGACGACACCGGCACCAACCTGGCCTCCGCGGCCCTGTTGGCTGCCGCCGGCGTGCCCGTGGCCGTCACCCAGTCCAATGGACTCATGGGCGGCGCCGGCGTCGGCACCGGCGGCATCCTCGGTCAGGACCTCAACACCCCCCACGTCGACGCCGCCTTTGCGGTGCGCGGTGGGCTCGAGAACGCCAAGGCCTTGCGGACACTCACGTTGGACGCGGCCCGCATTCTGGGGGTCGAGTCCCGGATCGGTTCGGTCGAGGCCGGCAAGGATGCCGATCTCTTGATTCTCGACGGCGATCCGTTGCACTATAGAACGTTCGTCCAGACGGCCATCGTCAACGGCAAGGTCGTCTACGAGAAGGCCAAGGAGCCTTTCTACAGCCACATCCAGCGCTGACCTCCGATCCGCCCGGAGAGCAACAGCCCCACCAGCCCGCGGTCAGACCCCACTTGCCTTCCATGAGCGTCGAGAGCCTCAAGGAACTGGAAGACTTCTTCCGGAGCATGCGCCAGGCGTTCAACAGCCGGGACCTCAAGACCTACCGCTCCCACTTCTGGACCGACAAGCGGTTCCAGAACCTCGATGCCTCCGGCCGCCGCGACCGCGGCTGGGGCGAGTTCGAGGAGGTCCTCGACCAGGAGTTCCGCTACCTCGACTCGGTGCGGCTGGAGCTGAAGGACCTCGACTTCCAGGTGTTCGAGGACCAGTTCGCCACCGTGGTAGCCGGCTGGCGCCTCGTGCAGATGGACCCCGGTGGCCGCGAGATGGAGCAGGGCGGCCGCTGCACGTTCTCGATCTGCCGCATGGGTGACGACTGGAAGATCGTGGCGCAGCACTTCTCGCTGATGCCGACGGAAGACGCGCTCACCAAGTGAGTTGGGGCCGGACGCCCAGGGTGTCCGGCAGCCTCGGGAAGTCGCCCGCCGGAGCCGCGGACACCACTTTGTGGGCCGTGCGCCACGGCGCGCTCCCGATGCCTGCGGCAGGGGGCTATAAACGGCTCCTTCCCTGCCTCGGACACCATGGCGAGCCCCACCAGCACCTCACCTGCCCCCACGGTCGCGTCGCCCTACCAGTCGGTCCACAAGATCCGGCTGATCACCGCGACCTCGCTGTTCGACGGCCACGACGCCTCGATCAACATCTTCCGCCGCATCGCCCAGTCGACGGGTGCAGAGGTGATCCACCTCGGCCACAACCGGTCGGTGCAGGAGATCGTGGATGCCGCGGTGCAGGAGGATGCGCAGGGCATTGCCGTCACGTCCTACCAGGGCGGCCACAACGAGTTCTTCCGCTACATGCACGACATGCTGGTGGAGCGCGGGTGCGGCCACGTGCGCATCTTCGGCGGCGGCGGCGGCGTGATCCTGCCGCAGGAGATCGAGGCGCTGCACGCGCACGGCATCAGCCGCATCTACTCGCCTGACGACGGCAGGCGCATGGGCCTGCAGGGCATGATCGACGACATGCTGCAGCGTTGCGACTTCGCGACGGTGCGCAGGGGCGAGAAGCTGCCCGACCTCGACCGGCGCGACAGCCGCGCGGTCGCACGCGCCCTGACGCTGGTCGAGAACCACGGCGACGAGTTGCGCGCCGAGTTGGACGCGCTCGCGCAGCGAACCGACCAGCCGATCGTGCTGGGCATCACCGGCACTGGCGGCGCGGGCAAGAGCTCGCTCATCGACGAACTGGTGCGCCGCTACCTGCTCGACTTCCCCGACCACACGGTCGCGATCCTGTGCGTCGACCCGTCGCGCAAGAAGACCGGCGGCGCACTGCTCGGCGACCGCATCCGCATGAACGCCATCGGCGACAAGCGCTGCTTCCTGCGCTCGATGGCCACCCGCCGCGCCAACCTGGCACTGTCCGAGGCCGTGCGCGACGGCCTGACGGTGCTCAAGGCAGCCGGCTACGACCTCGTCATCCTCGAGAGCTCGGGCATCGGCCAGTCGGACACGGAGATCACCGAGCACGCGGACGTGGCGCTCTACGTGATGACGCCGGAGTTCGGGGCGCAGAGCCAGCTCGAGAAGATCGACATGCTGGACTACGCGGACCTTGTTGCGATCAACAAGTTCGACCGCAAGGGCGCGCTCGACGCACTCCGCGACGTGCGCAAGCAGTACCAGCGCAACCGCAAGCTGTTCGAGCAGGACGTCGGCACCATGCCCGTCCACGGCACCATGGCGTCGAGCTTCGACGACCCGGGCACCAACCGCTTCTACAAGGCACTGGTGGCCAAGCTCGACAGCCTGCGTCCGGGCCGTTTCGCCTCCAAGCTCGCGCTGCGCGAGGGCGACCCGGAGCAGTCCCACATCATCCCCGTCGACCGCACGCGCTACCTGGCCGAGATCGTCCAGAACGCCCGCCGTCACGACCAGTGGACCAGGGACCAGGCGCAGGTGGCCGAGGTCGTGCAGCAGTTGCGCGGCACCCTCGCCACGCTGCCTGCCGACGCGAAGGCCGCGCGCGACGCGGTGCAGGGACAGCTGGACGCGTTCGAGGCGAAGCTGGACCCCGAGTGCCGCAAGGCGCTCGAGAACTGGGACGCGCTGCTCGCCAGCTACCAGGGCGAGCACCACGTGTTCAAGGTGCGCGACAAGGAGATCAAGGTCGCCAACCACACCGTGTCGCTGTCCGGCCTGCGCATCCCCAAGGTGGCGATGCCGCGGCTGCGCAGCTGGGGCGACCGGCTGCGTTGGCTGCTGCAGGAGAACGTGCCCGGCAGGTTCCCCTTCACCGCAGGCGTCTACCCGTTCAAGCGCACGCAGGAGGACCCGACCCGCATGTTCGCGGGCGAGGGCGGCCCTGAGCGCACCAACAAGCGCTTCCACTACCTCTCGGCGGGCCAGCCCGCCAAGCGCCTGTCGACGGCCTTCGACTCGGTCACGCTGTACGGCGAGGACCCGGCGCTGCGGCCCGACATCCACGGCAAGGTCGGCAACGCAGGCGTGTCCATCTGCACGCTCGACGACGCCAAGAGGTTGTACTCCGGCTTCGACCTGTGCGACCCGGCCACCTCGGTGTCGATGACCATCAATGGCCCGGCGCCCATGATGCTCGCGTTCTTCCTCAACGCAGCCGTCGACCAGCAGTGCGAGCGCTGGCTTCGCGAGAACGGCAAGGCCGAGGAGGCCGAGCGCACCATCGAGCGCATCCACCGCGAGCGCGGCCTGCCGCGCCCGCGCTACCGCGCCGAGCTGCCCGCCGGCAACAACGGCCTCGGCACGCTGTTGCTGGGCGCGAGCGGCGACCAGGTGCTGCCGCCGGAGATCTACGAGCGCATCCGCCGCGAGACCCTGCAGGTGGTGCGCGGCACCGTGCAGGCCGACATCCTCAAGGAGGACCAGGCCCAGAACACCTGCATCTTCAGCACCGAGTTCGCCCTCCGCATGATGGGCGACGTGCAGGCCTTCTTCACCGCCAACAAGGTGAGGAACTTCTACTCCGTCTCCATCAGCGGGTACCACATTGCCGAGGCCGGGGCCAACCCGATCACCCAGCTCGCGTTCACGCTCTCCAACGGCTTCACCTACGTGGAGTACTACCTGAGCCGCGGGCTGCACATCGACGACTTCGCCCCCAACCTCAGCTTCTTCTTCAGCAACGGCGTCGATCCCGAGTACTCCGTCATCGGCCGCGTCGCGCGGCGCATCTGGGCCAAGGCAATCCGCAACCTGTACGGCGGCAACGAGCGCAGCCAGATGCTCAAGTACCACATCCAGACCTCGGGCCGCTCGCTTCACGCGCAGGAGATCGCGTTCAACGACATCCGCACCACGCTGCAGGCGCTCTACGCCATCTACGACAACTGCAACAGCCTGCACACCAACGCCTACGACGAGGCGATCACCACGCCCACCGAGGAGTCGGTGCGCCGGGCCATGGCCATCCAGCTCATCATCAACAAGGAGCTGGGGCAGGCGAAGAACGAGAACCCGCTGCAGGGCAGCTTCCTCATGGAGGAACTCACCGACCTGGTCGAGGAGGCCGTGTACGCCGAGTTCCTGCGCCTCAACGAGCGCGGCGGCGTGCTGGGCGCGATGGAGACCATGTACCAGCGCGGCAGGATCCAGGAGGAGTCGCTGCACTACGAGATGCTCAAGTCCACGGGCGAGATGCCCATCGTGGGCGTGAACACCTTCCTCGGCACCGACGGCTCACCCATCCAGCAGGTGCAGGCCGTCATGCGCTCCGAGGACGGGGAGAAGTCCGCCCAGATCGACGGCTTGCGCTCTTGCCACGCGCGCAACACCCAGGGCGCACCTGCTGCGCTCCACAACCTGCAGCAGGTGGCACTCGGCGGCGGCAACCTGTTTGCCTCCCTCATGGAGGCAGCCAAGTGCTGCTCGCTGGGCCAGATGTCCAACGCGCTGTACGCGGTCGGCGGCCAGTACCGGCGCAACATGTGAGGGCAGGGGAGCGGGCTCACGCAGGCTTGCTCCCCGACCCGCGTCAGCTGCTGCGACGCAGCCGGTGACTCACTTGCCGCCTGCAGGCGCTGCAGGCTTGCGCAGCTGCCGGATCGCCTCGGGCTCCCTCGCCTCACGCTTGCGGAAGTCCTGGAAGGCCTGTTCCAGTTGCTCCTCGGTCATCGGCTGGACCTTGCCTTCCTTGGCCTCGAGGTGGGCGAGCAGGTTGCCGTTGTACTCAGCGTCACGGCGGACCCAGAACGAACCGGTGCGAGCACCCTGGACGCCCATGTACACGTCGGTGTGGCGCTCGTGGCGCACGAGGGCCAGCTGGTTGTCGAGCAGGGTCTGGATGCTCTTCTGCTGCGCCTCCCGCTCCTCGGCATCCGCCTCTCCGGCCGCGGCACCGACCGCGTGCACGAGGTCGCCGAGAAGGTCCTTGCGAATCTGCTCGTGTGCGGCTGGCGTGCACGGGACCCGGAAGCGGATGCCGACCCCGTCGATCGCCACGAAGTCCTCCTTCCGCTCCACGAACGTGGCCAGCAACTCCTCCATCTCGGGATCCAACCGGTCCTCTTCCCACGGCCGGCCCTGACGCAGCTCCTCGTTCACCCACGCCACGAACGCAGGCAGGCGTTGGATGCGCGCGAACTGGAGGAGACAGAGCCTGCCGTCAGCGTCGGTGAAGAACCGGGCGGGCTCGACTTCGAGGTACTCGAGGAGTCGGTCGCGGATGCGCTCTGCGTCCTCCTGCCGCTCGGCGTTGTCCGAGGACTTGACCATCTGGGTCAGGTCCACGGGCTCCGTCCCGGGAACGAGGATCGCTGCGTGGTCGCGGCAGCGCAGGAGTTCCTCGAGTTCGCCGCAGACCTGGCCCTCCACCGGCACGGCAGGGACGCGGCGAGCACACACCCCACGGCTCAGCAGGCACAGGTCGATGCGGTCGATGGCCGGTTCGGCCACCGCGCGCACCTCGACCTCCTCGGCCTCGAGACAGCCAGCAAGGACGGAACACAGGGCTGCGAGGAGGAACGCGAGGACGGGACGCATCGGCTTCATTGGACCAACCTCAGGCGGACGGGGTTGCTCGCAAAGCGCGGCCCCGTCGGACCAGTTGCCACGTAGGCGTGGTACAGGGAAGCACCCTGGAACGGCAGCCAGGTGCCGTCTGGCACCACGAACGCGGCCGTGGCGCGACCCGATGGGTCGAGCACGCCGAATGCATCGGGGTAGGTGTCGCCGTTGGTCATGCCGAGGCTCGCAGCGAGCCACTCGTCCGCGGCCAGCGGCACCTGGACACCGCCCATCTGGAACCCCGGGCCGGTGCCGAAGGAGCCCATCAGCAGGTAGGTGTGGCCCGCAAACGCAGCACCGGCCTGCAACTGGAACGACTGGGTGCCGCCCGCCTTCACCGAGATCGTGGGCACGTCCCGCAGCAGCGTGCGTTGGACGCCCTTCTCGAGGGTGAAGCGGTCCAGCACGGCGCCGCTGAAGTCGACGAACGATGCATCGAGCCGGTTGCCGTCCACGTCGACGACGAGGGACCCCATGGTCGCGCGCGAGCGGTACATGGCAGGGTGGTCGAGCGGCGCGGGCGCCACCATGCCGGCGGAGCCCGCCACCACGTACACGGTGCCCTCGTGCGCTGCGTGCGGCAGCGTGGCCTTGGCGTAGGTGCCGTCGAGGGCCGCAGTGCCGTCGCCGCGGTCGAGCACCATGGACGGGAGGAGGGTCGTGGACGCGCCGGTGTGGCCGTCGAGCAGGAACGAGCGTTCGTAGCCGTGGCTGTGCCCGCACAGCACGAGGTCGACACCATGGGCCTCGAGGATCGGGACGAAGACCTCGCGCATGTCGTGCATGCGGCCGCCGCTGTCGGTGCGCCGGTCGGAGTCATGCGTGCCCTTGGTGTACGGCGGGTGGTGGAAGTAGACGACCACCCAGGGTGCCGTGGTGGCGGCGAGGTCCGCGGCAAGCCACTGCGCCATGGCACCCGTGGCCGCACGGCTGGAGCCCTCGGAGTCGAGGCACACGAAGTGCACGTGGCCGTGGTCGAAGGAGTAGTGGGCCTCGGTGCCCGAGGGCACGCCGCCCGCCTCACCGTTGCGCGGCATCGTGAAGACGTCGAAGTAGGGACCCGACTGCAGCGGTGCCGAGGCACTCATCCCGTCGTGGTTGCCAAACGTGGACCAGACGCAGGTGTTGCGGAAGAACTGCTGGAAGGGCGTGAAGAGCCCGGCCTGGTACTCCGCGTCCGTGCCCGTGTAGTAGGCATTGTCGCCGAGCAGCAGCACGAGGTCTGCAGGCCGTGCGGCGGCGAACTGCGCGTACGCGTCGCGCACCATGGACTGGCCCACCCACGGCAGGCCTGCGTCCCCAAGCACCCAGAACCGCAGCGGTGCCACTGCACCCGGGGCGGGCAGCGTGCGGAAGGAGTGGTGCGCATCGTTGCCGGCGAGGATGCCGCCTGCGTCGCCCACCGCGTACCAGCGCTGCGTGGCTGGCGCGAGACCGCCCACCACCACCTCGTGCTCCGTGACCGGGGCCGGGTCGACATGGGCGAGTTGGAGGGCGCCGGGACCGGCACCGGTCCACAGCCTCGTGTCGGTGGGCACGTCGGTACGCCAGCGCACCACCATGCTGCTGGACGTGGCGCCCTGCAGGTACGGCCCGCGGACCACGACCGGGCGTGCCTGCGCGGCGGCGGTCGCGAGCAAGCCGAGAACTGCTGCGCATGCGAGCGCGAGGGTACGGACCATGGACGCGACCATTGGAGCACATCTCCACCCGCCGTGGACCGGGCTCTTCTGCGTGGTCCGAGGTGGACCGGAAACCCGGACCTCCACCGCGCCCCGGCCCCCGTGCGCGGGTAGATTGGCCGTGCGCGATGACGCCCGACTTCACCCGCATCCCGTACGGCTTCGACGAGTTCCAGAAGGTCACGGCGGCTGCCTGGCGCAGCACCGTCAAGCAGCCCGCGCCCTGGAAGTCGCCGGAGGGCATCGAGCACCGGCTCGTCTACGGCCCTGAGGACAGTGCCGGCCTGCCACACCTCGGCGGGTTGCCGGGCTTCGCACCGTTCCTCGGCGGGCCGTACCCGACCATGTACGCGCAGAAGCCGTGGACCATCCGCCAGTACGCGGGCTTCTCCACGGCCGAGGCCACCAACGAGTTCTACCGCAAGGCCCTCGCGTCCGGGCAGCAGGGCCTGAGCGTGGCCTTCGACCTCGCCACGCACCGCGGCTACGACAGCGACCACCCCCGCGTGACGGGCGACGTGGGCATGGCAGGGGTCGCCATCGACTCGATCCTCGACATGCGGGTGCTGTTCCGCGACATCCCGCTCGGCGAGGTGAGCGTGTCGATGACCATGAACGGCGCCGTGCTGCCCGTGCTGGCGCTGTACGTCGCAGTGGCACGGGAACAGGGCGTCGCGCTGGACCAGCTCAGCGGCACGATCCAGAACGACATCCTGAAGGAGTTCATGGTCCGGAACACCTACATCTACCCGCCCGGACCCAGCATGCGGATCGTGAGCGACATCTTCGCGTTCTGCGGCGCGAGGATGCCCAAGTTCAACTCGATCTCGGTGAGCGGGTACCACATGCACGAGGCAGGTGCGACCGCGGACCAGGAGCTGGCGTACACGCTTGCGGACGGACTGGAGTACCTGCGCGCCGGCGTTGCCGCGGGTGTCGACGTCGACCGGCACGCGAGCCGCATGTCGTTCTTCTTCGGCATGGGCATGAACTTCTTCACCGAGGTGGCCAAGCTGCGTGCCGCGCGGTTGCTCTGGGCCCGCATCGTGCACGCGATGGGCGCCAAGGACACCAAGTCGATGGCGCTGCGCACCCACTGCCAGACGTCCGGCTGGTCGCTGGCTGCGCAGGACCCGTGGAACAACGTCGTGCGCACGTGCCTCGAGGCGCTGGCTGCAGTGCTCGGCGGCACCCAGTCGCTGCACACCAACTCGCTCGACGAGGCCCTGGCGCTGCCCACGCCCTTCAGCGCACGCGTGGCGCGCAACACCCAGCTCATCCTGCAGGAGGAGAGCCACATCACCCACGTGGCCGACCCGCTGGCCGGCTCGCACTACGTCGAGTGGCTCACCGACCAGCTGGCGCGCAAGGCATGGGCGCAGATCCAGGAGGTCGAGTCGATGGGCGGCATGACCAAGGCCATCGAGCGCGGCCTGCCCAAGCTCCGGATCGAGGAGTCGGCGGCACGGCGCCAGGCCCACATCGACAGCGGTGCCGAGGTCATCGTGGGCGTCAACAAGTACCAGCCCGAGAAGCAGGAGGACCTGTCGATCCTGAGCATCGACAACGCGGCAGTGCGCGAGGCGCAGGTCGCGCGCCTGCAGGAACTGCGCCGCACCCGCGACGGTGCTGCCGTTGCACGCGCACTGGAAGCGCTCGAGGCCGGAGCCCGCGGCAGTGCCAACCTGCTGGAACTCAGCATCGAGGCCGTGCGCGTTGGTGCCACCGTCGGCGAGGTGAGCCTTGTGCTCGAGAAGGTGTTCGGTCGGCACCGGGCCACGTTGCCCACGGTGACCGGGATCTACGGTGTGGAGGCGAAGTCGATGGAACAGGTGGGACGGGTGGTCGCCCGCAGCCGGGCATTCGCCGAGCGGCACGGCCGCAGGCCGCGCATCCTCGTGGCGAAGATGGGCCAGGACGGTCACGACCGCGGGGCCCGCGTCATCGCGAGCGCGTTTGCCGACCTCGGCTTCGACGTGGACGTGGGCGCGCTGTTCCAGACTCCCGAGGAGGTGGCGCGACAGGCGGTCGAGAACGACGTGCACGTGTGTGGCATCAGCACGCTTGCAGGCGCGCACAAGACGCTGGTGCCCGAGCTGGTGAAGCTGCTGCGCGCGCAAGGACGTGGCGACATGCTCGTCGTCGCCGGCGGCGTCATCCCGCCGCAGGACCATGCCGCGCTGCACGAGGCTGGCGTGGTCGAGGTGTTCGGCCCCGGCACCGTGATCCCCGACGCAGCCGACCGCCTGCTGGACCTGCTGGAGCGCGGGAAGCCGTCGTGAGACCTGCTGCGCCCACTGTCGACGCGGTCCTGGCGGGCGACCGCCGCGCCCTCGCGCGCGCCATCACGCTCGTCGAGAGCCGGCTCGAGGCCGACCAGCAGGCTGCCGAGGAACTGCTGGCGGCGCTGCTCCCCCACAGCGGCAAGGCGCTGCGCATCGGCATCACCGGCGCACCCGGCGTCGGCAAGAGCACCTTCATCGAGACGCTGGGCACGAGGCTTTGTGACCGCGGCCACAAGGTGGCCGTACTGGCCGTCGACCCCAGCTCGGCCGTGAGCGGCGGCTCGATCCTCGGCGACAAGACGCGCATGGCCGAACTCGGCCGCCACCCCAACGCCTACATCCGCCCGACGCCGGGCGGCGACGTGCTGGGCGGCGTCGCGGCGCACACGCGCGAGGCGATGCTCGTGTGCGAGGCAGCGGGTTTCGACACCGTGCTGGTCGAGACCATCGGCACCGGCCAGTCCGAGACCGCCGTGGCTGCCATGGTGGACGTGTTCCTGCTGCTGCTCTCGCCAGCCGCTGGCGACGAGCTGCAGGGCATCAAGCGCGGGGTGATGGAGCTCGCAGACGCCATCGTCGTGCACAAGGCAGACGGCGACCTGCTGCCTGCCGCCGAACGCGCCAAGCAACAGTGCCTCGTGGCCGTGCACATCCTGCGCGGCGGCGACGTGCCGCCCGTGGTGCTCGCCTCCTCACAGACCGGCAGCGGCGTCGACGAGGCGTGGCAGGCCGTGCTGGCCCGGGTGGAATCCTCCCGCCAGTCCGGCCGATTCGGCGCACGACGCGCCGAGCAGTCCGAGCACTGGCTGCACACGGCACTGCAGGAGGCCCTGCTGCGCAGGTTCGAGGCCGTGCCACAGGTCCAGGCGGCACTCCCGGGCCTCGTGGGTCGCGTGCGCGACGGCAGCCTCGTGCCGGCGGCCGCCGTGCGCCAGCTGCTGCGCCTCGGCGGCCTCGGCTGAGCAGG
>JBEGVB010000172.1:0-7917 GCA_041178545.1 Planctomycetota bacterium
GTCTCCACGCCCAGGCCCTGTGCCCTGCGTCCCAGCACGTGGTGCACGAGGTGCCATGCGGCAAACGTGAGGTGGCCCTTGCCGCAGCCCACGTCGACGAAGCGCAGCGGCGGTGCCTCGCGCGTTCCCTCCCACCCACAGTCGCGGGCGAGGTGCGCGAGGATCTCGACGTAGCGATCGAGCTGGGTGCGCTTGTCGGCAAGGCGCGGGCGAGTCCTGCCCTCGGCGTCCACGAGACCGAGGCCGTGGAGCCACGGCTGCGCAGCCGGACCGAGCAGCGTGGGCCGCGCCACGTCGTGCGTGCGCGCAGGCGCCACCGGCTGTGAGGGCTTGTGCCGCACCAGCCGTGCGACCCCGTCGCGGTCGTGCTGCAGCTGCCAGTCGGCAGCCGTGGTCGCGAGCAACGCGGACCGGAACCCGCGCAGTTCGGCAGCGAGCTGCACCATGCCCTCGGCGAGCGGCAGGTTGGCCACCGTGTCCCTGCGCGACTCGCTGCGGGTGCAGGACAGCACGAGGGCGCCGCGCTGCTCGACGAGGCGCACGGCCACGCGCTGCACGGGCTGCGACGCGTCCGCGGGCGAGGAGAGCACCAGCCGCACGAAGGTGCGGTCCTCGCAGCTCGCGCGCAGTCGCTCGGTCAACTCGTCGTGGACGCCCACCGCGGCATGATGGGGTCGCAGGCTGCCCGCCACAACGGCGAGGCAGACGGGCCCCGCGACCGTGGGGCCCGCAGTTCAGCGACCGGTGCCCGCGCGCAACGTGCGCTCGCCCACCTGGCGGATGGCCTCCTCCGCAGCCTTGCGGAGGCCCTCGTCCGGGTCGCGCGTGGCCCACTCCACGAGGTACGGGAGGGCATCGGTGGCGCCCGCCGCGCCGAGCGCAGTGATCGCGAGGAGGCGCTGCGAGGGGTGTCCGGTCATGGCGAGTTCGACCAGCCGTGCCGTGGTGGCCTCGGGCCCCAGCACCACACCCTTGTGGAACCGTTCCCAGAAGGCCTTCTGTTCCTGGTGGGTACGCAGCCGCTGGAGCACGTCGGCAGTGACCTTGGACACGGCATCGGGCTGGCCGACGAGCAGGCCCAGCATCGCGTCGAGGAATCCCTCGCCACTCATCGTCGGGATGTCGATGCAGCGCTCCACGGCCCGGACGGCCTCCGTCCTCACACAGGCATCAGGGTCCGCCAGCAGGGCACGGAGCCGGTCGCGCACCGACCGGTCAAGCGGGCCCCGCAGCTTGCCAAGCGCGTCCACCCGCACCTCGGCCATGCCCAGCAGGCCCGCCCACTCGGCAGCGGTCGGGACGCTGTCGCACTGGAGCATCACCCACAATGCCGTGGCCGCCGACTCGGGACGGGCCAGGTGCACACGCACCACGGGGAGGAAGCGCACCATCCACTGTGGCACTGCGCGTTCGCGCGGGACCAGCTCGAGGAAGTGGTCGCGGGCGAGCGCCTGCTCCATCGCCGCGCGGAGGTCCTCCTGCGTCTCCAGCATCTCGTCGGTGACCGTGCGGAAGACACGATCGGCGACGGCCGTGGGGATGCCCTCGCCGGCGGCACGCTCGAGGACCGGCACCAGCGCGTGCACGGGGAGCGTGTCCGCGGACTTCTTCGCGAGGATGGCGAGCACGGGAAGGGGCAACTGCTGGAGCAAGGCGCGCCAGCAACGGGTCAGCTGGGGCTGCAGCCCGGTGGCATTTGCCCCCAGTGCCGCGAGGGACGTGAGCAGCGGCTCGAGGGCCTTTTCCGACGGGACGACCCGTGGGTCGTCACCCTTGCGGGCGAGCAACCACTCGACCCCACGCAGGTCGCCTGCATCGACCAACTTGCGGCACACGGCAGCACGGTAGTCCTGGTTCCACTTGGTTCCCGGCGCACCGAGCATTGCACCGACCGCGTCGCGGATGCCCGCGTCCTCCGGCTGCTTCTCGAGCAGGGCCAGCAACGCACGGAGCACGTACGGGACCGAGGCGGGTTCGGCCGCGGCAAGCTCGCGCAGCCATGAAACGCAGGAAGCATCTCCCATGGCACCCACCGCCTTGAAGAGCGACTCTGCCAGCCAGCTGCCCACCTCGCCCTGCGTACCTGCCCCGAAGAGACTGGTTTGACCCCACGCAGCTGGCAGCTGCGCACCGCGGAACGACTCGACCATGCGGCGGAGGTCCCCTGCGGGCAGAAGGATGGGTTTCGCGCCGGCGCCGGCGCCGGCGAGGAGTGGTTGGACGAACTGCACGGGCATCCGGGTCGAGGCAGCGGCAACGAACTGCTCCGGGGTGCACACCCGCAGGAAGGCGCTCGCGTGGAGTTCTATTTGTCCCCGCGGCATGCCGGGGCTGGCGCGGTCGCCGCGGTAGTAGCCCAACTCGGCGAGGGCCAGCAGGCTCGAACAGCCTGCCGTGCTGAACGCATCCTCGGCCACCGGTTGTTCCTGCAGGAGGCTCGCAAGCGACTCGCAGGCGACGTCCTGCTCCCGCATCGGACCGGTGTTGCGTGCGACCGAGAGCATCGCCTCAAGGAGTTGGTCGTCGAGACGGATGCCTGGAAGTCCCCGGAGGTCGACCTTGCCGGTGCCGAGCCGCCCGAGCGCGAGGAGCAGGCCCGCCCTGGACTGGGACGCGGCCATCTGCAGCACCCGGTGGGCAGCACGGGCCACGGCCGGGTTGGAGTCGTCGAGGGAACGGCGGAGGAAGTCGAAGCGTGCGGCACTTCCAGCCGGTGCGTCCGCGAAGGCGGTGGCACCCTGGGCGCGCAACCACTCCAGTGCAACGAGTCGAGGCGGTGCGTCCGTCGCTGCAGCGAGCAGGAGGAACTGGTCCTCGGTGAACCTGCGGGAGACGCCGAGTTGGAGCAGCCGCTTTGCGACGGCTCCCTCGGGGTCCGGGGCCAGCGCGAACTGGACGAGTACTGGCAGCACGTCGGGTGCGAACTCACCCCTCGAGGCCATCAGCACTGCCATGCGCCCCTTGGGGTCGACCTCGCGCGCGACCTCCTGCAGGTACTCGACCGCGGGTGCGTTGCCGAGGGCGAGCAGGAGGTCGGCAAGCCATGCGTAGGTCGTGGTCGACTTGTCACGCTGGGCCCGGAGTGCGGCCACGATGGCAGGAGGGCCTTCCGCGCCGAGCCAGAGGATGTCCTCACGCAGCGAGTCAGGCGGGCCATTCTGGGTGCGGAGTACCGCGGTGGCACGGTCCACGAGGGACTGCGCCATGGTCGAGGGGGCGGGGACCGGGTCCTGGGTGGTTCCGGCGAGCAGTGCGGATGCACGCTCTGCGAACGGCCCCTTCGCCGCCACCAGCGGCTGGAGCGTGGCCCGCGCCTCCTCGGCCCGTCCGAGGCGGTGCTGCAGCGCGCCGAGCCGGAGCCGCGCGACGTCGCGCACGCCTTCTCTCGTGGCGGCGTCTGCCGCGACCTCGCGGTAGATGGCCTCCGCGCGCTTCAGGTCGCCCGCCTGCTCCTCCAGCAGCATGGCCTCCCGCATCCTTGGTTCCGTCGCCGCAGCCATCACGGCACCGAGCCCCGGGAGGTCGCGTGAGGTGGGCGCGGGGTCCTGCGCGGGGCCTGCGGGAGCCTGTGCGCTGGCTGGTGTGCCAACGAGGCACGCGAGGCAGAGGAGGGAGAGCGCGGGGATGCGGTGGTTCATGGCCTGAGGAGAGGGGACGGAGCCAGTGCGCGTGTCACGGCCGTGTGCATTCGGTGTCGAGACGGTGTCAAGCAGGGTCCTGCGGCGACTGTGTGCATGGCCCCGGGTCGAGCCGGTAGCCCACGCCGTGGACGGTGAGCAGGTGGACCGGCGCACGCGGGTCGAGCTCGACCTTCTGGCGCAGGTGCAGCAGGTGGGTGTCGACAGTGCGGTCTCCCACCGAGGCGTCCCCACCCCAGACCTCCTGCAGGAACTGCGTGCGGCTCACGACGCGGCCGCGCTCGCGCCACAGCAGCGCGAGCATGGCGGCCTCGCGCCGCGACAGCCGGTGGACCACGCCACCCACGCGCACCTCGTGGGCATCGAGGTCGACGCGCGCCGTGCCGAGGGAGAACCGGCCCGACGGACGCTCGGGGGCCGGGAGGGCGTTCCTGCGCAGTTGCGCGCGGATCCGGGCGAGCAGTTCGCGCAGCGAGAACGGCTTGGTCACGTAGTCGTCGGCACCGAGTTCGAGGCCCAGCACCTTGTCGCCCTCGCCCGAACGCGCGGTGAGGACGAGCACCGGCGTCCGCGCGTCGCGGCGGCGGAACTGCCGCAACACCTCGAGCCCGGACGGCCCGGGCAGCATCACGTCGAGGACCAGCAGTTCGAATGCGTGGTCGCGCAGCATGGCGAGCGCCTCGTCGCCGTCCGCCGCCGTGTGGACATCGAGGCCCTCGCCCGTGAGCGCGTCGCACAGCGTGGTGCGCAGCACGCGGTCGTCCTCCACCAGCAGGATGCGCGGCGCGCTCACGACATTCCTCCAGTGCCGGCAGGTGCGAGCGGCAGGTCGAACACGAACACGGCACCAGGGCCTGACTGCGGGTCCGTGCAGTGCAGTTCGCCGCCGTGCCTCCGCACGATGGCGCGCGCGAGGTACAGACCGAGCCCGACGCCGGGCACCGAACCGTGCCGGTGGGCGCTGCCGCGACGGAAGCGTTCGAACACCGACTCGCGCTCGGCCGGTGGGACGCCCGGTCCGTGGTCGCGCACCTCGACGCGGTACCGTTCCTCGTGCACGGCGCCGACCACCTCGATGCGCCCACCCGCAGCCGCGTACTTGCGCGCGTTGTCCAGCACGTTGAGCAGCGCCTGGTGCATCGCGTTGCGGTCGGCGCGCACCGAACAGCCATGCGCAGTCAGCTCCACCTGCACGACGATGCCGTCGCGTTCCGCCAGCGGCCGGAACAACGCGACGGCCTCGCCCGTGAGCGCGCAGGCGTCCTCGGTGCGCAGGTCGAGGCTGCGCTCGCCGCGGTTGAAGCGGCCGAGGTCGAGCACGTTCTCGATGAGCATCGAGAGGCGCGCGGCCTCACCCGCAAGCGCACGGTGGTACTCGGCTTCGCGTCCCGCGGGCACCCGACCCTCCTGCAGCATCTCGGAGAGGAGCCGGATCGAGGCAAGCGGCGTCTTCAGCTCGTGGGTGACGACCGTGAGGAACTCGGCGCGGGTGCGGACCGCCAGCGCGTCGCGGTGCAGCGAGCGCACGGCGAGGAGCGAGCTCAAGAGGAACACGGCACCGAGTCCTGCGACGGCAAGCGCGAGACCGCTGGGCCGGGCGAAGAAACCGGCAACCGGCACGGCGCGCGCGACGACCGCGAGTGCGTCCGGCACCACGACATGTGCGTCGGTCGGCAGGTCGGGCCCCGCGACCACCCGGGCGCGAGGCTCGGCAGCTGCAAGTGCAACCGCGAGCTGCGCGGGCTCGACCAGCAGGACGCCTGCCTCCGGGAACCAGCAGAGCAGGCGCGAACCGTCAGGGACGGCCACGAGGTTGGGACCGCGTGCGCACATGCGGACCCACTCCTGCACCTGCTGGAGCCGGGCGCGGAGTCGGACGGCCTCGGCGTGGCGCATGGCGCGGTCGGCGTCCCCGAGGTGGGCCATGAGGCTGGTGCCGGGCTGTTCGGGCATGGCCACGAGCAGCGGGTCGGCCCACGCCGGCACCGTGCGGGAGCGGGCTTGGTGGAGCATCACCGTGGCCGCGAGTGCCGAGGCAACGCGCGGGTCCGCCAGCTGGTCGGTGCCGGTGGTCGCGAGGGCGGCATCGAGCCGCCCCAACAGTCTGGCCGCGCGCTCCTCGCGCGCCGCGCGGTGCGCGTGCCATGCCGCGGCCGCACAGGCCGTGAGCCCCGCGAGCCCGCCCGGGCCCTGGTCGCCGAGCAGGTTGTCGTACACCCGCTCTGCCTGCGCGTGGTCCGCGTGCTGGTGCTCGGCGCGCAGTGCGAGTTCGAGCCGGGTGGCAACCACCGGGTCTGGCGGCGGTGCCACGCTTGCCTCGACCCACCCCACGGCGGACGGGGCCGCGAGCCGACCCGCGGCCGCGACGTGCCGTTCCCCGGGCAGGTCGGACGCCAGCAAGGCCGCAGAACGCAGTCGGTCGGCCAGAGCCGATGCCACCTGTTGCGCGTCCCGGTTCGCGTCCAGTTCGACCTGCTGCCGGAACCGTTCGCCGCTGCGGAGCAGGCTCGTGAGGGCGACGGCCACCAGACCCGCACCGGACACCAGTGCAAGCAGGGCGAGGAGCATCGGCACCTTGGAACCCGAGTGTTCGATGGGAAGAGGCTAGTCGTGCTGCAGGTGGACGTGTCAAGAAAGCGTCAACCCGCCGCGCTCGCGCCCGTCACTCCCGCGCCGTAAGGTCCGACCCCTTGTCCTCCCCCCACCACCCCGAGGCCGCGCGCGGTGCCGCCGCAGCCACCTTGTGCTACCTGCTGTGGGGCCTCGTGCCGCTGTACTGGAAGCGGCTGCAGGACATCGACGCACTGGAACTCATCGCCCATCGGCACGTGTGGTCGCTCGCGGTGCTGCTGCTGGTGCTGCTGTGCACGAGCGGGTTCGCGCAGGTGCGCGCCACGCTGCGGTCGCCGCGGCTGGTGGCGTTGCACCTGCTTGGCGGAGTCCTGCTCACCACCAACTGGCTCGTGTACGTGTACGGCGTCAACACGGGCAGGGTCACGGAGTGCAGCCTCGGCTACTACCTCGTGCCCCTCGTCAACGTGCTCGCAGGGCGCTTCGTGCTGCACGAGCGGCTGCACCGCCTGCAGTGGGTCGCGATCGGCAGCGCCGCGCTCGGCGTCGCCCTGCTGGTGCGCGAACTGGGCCACCTGCCGTGGATCGCACTGGTGCTGTCGACGAGTTGGGGTGCCTACAGCCTCATGCGCAAGCGCTCGCGCCTCGACTCCGCAGCCGCCCTCTCGGTGGAGACGCTGCTGCTCGCACCGCTGGCGCTGGGCTGGCTCGTGTGGGCCGAGACCGAGGGCACGGGCGCGCTGGGTCACGTCGACACCGCGACCCACCTGCTGCTGCTGAGCGCAGGCGTGGTCACGGCCGTGCCACTGCTGATGTTCGCCTACGGGGCGCAGCGCATCCGGCTCGCGACGCTGGGCCTGTTGCAGTACGTGTCGCCGAGCGTCCAGTTGGTGCTCGGCATCGTGCTCTACGGCGAGCCCTTCACCACCGGCAGGGCCGTGAGCTTCGCGTGCATCTGGCTGGGCCTCGTGGTCTACACCGTCGACAACCTGCTGCTGCAGCGCCGCCGCGCGGGATGAGCCCCGGCAAAGCAGCGCGGCCGCGCCCTCCCGGAGGAGAACGCGGCCGCAGTGCCTCGGGCGCCACGGGCGCACGACCCGGTCAGAGCTGGCCGACCAGCATCACCAGCGCGTTGCTGGTGATCGCACCCAGCGGCGTGAGGGGCGGGCTCCACGTGGAGGCCTGCGCCACCACCGAGACGCCCACGAGCGACGTCGCGTTGGGCACTGCGAGCTGCATGCTGAAGCTGCTCGACGGAGCGAGGAACAGCGTGGTGTTGCCACCTGCCGTGTGGTTGAAGCAGCCGGGCATCCCGATCGAGGTCAGGTCCTGCGGCGGGGTCTGCTGGGCGGCGGCAAGCACCATGGCGCCGAACGGCGAACCGGCCGGCACGTTGGTGGTTGTCAGCGTCATCGTGGTGCCGAGCACCGGACGGTCCCCCGTGGCAAGCGTCAGCGGGGCCACGGTCTGGGGGCAGAGCGTGAAGCCCGCAGGCACGACGACCGAAAGGTCGCTGCCGCCCGGGTCGGTCATGGTGCCTGCCGGCTTGTAGCCGACGAGGAAGCCGTTGCCGCCCGTGCCCATGGCCTGCCAGACGATGTCGACCTGGCCGCTGGGCAGGAACTGGTACTGGAACGTGCTGGTGCTGGCCGCGTTGCCGTAGGACGGCACCGCGTTCCAGGTGATGAGCACGCGCGAGGCGTTGCTG
>JBEGVB010000173.1:0-9558 GCA_041178545.1 Planctomycetota bacterium
CGGTGCAGCGGCACGGCCCGACGGTCCTTGCCGCGGAGTTGGTTGAAGGTGCGCTTGAAGGCCAAGGTCTCCGGCTCCGTGCCGGCGAAGCCTGCCATCCGGCCCTCGGCGAGCACGGTGCGCATGTCGACGTGCTGCAGGTCGGGGAAACGGGAGCGGATCCAGCTGGCTGGGTCCTGCTGGGCCCGCAGCGGGAGCAAGGAGCCGGCAAGGGCTGCAAGGACAGGGAGGGTGCGCACGGGTCTGGTGCCTCCTTGGAGGCGGGTAGGGTCGAGTCGGGGAACGGACAAGGATAGCCCACCCTCGACGGGTGCGGGGCGGCGCCGCCCGAGGTGCGGAACCCTTCCCGTCCCGCTTGCGCAAGGCCGCCGTGGCAAGGGCCCTGCGACCCAGTCTGCTCAGGCCAGTTCGCCCTGGATCCGCTGCAGCAGCCGGTGGGTGGCGCGGATGCCGTCGTCCTCGGCGAGGTTGGAGCCCTCGTACTCGATGCCCACGTAACCGCGGTACCCGTGCTCCATCACGACGATCCGCATCATGCGGTGGTAGTCCGTGCGGGTCTCCTCACCCTTCTCGTCGAAGTCGTGGGACTTGGCGCTGACGGCCTTGGCGAAGGGCATCAGCTCGGACACGCCCTGGTACCGGTCGTACTCCTCGTCCTTGCCGACTCGGAAGTTGCCGAAGTCGGGCAGCGACCCGACGCTTGGGTGGCGCGTGGCAGCGAGCACCTCGCGCAGCCAGGACCCGTCGGAGGAGAGTCCACCGTGGTTCTCCACCAGCACGGACAGCCGGTACGGCTCTGCCGCGACCGCGAGCTGCGAGAGCCCGTCGACGCACAGCTTGGCCTGTTCCTCGCGCGAGCCCGAGCTGCCCGCGTTGACGCGGATCGAGTGGCAGCCGAGGAACGCGGCAGCCTCCATCCAGCGCTTGTGGTTCTCCACCGTCTGTCGCCTGCGGTTCGCGTCCGGGTCCCCGACCTGGCCCTCCCCGTCGCACATGATCAACAGGCTGCGCACGCCCTCACCATCGCATGCAGCACGCAGCTCCGCGAGGTAACCCGTGACCCCCACCTTGTCGCGGTAGAACGAGTTGACGTACTCCACGGCATCGATGCCGAACTCGCGGGCCTTGCGCGGGAAGGAAAGTGGGTCGAGCTCGCCGGACTGGTGCGACTTGTGGAGCGACCACTGGGCGAGGCTGACCTGGAACGGGACCGCGCGGGTGCGGGGCCAGAAGCAGCCTGTGAGACCACTGGTTGCCAGCGCCGCGCTGCCGAGTGCAGAGGCCCGGAGGAAGGACCGACGGTCGAGGGAGTGCATGGCGCGGGATTGGAAGCTCACGGTGTGTGCCATGCAAGCCGCGGTCCCTGACATTGCCTTGCCATCCGTGCACGACCCCGACAATCTTGCCCCTCGATCGGCCACGACCCGGCCCACGGGCACCCGCATGAGCGAACCAGCACTCTCCCTGCACAACGTGACCAAGCGCTTCGGTGCGTTCACGGCCGTCGACAACGTGAGCTTCGAGATCCCGCGCGGGTGCATCTACGGATTCCTCGGCCAGAACGGCGCGGGCAAGACCACCACCATCCGCATGGTGATGAGCATCTTCCACCCGGATGCGGGTGCGATCCGCGTGCTGGGCGTCCCCGACGCGGCAATGGTGAAGGACCGCCTCGGCTACCTGCCCGAGGAGAAGGGTCTCTACAAGAAGATGCGGGCAGGCGAGATCGTCGCCTACTTCGGCAAGCTCAAGGGCATGGACCCGGCAGTCGCCAACCGCAAGGCGCGCGAGCTGCTCGAGCGGTACGGGCTCGGCGAATGGGTGGACAAGCGGTGCGAGTCGCTGTCGAAGGGCATGGGACAGAAGGTCCAGCTGCTCGGCACCATCCTGCACGAGCCGGAACTCGTCATCCTCGACGAGCCCTTCTCGGGGCTCGACCCGGTCAACCGCGACGTGTTCCGCGACTTGATCCTCGACATGAAGCGGAGCGGGAAGACCGTGATCTTCAGCACGCACGTGATGGAGCAGGCCGAACAGCTCTGCGACTACGTCATGATGATCCACAAGGGCAGGCTGCAGTTCCGGGGTTCTCTCGCCGAGGTGAAGGCCGGTCGCCAGCACGGCATCCAGCTCACCTACGACGGCGACGGCGCAGTGCTGCGCCAGTTGCCGGGGGTGGCGCGCCTCAACGACCACGGCAGGCAGGCCGAGATCTTCCTGCAGCCGGGCGCGGACGCGCAGGACGTGCTTGCTGCATTGGTTGGAAGGGTCCGCGTCCAGCGGTTCGACGTGCGCGCCCCGTCGCTGCACGAGATCTTCGTGAGCACCGTGGAGGAGGCCAACCGTGGCCAGTAAGTCCCTGCTGGTCGCCCAGCGCGAGTTCCTCGAGAACGTCCGAACCAAGACCTTCTGGCTCGGCATCCTCGCGATGCCGCTGCTGCTCGTCGTCTCCATCGGCGCCGGCTGGGTGCTGGAGCGGATGAAGGAGAAGAAGACCTACACCGTGCTCGACCTGTCGGTCGAGGAGCTGGGTCCGCGCATCGAGCGCACCGCACGGCAGCCGGACATGGAGTCGCTCACCCGCGTCCTCTCCAGGCCAGGCCTCGGCGGCAAGCTCGCGGAGCTGCAACGGGAGCTGGCGGTGGAGCCGACCACGGACGGCAAGCCTCTGGACCCGAAGTCGGTGACGCCCGAGATGGCCGAGAAGGCGTCGAAGTGGTTCCAGTCGCTTTCTGCCTCGGACGTCGCGGCGATGACCGAGCTGGCCAGCCAGCAGGCGGCGGCAGCGCGCTACGTGTACCAACCGCTCGACGAGCTCGGGCTGGACGGGGTGCCGCGCGAGCAGCTCCGTGACCGCCTCAACGAGCTGGTGGCAAAGGGCACGCTGTTCGCCTACTTCGTGGTGCCCGAGGACCCGGTGAAGTCGCTGGAGGGCGCGGCCTACGTCTCCAACAACGTTACCGACCCGGACCTGCGCAACTGGTACGCGGAGGCAGCGACCCGCGTCGTGCAGCAACGGCGGATCGCAGAGGCGGACATCGACGTGCGGACGGCACGCAGCCTGCAGGAACGCGTCGCGTTCCGCGAGCAGCGGATCGGCGAGGACGGCAGGACCTCGGACGTCACCATCGGCGAGAAGGCCAACAAGTACGCGCCTGTTGCCTTCGTCTACCTGCTCTGGATCGCGGTGTTCACCGCCGCCCAGATGCTGTTGACCAACACCGTCGAGGAGAAGAGCAACCGCATCATCGAGGTCCTGCTGTCCTCGGTGTCGCCGCTGCAGCTCATGTCCGGGAAGATCTGGGGCATCGCGGCCACCGGCCTCACCATCGTCGGCTCGTGGGTCCTGTGCGCACTCGCGTCCGTCGTGATCACGCCCAAGGTGATCGGCGGGTTCGACTTCCCGCTGATGGAGGTGATCGGCGACCCGCTCTACCTCGCCAGCTTCGTCGGGTACTTCCTGGGCGGCTACCTGCTGTACGCGGCCATCCTGGTCGGCATCGGGTCGGTGTGCAACAGCCTCAAGGAGGCACAGAACCTCCTCCAGCCCGTGTTCCTCCTGCTCATCGTCCCGCTGCTGGCGATGATGTTCATCGTCCAGGAGCCCAACGGGACCCTGGCCCGCGTCCTCACCTACGTGCCGTTCTTCACGCCGTTCGTGATGATGAACCGTGCCGGTGGTCCGCCGCCGGCCTGGGAGTACGTCGTGAGCGGCCTGCTGCTGGCCGTCACCGTGTGGTTCGCCTTCCGCGCCGCAGGCAAGGTCTTCCGCGTCGGCGTGCTGATGACCGGCAACCCGCCCAAGCTCAAGGAGATCCTGGGCTGGCTGCGCTCAGATTGAGTACTCCTTGATCTTCCGGTAGAGCGTCCGCTCACTGAGCCCCATCACCTTGGCGGCCTTCTGCCGGTTGCCTCCCACCAGGTCCAACGTGACGCGGATGTGGTTCTTCTCCACGTCCATGACCGTGCGCCCCGCGAGGAACTGCCAGCCGTCCTGGTCGGCGGGCAGCGGGGCCCAGATCTCCGGCGGCAGGTCGTTGCGCGTGAGGATGTTGCCGCGGGCGCGCACCACCATCGACTCGACGGCATTGCGCAGCTCGCGCACGTTGCCGGGCCAGTCGTACTGGACAAGGGCCACGAGCGCATCGCGGTCGACGGACTCGACGTCCTTGCCGTGCAGCTTGGCAAAGTGCCGCAGGAAGTGCTCCACCAGCAGCTTGATGTCGCTCCTGCGTTCGCGCAGCGGCGGCAGGTCGACGGTGACCACCTTGAGCCGGTAGTAGAGGTCCTCGCGGAAGCTGCCTTCCTTCACCTTCGCATGCAGGTCCGCGTTGGTGGCGGCGAGCACACGCACGTCGACCGGCCGCAGGCGGTTGGCACCGAGCCGCGCGACCTGGCGCTCCTCCAGCACGCGCAACAGCTTGATCTGGGTCTGCACGGGCATCTCACCCACCTCGTCGAGGAACAGGGTGCCGCCGTTCGCGTACTCGAACTTGCCCTCGCGGTCGGACACGGCGCCGGTGAACGCGCCCTTCACGTGGCCGAACAGCTCGGACTCGATGGTGCCCTCGGACAGGCCTCCACAGTTGAGCGGGACGAACGGCTTGTCCTTGCGGGGCGAGAGGTTGTGCACCGCACGGGCGACCAGTTCCTTGCCGGTCCCCGACGGGCCGAGGATGAGCACCGAGGCGTTGGTGGGCGCGATCTGGCGCACCACGTCCAGCACGCGCTGCATGCGGGGGTCCTGCCCCACGATGCCCTCGATCCCCCAAGTGCGCTGCACCTGCCCGCGCAGGTCCTCGTAGGCGAGGTCCTTGCGGTGGTCCTCCAGGCACTTGCGGACCTTGGTGCGCAGGTCGGAGAGGTCGACCGGCTTCTCGACGTAGTAGGTCGCACCACGCTCCATCGCCTGCACGGCGACGTCGCGCGAACCGTGACCGGTGAGCATCACCACCTTGCAGGGCGCGTGTGTCCGGCGCGCGGTGTCGAGCACGGCAAAGCCGTCCACGTCGCGCATCACGAGGTCGGTCACGACGACGGCAAAGCGACGCTGTTCGAGCAGCTCGAGGGCCTGCCGGCCGGTTGCGGCCTCGGTGATCTCCACCGGGAGGCTCTCCAGTGCCGACACCAGGGACTGGCGCAGCGCATCGTCGTCGTCGACCACGAGAATGGGATCCATCGTCATGCCTTGTCCCCCGCTGCACGCCCGGTGGGCGCAGGCAGCCGGATGGTGAACTGGGTGCCCTTGCCGGGCTCCGAGGTGAACGTCAACGTGCCGTCGTGCTCCTCGACGATGCGACGCACGGTGGGGAGACCGAGCCCGGTGCCGGTCTTCTTGGTGCTGAAGTAGGGGTCGAGGACCCGCGCCTGGTGCTCGGGCTGGATCCCTGCACCGGTGTCCGTCACGCGCACGAGCACGGCATCGCCCTCGCGCACGGTGGAGACCATCACCTCGCCGGGCCCCTGGATCGACTCGCGTGCGTTGCGGAGGAGGTTGACCATGGCGGCCTGGAGGTGGTCCCAGTCGGCCAGGATCGTGCCCACGGCCGAGTTCGGGAAGAAGCGCAGGCCGATGCCCTGCTCGCGCATCTCCGGGGCCGAGAAGTCGACGAGGGCCTGGATCCTTGCGTTGAGGTCGCAGGGCACGAGCTTGGGTGCCGGGGCGCGCGCGTAGCTGAGGAACTCGTCGAGGATCTTCTGCAGGCGCCTCACCTCCTGCTCCACCAGCACCAGGCGCTTCTGGGTGCGCTTGTCCCGCGGCGTGTCTGCGTTGCGGAACTCCTCCAGCACCAGTTGGAGGTTGAGGCCGATCGTGGAGAGCGGGTTCCGCACCTCGTGTGCGAAGCCGGCGAGCAGGGCACCGAGCTCTGCAAGGCGCTCCGTGCGGATACGCGCCTGCCGCTCCTTTCGCTCCGGGCTCGTCATGGGCGGAGCAGGATAGGAAGGGCCCGATGGCGAATCAATTTCGCCTGCGGTGCCGCTATACCTCCGCGGGAATGCACTGCCGCCGCATCGCGCTCCACGGCACGTCGGACCCAGCCAACGTCGCACTCGCGACCGCTGCCATCCTTCGCGGGGAGCTCGTGGTGCTGCCCACCGAGACGGTCTACGGCGTGGCGGCCCGGCCGAGCGACCCCGCACAGGCTGCGGCAGTCCGTACGCTCAAGGGACGCAGCACGGCACCGTTCACGTGGCACGTCGCGGAGCGCAGCGAGCTGGAGCGCCTCTGCGGCATCGTGCCCGAGCGCATCCAGCGCCTCGTGGACCGCTACTGGCCGGGCCCGCTCACGGTCGTGGTCCCAACCGGCACCGGCGAGGAGATCGGCATCAGGCTGCCCGCCCACCGGTTCACCTGCGACGTGATCCGTGCAGTCGGCGAGCCGCTCTGGATGACGAGCGTCAACCGCAGCGGCAACCCACCGCTGGGCGACCCCGACTCCATCGAGCGCGAGTTCGGATCCTCCCTTTCGCTCCTCTGCGACGACGGTCCCTCGCCGATCGGGTCCGCATCGACCGTCGTGCGACTCCGGGGCACCCGGCTCGAGGTGCTGCGCGAGGGCATCCTCACCCGGGACGAGGTGCTCCGCACCGCAGCCCACACGGTGTTGTTCGTGTGCACCGGCAACACCTGCCGCTCGCCCCTCGCCGAGGCCATGGCACGGCGTGCGGTCGCGCTGCGGCTCGGTGTCGCGGACGAGGAGGTGCTGGCCCACGGCCTGCACTTCGCGAGCGTCGGCACCGGCGGCTTCAGTGGCATGCCTGCGAGCGAGGGCTCGACGGCGGCCGCCGCCGAGGTCGGGCTGGACCTCTCGCGACACCGCTCGGCCTCTTTCGAGACCGCAGACGCGCTGCGCGCCAGCCAGGTGCTGTGCCTCTCGTCAGGACACCTCCGTGCAGTCGCAGCAGTCGCCCCCGGGCTGGGCGAACGCGTGCAACTCCTCGACCCGGCGGGACGCGATGTCCGCGACCCGTACGGCGGGACGCTGGCCGAGTACCGACAGATGCGCGAGCAGGTCGCTGCAGCCGTCGAGAAGCGCCTCGAGGAGTGGCTGCGCTGGGTCCGCTGAAGGCTGCCTCGGGTCGCTTCAGCCCTCGACGGTCCCGCGCAGGGTCTTGCGGATCTCCTCGACCTCCTCGTGCAGGTCGATGAGTTCCCGCAGCGCGCGCAGCTGGCGCGCGTACCTGCGCATGGGCATCAGCGGCATGCCCATCCAGTCCCCGGACTTCTCCACGTCGCCGTAGAGGCCAGACCCGCCGCCGACCCGGGTGTCGCTGGGAACCTTGAGGTGGCCGGCACTCACGACGTGGCCACCGAGCGTGACGCGGTCGCCCAAGACCGTGCTGCCGGAGAGGAAGCAAGCGGCAGCAAATGCATTGTCCTCGCCCACGACGCAGTTGTGCGCGATGTGGCACAGGTTGTCGATCTTGCTGCGGGGACCGATCCGCGTGTCGCCGATCGCACCGCGGTCGATGGTGCAGTTCGCGCCGATCTCGACATCGTCGCAGACCTCGACCCCGCCGATCTGCGGCACCTTCACCCAACGGCCACCGTCGTTGGCATAGCCGAACCCGTCGCTGCCGAGGATGGCGCCCGCGTGGATCTCCACCCGGTTGCCGATGCGCACGCCGCGGTAGAGCACGACGTTTGGGTGGAGGACGCAGTCTGCACCGAGGGTGCAGTCGTCACCGACCACCACGCCTGCCTCCAGCACGGTGCCGGCACCGACCCGCGCGCGCCCGACCACCACGCGGGGCCCGATGGAAACCGGCGACTCGATGACGGCATCGGGGTGGACGACGGCAGTGGGGTGCACCGAGTGCTCCTTGGCCGTGGGCAACGGGTGCAGGGCCTGTGCCACCCTGGCATACGCGAGCCCCACGTCCTGCACGACGATCTGGGCGGCAGCCGACTCGAGGTCCTCGTTGCACAGGATCGCGCCGAGCTGGGCCACCTTGGCCGCCGGCCGGTACTTCTTGTCGCGCACGAACCCGATGAGGTGCTCCCCCCTGGACCGTAGGTCCGCAACCCCACGGATCACGCGTGCTGCATCGCCGATCACGCGGCCGCCCACCAGCGCCGCAAGGGAACCAACCGTCTGTTCGGTCATGGCCGTCGATTATGCAGTGCGAGCACGGCGCGCGCCGCCACTTCACGCTGAGATCGTCCCCACCCCGGGTCGTAGGGCACGGCACCCGGCCAGCTGCGCTCCAGGGACCGGCCTGCTGCCGCACGCACGCCAGGGTCCGGGTCGTCCAGCAGCACCGCGAGGGCGCGGGTGGAACCAAGGTCCTTGCGACGCGCCAGCGCCTCGGCGAGGGCGAGCCGCACCTCGGTGCCCGCGCCAACCAGGCGCACGATGCCGGCAGGGGCGGGCAGGTCGAGGCGCCACACTCCCAGCAGATCCTGCAGCGCTGCCATGCCCTCGAGCACTTCGGCAGCGGCGTCGAGGACTGCCGGGCTGGAGAGCTCCCTCAGGGCGCCGAGTTCCTCCAGCGTCCACGGTCGTGCAGCGCGAACGTCCAGCAGGGCCGCCGCGCACCAGGGCCCGAACCGCGCGCGCAGTGCCACGGCCAGCGGCGACGCACCGGTGCACAATGCCGCCAGGCTCGGCGGATCCGGCAGTCGCGCAAGGTCCTCAAGGGCCCCGTGCGGCACACCGCCGGCAGCTGCAACAGGTGCGAGCACGGCGCGGAGTGCGGCGGGTGCATGGGCCGACAGGGTCGGGTCGACGGCAAGTGCGCGACGGGCCGCGGCGGCTGCGTCGAGCACCGAGCTGCCGTTGGCGTTTTCCAGGCCGAGCGCAGCCTGCAGGACCGCGTGGGGTGCACCGACATGGCACCATGCAGACGCGACGACGGCCGCGCGTTGCATGGAGTCACGGTCGCCGGGGTCGGCCGCGCGGATCTCGGCGACAGCCGCTCCGAGGCGGCTGCGGCGCAGCTCCTCCAGCAGCAGGTGCGACCCGAGCCGTTCTGCACCCAGTTGGGCCCGCGACTCCCACACGAGCGCGTCCTCGTGTGCAGGTCGATCGAGCAGCCAGAGGCGCACGGCGAGCTCACCTGCCTCGGTCCCGAGCCCGGCGCGCAGGTGGCCCATGTTTGCGCGCATGCGACGGTCGCCGTCCGCAGGCTCCGCCGACCGACTGCGGGCAGCGAGGAGCAGCGGGTCAGGGGGCAACGCCACTCCGGCCACCGAACGCAAGGGAATGCGCGCGAGCGCGAGCTCGGCCACGCCCGACAACCCGGCGGACCAGGACCAAGCACGCGCAGCCACCGGCGGCACGGACCCAGTGTCCCAGCGGACCGGCTGGCCCGTGGCAACGAGCAGGAGGACGCCGTGGACGAGCACCAACTGCACCTGCGGGTGCACCGTCCGGGCTGCGGCGCAGGTGGCGCGGACCAGCTCCGTCGGGACGAGGTCGAGCGGCATCGGCACCAGCAGTGCGCCGCCACCCAGCGCCGTGCGCGCCTCGCGGTGGAAGCCGACGTCCGCAAGGTAGGGGGCACGCGGTGCGGGGAACGAGACCACGAGCGCGCCCAGGGAGGCCGACGGCAGGC
>JBEGVB010000174.1:0-4783 GCA_041178545.1 Planctomycetota bacterium
GGTCGGGCAGGGTGCTGCTGGCGCTGGGCGAGTTCTGACCGCCGAACAGCACGTAGCGCTGGCGGCCGATGTCCCAGCACGCGGCGTAGAAGTGCCGCGCTGGCGGCAGGCCCGCAGCAGGAGTGAGGTCGATCCAGTTGATGCCGTCGAAGCGCCAGAGCCGGTCGCTGTACGTGAACACGCCGCCGACGTTCGAGGTCAGGCCGCCGAACACGTACATGCCCGCGCCGTCGCTCACGCCCACGGTGCCGCCGGCAGCAGTAGGTGCAGGGGTGGCGCTCACCTGGGTCCAGGTGGCCTGTGCGGAGAGGGCAGTTGCCAGTGAGGTGGCAACGAGGACGAGGCTAGCGATGCGTGGCATGGTTGGTCGGGTTGCGGCCGCCTTCCGTGCGACGACCTTGGGGAGCGAGACCCAAGCCTAGGAGCCCCCGGAACCACTGCAACCTGCGCACATCGACAGATCAGCGGGGCTTTCGCCCTGGAGCATCGCCTGCTGGCAGGTTGCGCAGTCCGTCGCCGCGCACTTTCGTTGCCGTGTCACCCAGTTCGCGCCGCGCGGTGGCAGCGAACGCCTCCAACTCGGCAACCACCTTGGGATGGGCCGCTGCCACGTCCTGTTGTTCGGCAGGGTCCTTCGCGAGGTCGAACAGCGCGAGCCCGGTCCGGCCATTGCCGTCGGCAACCCGCTTGCCGTCCTTCCCGGGCGGGCCCTCCAGCGTCCGGTACGCGTGCGGGAAGTGCAGCTTCCAGGTGCCCACACGGACCGCCTGCAACTCGCGCCCCCACCAGAAGCCCATCGACGTGCGCGGCGAGGGACCGCGGCCCAGCAGGAGGGCGCTCGCGTCGAGACCGTCGACGGGCAGCTTGGGCGGTGCAGCGCCCGTGAGCGCCACGAGGGTCGGCAGCACGTCGAGCGTGCTCCAGAACCCTGACTCGACCCGGCCCGAGGGCACCTTGCCGGGCCACCATGCGATGCAGGGCACCCGCACACCGCCCTCGAAGGTGGTGCCCTTCGCGCCGCGGAGGCCGCCCGTGCTGCCCGCGTGGTTGCCGTAGGGCAGCCAGGGCCCGTTGTCGCTCGTGAACAGGAACAGGGTGCGACGCGCGTTGCCAGTGCGCTCGAGCGCGCGCAGCACCTCGCCGGTCGACCAATCGAGTTCCTGCACCACGTCACCGTATGGCGTCGATGCCTTCCCCTTGCGGTCAGGGTGCACACCGAGGGGCACGTGCGGCATCGCGTGTGCCAGGTAGAGGAAGAACGGCTGTTCCGTCGCGCCCGCCCCGCTGCGCGCATGACGCTCCACGAACTGCACCGCGCGCGCGGTGTAGCGCGTCGTGAGCGTGTCCATGGCCGGTTGCGTCTCCACCACCTTCTCACCGTCGAACAAGGGCAACGGCGGGTAGCTGGACTTGGTGCCACCCTCCGTGGGTGCCATGTCGTTGGAGTAGGGCAGGCCGAACCACTCGTCGAAACCCTGCGCCATGGGAAGGTGCGTTGGTTCGTGCCCGAGGTGCCACTTGCCCACGATGCACGTCGCGTAGCCGCGGGCACGCAGCAGTTCTGCGAGCGTCTCCTCCGACAGTGCGAGGCCGCCCTTCTGCGTGTGGTTGGGGGCGCCCAGCAGGTTGACGCGGTTGGGGTAGCAGCCCGTCAGCAGTGCCGCGCGCGAGGCGCCACACACAGCCTGTGCCACGCTGAAGTCCGTGAAGCGCGTGCCCTCGGCAGCCAGTCGGTCGAGCACTGGAGTGCGGTGCCCGGTGGCACCCTGACAGCCCAGGTCGCCGTAACCGAGGTCATCGCAGAAGACGAGCACCACGTTGGGCAGGGGTTCCTTCGCGGGCGGTGCGTCCTGGCCCGGGAGAAGGGTGCAGAGCAGGGCCAGTGCCACCGGTGCTGCCACGGCAAAGGAGCGACGTACGACCATGGCGACAGCTTCTCGCACTTGCCACTGCGGCACCATGTCGTACCCTGCGTCCGCCTGGTCTCCGGACGGTCGTCCCCGACTTCGCGTCGGGGGAGGAAAGTCCGGGCTCCACAGGGCAGGGTGGTGGGTAACGCCCACCGTCTGCAAGGACAGGGAAAGTGCCACAGAAATCAAACCGCCGGACGGCGTGGGCAACTGCGCGACGGCAAGGGTGAAACGGCGAGGTAAGAGCTCACCGCAGGCCACGGGAGTGGTCTGGCACGGCAAACCCCACCCGGAGGAAGACCAAATAGGAGGATCGCGCTGCCCGCGCCAAGATCCTCGGGTTGGTCGTTTGAGCCCTGCTGCGAGGCAGGGCCGAGAGAAAGGACCGTCACCGCCGCGAGGCGGGAGCAGGACCCGGCTTACGGGGACCAGGCGTTTTTTTCCCCGCGGCGTCACTGCCGCGGGTCACCCCCTGCGCTCTCACCCGTAGCGCGGGACGTGGCGACGGATCCGCTGCGCCTTGTGCTCCACCTGCTCGGCAAGGTCCTTCCAGCCAGCGGCCAACACCCCCCCGCAGTAGGCGCGCAGGAAACGCAGTCGGTCCGTTGGACGCACCTCCACCGGCAGCGAGGCCAGCAGACCTGCAAGATCCTTCACCACCCAGCGGCGGAAGCGCCAGCGCGGTGCGAACACCCGCTCCACGTCCAGGAGGAAGGGTTCGGCGTCGGGACGGTCGGGGTCCTGCAGCAGGTGGTTCCAGTAGAGGTCTCGGTGCACCAGACCCGCGCCGTGCAGGCGGCGGACCATCGGTGCAACCACTGCCACGGCCCAGGCCACCAGCGCGTCCGTCGAACCTCGGTCGGCGGCTTCCTGCCACACCACGTCCATCGGCCTGCCCGACAGGGCTCGCGTGCACACCAGACTGCCCGTGAGCCGTTGCTCACGGTAGACCGGTGTCGGCGTCCGGAACCCCAGCAGGGGCAGGGTGTGCAGCCAGTTCCACTCCCGGTTGGCTGCCCGGCTGAAGCCGGTCCGCAGCTTGACGAACCACCGGCGGCCGTCCGGCAGGTCCAGCGCAAGGGTGCGCCGACGGGGCGTACAGCGCACGGTCCAGCCCATGGCGCCGGCCCAGACGGCCTTGAGCAGTGCGGCCTCCCCGGACGGAAGTCCCTGAACTGCAAGGGATTCGTTCGATTCGTTGCCCATGGGAAGCGGTGGGAGTAGTTTTCCCCACTCTCCACAAGGCGCAAGCCTGAATCAGGAAACCCGACCGGAATGAACCCTCTACAAGTCCTTGGAGAAGAGAACCCCTTCGAGGCCATGCACGCCAGGTTCGACCTGGCCGCCAACAAGCTGGGTCTCGACCCCGGCCTCTATCAGATCCTGCGCACCTGCGACCGGGAGATCACCGTGTCCATCCCTGTGGTGATGGACGATGGGTCGATCAACGTGTTCTCGGGCTATCGCGTCCAGCACTCGACCGCGCGCGGCCCTGCCAAGGGTGGCATCCGGTTTGCCCCCAACGTCAACCTCGACGAGGTCAGGGCCCTTGCGGCATGGATGACCTGGAAGTGCGCCGTCGTCAACGTTCCCTTCGGTGGCGGCAAGGGCGGGGTCATCTGCGACCCGTTCAAGCTCTCCAAGGGCGAGCTCGAGCGCATCACCCGCCGGTACGTCGCCGGCATCCTCGACTTCCTCGGGCCTGATCGCGACATCCCGGCGCCCGACATGAACACCGACGGACAGGTCATGGCGTGGCTCATGGACACCTACTCCATGCACCGCCATGAGCACTGCACCGCGGTGGTCACCGGCAAGCCCATCGAACTCGGCGGCTCGCTGGGCCGCGTCGAGGCAACTGGCCGCGGCGTCATGCTCACCACCCGCGAGTCCCTCGCCCACCTCGGCCTCAAACCCGACCAGTGCACGGCGGCCGTCCAGGGCTCCGGCAACGTGGGCATGATCTCGGCTCTCCAACTCGCTTCGATCGGCGTCAAGGTCGTCGCCATCTCGGACATCCGTGGCGCCATCCACAACCCGAAGGGACTCGACCTCGAGAAGGTGCGTGCGCACGTCGCCAAGACGCGGTCCCTCGAGGGCCTCGACATGGGCGAGCGACTCACCAATGCCCAGCTCCTCGAACTTCCCGTCGACATCCTCGTCCCGGCGGCCACCGAGAACGTCATCACCAGCCGCAATGCCGCCAACATCAAGGCAAAGGTCATCACCGAGGGCGCCAACGGCCCCGTGACCGCGGGAGCCGACAAGATCCTCGACGAGAAGGGCATCTTCATCGTGCCCGACATCCTTGCCAACGCAGGCGGTGTCACGGTCTCCTACTTCGAGTGGGTCCAGAACCGTCAGGGCTTCTACTGGCCCCAGAAGGAGGTCGAGGACCGCATGGAGCACTCGATGGTCGAGTCCTTCCGCTCGGTGGTCGACATGGCCCGCCGCTTCGGCGTGAGCAACCGCATCGCTGCCTACATGCTGGGCATCGACCGCGTGGCGCGGGTGACGCGCATGCGTGGGGTGTACGCCTGATCCAGATGTCCGAACTGGGTTCGATGTCTGCAAGCTGCTGGGCCGACGCTCTCCGCATTCGCCTCACGCCGCCACGACCCTCCCCCCGCGGACACTCAGCGGGTGCGGGCTGACCCCACCCCAGTCCTGCCGCCAGCTGCACACCTCGCGGTAGCCCAGTTGGCGCGGCAACAAGCCCAAGTGCCACGCTGGTGTGCGGTGCGCGGCCTCCACGTTGGTCCTCCGGCACACGTAGTTGCGATACACCGTCACCATCTGCAGGTGCAGGCCGAGGTACTCGCGCTTCTTGCTCGCGCACCAGCTGCGGCGGTGCAGCCTGGCACTCAGGTCCC
>JBEGVB010000175.1:0-10078 GCA_041178545.1 Planctomycetota bacterium
AGATCGGGTCCCCAGCACTCTTCTTGCGCTCACACGCTCATTCGAGGCCACCCAGAATGCCAAAGATCGCTGCCCAAACCACCCTCGCGGGTCGCCAAGCAGGGCGGGAGAAGGTAGCGAGGTGCCAAGCCTCGCGCAAGAGGTTGGGCAAGTTTCTCACCTAAAGCCCCAAACCTCTGCGCAGCAAAGACTTCGGCACGAAGAAGGTCGACCGAATCGGCTGGGCCCCGAACAATTTTTGGTGGTGTTTGCAGGCCACCAGGCCGGGGCGACCCGAACTCAGGTCGTCGCGCGCACCACGACCTTGGCGTCGCGCGGGATGAGGGTGAAGAACTCCTCGATGTCCGGGTCCAGCATGCGGATGCAGCCCAGGGACGACATGGTGCCGATGGTCTCGGGCTGCGGGGTCCCGTGCGCCCCGAAGCCAGGGTGCGCGTCGTGCGCGAACTTGACGAAGTACTTCCCGAGCACGTTCTTCGGGTGGCCGTACGGGTAGACGTTGCCGTCGACCGGCGAGTACCACTGGGGCTCCTTCAGCTTGTCGGCGATGCGGAACTCCGCGAGCGGGGTCTTGTCGGCTTCGCCGTGGCCCACCCAGTACAGGCGCAGGATCACGTCCCCGAGGTACACCGCCATCAGGTAGCTGCGCTTCTCCACCACGGCGTGGATGGGGTCCACCGGCACCTTGATCTGCTGGCCCACCTGCAGTGCCTTCGGGTTGCGGATGCGGTTGAGCACCATCAGCGTTCCCTCCTCGACCAGCACGCCCTCCTTGCGGAAGCGCGAGGCGATGCGAGCAAGCGAGTCGCCGGACTGGACCTTGTAGCTGCGCGCGCGGGTGACGTTGGACGGGTCGCAGACCCAACGGTCGACGCGCTGCTTGAGCTGTGCGTAGACCGTGTCGACGACGCCGCGCTCGTGCACGTTGAACCGGTCCACGGGCCCCTGCATGAGCCGCTCCACCAGTTTGGTGAGGGCGACCACAGACTGCTCGTCGGGCAACGCGGCAGCAAGTTCGGCGGCGCGCTGGGCGACCTGGCGTCCCTCGTCACTGTGGAGGAACGCATTGGACGTCCCCAGCTTGGCCATCGCCTGCTCGAGGCTGGCCGTGGGCAGGGCCGCGAGGGCGGCGACGATGGAGCCGCGACGACCTGCTGCCGTTGCTGGGTCCGCGAGCTGGCTCCAGCATGCACCGAGGTCCGCAGGGGTTGCGGATGCGAGGTTCACGGCGGGCACCGAGCCCTCGGCCATGGGCGCGGGCTGGGGTACTGCCGGCTGCTGGACGCCAGGCTGCTGCGGCGCAGCCTGCTGGGGCACTTGGGCCTGAGGCGTGGAGTTCACGGGCTGGCCCGCGGCATTCCCTTGCGCCGGGGCCACGCCTTCGGTCGCGGCAGTTCCACCTGCGGCGATCAGGCTCTCGAAACCTGCGTTGGAGTTGGAGGCGGGCGAGCCAGCCTCCTGGACAGGAGAGGAGCCGCCTTGGACCTCAGGGGCCGAACGGAAGAAGACCCACAGCAGACAGACCACTGCTGCGATCAGCATCCCGAGAACGAAGCTACGCATGACACCACCTCACGAGGCGCGCACGAAGCACGCGCCAACCGCCAACCAACGCACGGCCCTGACCGGGGCCGACGCAGCGCGGGAGGCTACCTCCGGCGCCACAGGAATTCGAGAGGCTCCGCTCCACGAGAGCCGCGGATGGAGGCCGGTTGAACCCTTGGGTTCAGGTGGGAACCCCCCGGGGGATTTGGGTGCAGGCTGGCTTGCGCCTCCCGCTCCCGCCTCTCCCTCAGGGTCGGTCCCCGGAGAATGGTCATCGGTTCAACTTTGTGGCCCGCATGCAGCACGAGCACCGCCGGGCGGAGCCTTCGAACGCGGGCAGTGTAGCGAGAGGCGGTGCGGATGCCATCCCACGCCGCGCAGTCGCACCTGCTTCAGCGATCGAGGAGCAACTGCGCGCTCTCGACCCGCGGCAGCATGGCCTCCCCCACTCCGTGCACGGGTGGCCCAACCTTGCCGCTCATCACCAGGGGGAAGTCACCGCCAGCATCGTTGCACTGCACTTCGATGCGGATGCTCGCGAGCCCTGGCTTCAGGTGACTGCCAGCGACCTTCACCTCGACGCGCCCCACCTGACCAGGCGGGATCTCGCGGTCGAACGCGACCGCGGCACAGCCTCAACTGGGTCGCAGTTTCTGGATGTGGAGCACGGCATCACCCACGTTGTGCAGGGTGAACACATGCCCGAAGGACTGGTTTGCGGGCACCTCGCCCCAGTCGAAGCGACGGTCCGTGTGCCGCACCTGCGGTCCCTTCGGCCTGACTGGCGGGACTGCCGGGGCCAAGGCGACCGAACGGTCGAGGGGCTCAGGAATGGCAGCCTGGTCCGCCACTGCCCCGACTGCAGGCACGCTCGCGCCCGCGTCGTGGGTCTCGGCACCAGGGAACAGGCCCTGCTCGGGCTCTGCCCCAACGGCAACCCATGCGGCTGGCGCGAAGACAAGCGCAGCGAGGATCAGGAGCCTTCGAGCCATGCACTCCACCAAGGGACTGGATAGAGGTCAGGGCGTGCAGTGTCCACTGCACGCCCTGACGTCACGCGTCAGTTGCGCGTGAAGGTGAACGTGGGCGAGTCGCCGCCCAGCGAGGAACGTGCCCAGATCCGGTTGTCACCGGCGGGCGGCACCACGACCCCGCCGCGCTGGCGGTAGGTCCAGGTGCCCGTTGCGGTCACGGCCACCGTGGCAACCGGACGCGTGGTGTCGCCCGTGGCGCCGAGGTAGACGGTGATCGTCTGCCCGCGGAGCGAGGCGGTGCCATCGATGCGCCACTCGACATTGCCCACCCGGTACGTGGCGGCCGTGATGCGCACCACGTCAACAACCGAACTCACGTTGACCACCATTGTGTCCGTCGACGTGACACCACCGGCACCCGTCACCGTGAGGGTGAAGGTGATCGCCGTGGCCGTGGCCGGAGCCGTGAACGACGGCGTGGCGGTGTTGGCGTTGGCGAGCGTGATGGCCGCACCCGCATCGTGGGTCCACGCGTAGCCGAGGATCGTGCCCGTGGAGGCAGCACCGTTCAGCGTCACGTTGCTGTTCACGTTGACGGTGCGGTCGGCACCTGCGTTGGCGACGGGCGCCGCAGCGGCAGCGACGTTCACCACCATGGTGTCCGTCGACGTCTGCCCGAAGCTGCCACTGACGGTCAGGGTGAAGGTGATCACCGAGGCGGTGGCCTGCACGGGAGCCGTGAAGGAGGGCGAGGCCGTGTTCGCGCCGTTCAGCGTGATAAGGGCACCTGCGTCGTGGGTCCAGGCGTACGTGGTGATCGGGCCCGTCGAGCCCGTCGATGCCAGGGTGACGGCTGCGCCGGCGGCGACGTTGCGGTCAACACCTGCGTTGGCCACCACGACCGGGACGGCAGCCACCACGATGACCACCGTGTCCGTGGCCGTCTGGCCGAGGGCACCGGTGACGGTCAGGGTGAACGTGATCACCGAGGGCGTGGTGAGCGCTGGCGCCGTGAACGACGGCGTGGCCGTGTTCGCGCCGTTGAGCGTGATCAACCCGCCAGCATCGTGGGTCCAGGCGTAGCTGGCGATCGGACCCGTGGAGGCAGAGCCGTCCAGGATCACGGTCGCGCCTGCGTTGACACCGCGGTCGGCACCTGCGATGGCGACCACCGGCTCGGTGGTGTTGAGTTCGACCGAGACCGGCACGGTGAGGGTTCCGCCCTGGGCCGACGTGACGGTCACCGTGTCCGGGACCGCTGCGCCCACGGGCAGGGTCACCACCGCACTGCCGATGCCCGACCCAGCGGGGGTCATGGCCATCGGGGTCAGGCCGTCACCCGTGAGGGTGAGCACGGGGTTGTTGAGCTTGTCGCTGGAGAACCCCGTCACGGTGAGGGAACCACCGACGCCGTACACGGCGCTGCGCACCTGCACCAGGTCGGTGAGGCCGTTGTGGACGGTCACCGTCGGAGGATTGTCCGTGGTGTTGGTGACCGTCACCGAGGTCGGGAGGGCCGAGGGGGGCAGGACCACGCGGCCGAAGTAGGTGCCGGTCGTACCGAGAGCGGTCATGGCCACCGGGGTGGCACCACCAGCTGTGACCGTGAGGGCAACTCCCGTCGGAGCAGTCGCCCAGACGTTCACCGCGGTCTCAGTGCTTGCGCGCGCAATGTATGCGTTCTTCACGCCCACGCCGCCGCTCACCGAGATCTGGCCCTGCAGGCTGAACAGGTCGACCTGCGCCGTGTTGGCGTCGATGCGATTGGCGGTGAAGAGGTCGCCGACGCCCGGGCCGACGATGCGGAAGTAGTTGGTGCCCAGCGGGCTGCCCTGCACGGGAACGAGGATGTTCGCGTCGGCAATGTAGGTCCCAGGGACGCGGGAGTTGAAACCGACCGGCGTGAGGAAGGGGCCGACGTTGCCCGCGAGGGCGAGGTCGAACTGCAGCGCAGTGAACCCGATGTCGTCGGTGAAGTTGATCTCGCCGAGGTTGTTCGTCACGAAGGCCTGCGAACCGTAGGGCCACGTCACCTGGTACGAGGTGTTTGCCTGCAGGCCATTGGCGCGCAAACGGAAGCGGGTGAAGACCACCTGCTCGCCCTGCACGACAGCACCGTTGAGGAACGCAGCCTCGAGTGCATTCTCGTAGAACACGGAGGCGCCGTTGTTCGCTGCCAGGTCGCCCGCGACGGCCCAGTAGAACTGCTCGTCAGGGAAGTTGGTTGGGAAGCTCAGCGGGAGCGCCGGGTTGGGCAGCGCGAACAGGCACACGTTGGGGTCCTGGCAGAGCTGCAGACGCAGACCGTTCGCGTCCTCGTAGAACAGCGGGTAGCCACCGATGGGCTCCACGGCACCGCGCGAGGAGAGTCCGACCTGCGGGAGCTGGGAAACTGCATCCGTTGCGAGGCCCGCGAGGGCCAGCAGGGAGGCACCCAGCAGGCGGAGGCTTGCGCCGACGGCATGTGGGACGGAAGGAGACGAGAAAGGCACGAAGTCGCCGGATTGTCCGGTGCGACCTGCAGCAGTTACTGGCACAACTGACATATGGTTCCTCAGGAAGTTGGGGGCGAGCCTTTTACCCACGGCCACCGTCAGGAATCCATCCAGAAAGTCCGCTGGCACCGGACCGAGATGTCAGCATTTTGTCCCGTGACGGACCGGCGAAAACAGGGGGACGGCGCACCTGTTTCGGGTCACGGCCCACCAAACCCAGCGACTCGGCGCACCGAGCCAGGAGCCGGTCCCCGAGCTGCCTGGCGGCGCAGTCAGCCAGCGCGTCAGGCCCAGCGGTTCGCGGCGATCGCCCGGATCACCTGCTGGGCAGCGGCCACGGCAGCAACACCGTCCTCGCCACTCACCCGCGGCGTGCTGCGGTCCCGCACGCACTGCAGGAACGAGGCAAGCTCCTCCTTGAGCGGGTTGCCGTCGTCGAGCTTGAACTGCTGCACGCTGAGCAGGCCCTCGAACACGTACTTCCAGAGGTCGCCCACCTGCGTGCGGTCGATCTGGTCCACGGGCAGTTGCTGGAGGTCCCAGCCCGGGTTCTTGCGGATCACGAGTCCCTCGCCGGTCTGGAAGTCGAGGCTCGCGTAGCAACCTTCCGAGGAGAACACGCGCATCTTGCGCAATGGCTTGAGGGCGACGCGGCTCGCCGTGAGGTGCGCCACGGTGCCGTTGCGGAACCGGATGATGGCCGAGGCCATGTCCTCTGCCGGCGTGAACACCGCACCGCCAAACGCCTCCACGGACGCGATCTCGCTGCCCACCAGCGCAAGCAGGAGGTCGAGGTCGTGGATCATGAGGTCCAGCACGACGCCGATGTCCGTCGAACGGAACGAGAACGGCGCAAGGCGCTGGCTCTCGATGTAGCGCGCGTTGCGGGCGACCTCGCGCAACCGCTCGAAGGCAGGGTTGAACCGCTCGACATGGCCGACCTGCAGGATGCACTCGTTGGAGCGTGCGAGCTCGACGAGTTCTGCGCCTTCCTGCACGGAGCCGGCAATGGGCTTCTCGACCAACGTGTCGATGCCGTGGGACAGGAAGTGCCCGGCGACCTCCCGGTGCAGGTTGGTGGGCACCACGACGCTCACGGCATCCACCATCCCGACGAGACCGCGGTAGTCCTCGAGGCACGGGACGCCGTAGGCCGCCTGTGCCGCCTCGCGCGCCTTGGGGTTGGGGTCCGCAGTGGCGACGAGGTCGCAGTCGAGCTCCTTGAGCAGCCTGGCATGGTGGCGGCCGAGGTGCCCGACCCCCACCACCGCGACGCGGGTGCGGCTCAAGCGTCGATGAGCGTGAACTTGAGTTCCGCCTCCGCAACCAGCTTGCCCGACACCTTGCAGCGCGCGCGTACGTGCCCGAGCTGCGGCTTCGCACGGATGGTCTCCACCTCGATGCGCAGCTGGTCGCCGGGGACCACGGCACCGCGCAACTTGACCTTGTCGATCGACCAGAGCACGGCGAGCTTGCCGGTGTTCTCCAACTTGCGCAGCAGTAGCACGCCTGCCAGTTGGGCCATGGCCTCGAGCTGGAGCACGCCAGGCATGATCGGCTGGTCGGGCCAGTGGCCCTGGAAGAACGGCTCGTTGATGGTGACGTTCTTGATCGCGGCAGCCCGCTGGAAACCCTCGAGCTCGATGACGCGGTCGATGAGCAGGAACGGGTAGCGGTGCGGCAGCAGCCGCAGGATGTCGCGGATGTCGAGACCGGTCTCGCGCGGCGCCTCCGCCTGTTCCTGCTCGCGCTCGTACTCCTCGACCAGCCGGTGCACCAACTGCATGTTGAGGCTGTGGCCCGAACGCGTGGCGATCACGTGCGCGTCGAGGTCGAAGGCGATGTTGGCGAGGTCGCCCACCAGGTCGAGCACCTTGTGGCGCGCGAGCTCGTCGTCGAACCGGAGCGTGTTGTCCTGCGGGCCGTTGGGCCCCACCACCAGCGTGTTCTTCGGCGACGCACCCTTGCCGAGGCCTGCCGCCTTGAGGGCCTCGACCTCGTGCTCGAACACGAACGTGCGTGCGGGCGCGATCTCGCGCTCGAAGGCGTCCCCGGAGAGGTCGAACCCGAACACCTGGCGGGTGGCGTCCCCCGAGCGGCCCGGGTAGTGGAGGTGATACTCGCCGGTCAGGCGACCGTTGCCGGGGAGCGCGACGATCGATGCATTCCCCTCGCGCACGAAGATCGGCTGCTTCACGGTGAAACGCTGGCGCAGCACCTTCTGCTCGAGGATGCCGCCCTCGCGCAGGCCCTGCACGAACTCGGTGGCGGCCCCGTCCATGCCAGGCACCTCCTCGCCATCGATCTCGATGCGCGCGTTGTCGATGCCCAGCGCGTACATCGCGGCCAGCAGGTGCTCGCAGGTGTGGATCTCGGCCTTGCCGTCCTGCAGGCAGGTGCGGCGCTCGCGCGCCTTCAGGTTGTTGCCGTGGGCCCGCACCTCGGGATGGTCCTCGAGGTCGGTGCGCACGAACACGATGCCGTTGCCCGCGTCCGCCTGGCGGATGGTGACCCGCACCTCCTTGCCGGAGTGCAGTCCCTTGCCGCGGAACTCGACGGCGCTCTTGATGGTGCGCTGGTGGCGCTCCACCGGCTTGTCCTGGGTGGCTGCCAAGTCAGTTGCCCTTCGCAGGCCCTGCCGGCGTCGCAGCAGGCTCGCTGCCCTTCACCGGTGCGGCTGCGTCCTTGGGGGCTGGTGCCATCTGCAGGTGCTTGATCACGGCTGCGGTCACGTCGACCTCGTCGGAGTGGTACCAGACCACGCGACGGTCGAAGGTGCGTACCTTGTCGTCGCCCCCGCCGAGGCCGATGCGCATCACCAGGTGAAGGCCCTTCTCCTTGGCGACGGCCGCGATGCCGCGCTCGGCGTCCTCGTAGCACTCCGCGACGAGCCTGGCCTGCCGCTCGCCGAACTCGGCCTTGAGCAGGTCCCCGAGACCCTCGAGGTGGCGCTGCTCGACTGCGAAGCGCAGTTCGATCTTCTTCACCTCGATCGGCCCCTCGGCGAGGTCGCGCTGGGCCTTGAGCTCCTTGAGGCGGTCCGAGACCTCCTTGGCCTGCTTGTTCAGGGCGGCAGCGAACTCCTCCAGCTTCTTCGAGCCCTCGACGAACCGGGGGCAGTTCTCCACCACGCGGGTGATGTCCACCACGCCGATCACGGGAGCGGGCTTGGTGACCTCCTGGGCGATCGACACGGGCGCCGCGGCGAACAGGAGCAAGGCAGCAAGGCAACGGGTGAGGTTCGTCATGGTCGTGGGGTGCGGAGTGCGCAGGAACCGCGCATGTTGCCGCAAGCAGCGCCCTGATGGCAAGGAAGCGGATGACCGGGGACCGGCTGGTCAGGCACCTTGGAGCGCCTGGCGGATGTCCTCGAGCACCACGGCAGCACCCTCGAGTCCGACGGAAATGCGGATCAAACCCTCGGGGATGCCGGCTGCGGCGCGCTGTTCCGGCGTCCAGGCCGCATGGGTCGTGTAGGCGGGCAACGACGCCAGCGACTCGACGCTGCCGAGGGACGGACCACGCGCGATGACGCGGAACCGGTCGAACACTGCGCGGGAACGCACGAGGCCGCCCTTCACCACGAAGCTGACCATCGTGCCACCGCCGCCGGGCATCTGGACGCGCGCCAGTGCTGCATCTGGGTGGTCGGGGAGCCCGGGGTGGGACACGCCGTCGATGCGACCGGCGCGCCAGTCCTCGTGCAACCCGCGCGCGACCTCGAGTGCCGCGGCTTGCTGGGCGGCAATGCGAAGTTCGAGGGTTGGCCAGGACCGACAGAGCAGCCAGGCCGGGTCAGGGGCGAGGATCGACCCGGTACGGCGCCGGAACGCCTCGATCGGCACGAGGTGCCGGTGGCTGCCAGCCACCACCCCGGCGAGCACGTCGGAGTGGCCGCCCAGGAACTTGGTCGCACTGTGGACCACGAGGTCGACGCCGAGCCGCAGCGCGTGCTGGATCGGCGGCGGGGCAAAGGTCCCGTCGAGCATGGACACTGCGCCGGCTGCCCGCGTGGCCGCCGCGACCCGGGCCACGTCGACCAGCCGCAACGTCGGGTTGACCGGGCTCTCGAACACCACCATCTGGGCGGGCTGCCGCAATGCGGCATCGAGCGTCGCGGGTTCGAGCGCACGGAACCGGTCGACCCGGATCCCGAACCGCGGCAGGTCCGCGGTGACCAGGTTGCCCGTGCCGCCGTAGATCTCCTCCGCCACCAGGACCCGGTCCCCGGCCTTGAGGAGTGCGAGCATGACGCCAGCCACCGCGGCCATGCCGCTGGCGAAGGAGACTGCGCCCTCGGCCCCCTCGAGCCGTGCGACGAGTTGCTCGAACGCGAGGGCATTCGGGTGCGAGATGCGCTGGTAGAACTCTCCCCGGCGCTGCCCGGTGCCGAGTTCGCGGAGCGTGTCTGCGTCCGGCTGGGCGGCAGAGGTGGCCCGGGAGAGCGGGGCCGAGAGGGGCCCGAGCGGCGCGTGGGAAGGCTGCGGCGTGCCGTAGAGCGGTTCGGCCATGGGCACGATGGTAGTGCCGGCAACGGCGGTCGCCACTGCTTGCGCCGACGTTGCACGGGGAGCACCATCGGGCCATGGCCCAGTTGCCCACGAGCGCGAGTTGTCCGCGCCAGGTCGCCGAGCGGATCCGGGACGCTGCCAGGCGTGCTGCGCCCCACGAGGCATGCGGGGTCCTCGGCGGCCACCGGCACGGGGACCATGTCGCCGTCGAGTGCTGGATCGAGCTGGGACCAGGGCACCCTGCCGTGGACGCCTTCTCGGTCGACCCGGCGGCCTTCGCCCGCGCCGAGGCCGGGTTGCGTGCAGACGGGGTGTCGTGGGTCGGTTTCGTGCACAGCCACCCGGGCGGTGCGGCCTGTCCCTCGGTGCGCGACCTCCAGCAGCTCTGGCGCGGGTGCCTGCACCTGGTCGTCGGTGGCCGTGCGCTCAGAGACATCGGCGCCTTCTGGCTGCAGGACTCTGGAGCCACGGAGCTGCAGTGGGAAGAATCCCCGTCGTGATCGTCTCCGTGGGTGTCGATGCAGTGGAGATCGCGCGCATCGAGGACCTCCTC
>JBEGVB010000176.1:0-26991 GCA_041178545.1 Planctomycetota bacterium
CCGTGGCCCACGCGCAACCGGGTGTCGACCTGGTCGCAACCGAGACCGAGTTCAACGACTCGTGGCGGTGGGCGGACACCATGGGTTCGAACACCACGGCGCAGGGCACCATTGCTGCAGGCAGTGACGTGGACAGTTGGCGCTTCGTCTCCACGGGCGGCTACCACGCCCTCTCCGTCAGTGCACTCGCCGGCGCAACGCCGATCGGCAACCCGGTCCTCACCCTCCGCAACGCGAACGGTGCGGTGGTGGCGTTCCAGGACGGTCCCCAGACCAGTCCTGCTGCCATCGGGCTCTACCTGCCGCCCGGCACCTACCACGCGGACGTCTCCAGCTTCGGGGGCAACACCGGCGGCGACTACCTGCTCAGCATCAGCTCCGCACCGGTGAACCTGGTGCCGCTCTCCGGTACGGGCGCTGCGGGCACCACGCAGGGCTCCGGCTCGCCCACGGCTCGCGATGTCTTCACCTTCACGGTGCCCGAGGGTCGGCTGCAGCTGCGGGTCAACGCACCCGGACGCGACTCACTGCTGCTGCTCCAGCGGTCCGACGGCGCGCTTCTGTTCGTCAACGACGACAGCACCGTTGCAGGACTCAATGCTGCAGCCGACATCGACCTGCCGGCCGGCACCTACCACGCCTACGTGGTCGACGCACTGGGCCAGAGCTACCCGTTCACCCTGTCGTTCCAGCACACCGCGGGCACGTTTGCCGACGTGGTGGCGACCCCGGCGGTGACCGCGCTGCTGACCGGAGACGAGTGCTTGCGCATGTACCGCGTCGGCTGCACCACGCCGCGACTCGTCGACATGCAGACCGGCAACGGCACCGCGACGCCGATCGGTGACACGATCCTCTCGCTCTACGACCCAGACCTCGACTTCGTCTGTGACGTGGACGACGACAACGCCCTCAACCAGGCCCGCGGCTACTACAGCCGCATCCGCATCTCGCTGCCTGCCTCGTCCTGTCTCGTGGCCGTGGCACCGTACCCGGCCGCGACCGGTGGCTACACCCTGAGCACCAATGCCTCGGGCACCTTCGCCAACACCGGCACGGCCCGCTTCGGCACCAATGCCCTCGCCTTCGCGGGTTTCGGCACGGTCAACTCCTATTCGATCGACAACGTCACTCCCGTGAGCGTGCGCTACCGGGCCGACAACTACTGGTACGCGGTGATGGGGCCGGGCGGACAACTGGCGGACTGCTGGTATGGCACCGGCGACTACCCGCAGTCCGGCGAACTGCCGACGGGCACGAGTCGAGTGCTGACGTGGGACCGCTACGACTACGCAGGTCCCATCAGCGTGACGGTCCTCCCGTCGCTCGCGGTCGAGTCCAACCAGCTCGTGAGCCGTGGCAAGGCAGGCGATGCCGTCATGCTCCTCGGCTCGTTCCAGACCGTGCCCGGCGTCAACCTGGGCATTGGCGACAGCGGTTTCTTCTGCCTGCCGGTTGGCAGTCCCGGGTTGCTGACCGTGGGGCTCGCCGTGCTGCCTGCCACGGGCCAGCACAACTGGCTCACGGTGCCACCCGGGTCGTTCGGGTTCGCGTTCCAGAGCGGCGACATCCACACTGGCGCGAGCTGGAACCCCGGCCCCGCAGGGACCTGGCGCAACGTGCTGCGGCTCTGAGGCGCGCCCAACTCAGCGCGCGGACGGTCGCAACACCTGCAGCACGCGCTGCCAGTACGCCTCGGTCGAGACCTTCTCCATCCCCAGCGGTCCACCGTTGTGGGTGCGTGCGATGACCTCGGCATCGCCGAGGGCCCATGCCTCGGGGACGTACCGCGTCATGTACGCATGCACGACCCGCTCTGCGTAGGCGCGGTCCCTGCAGTCCTGGTAGGTGCCGCCGAGGCCTGGGTCGTGCGCCAGGGCATCGCGCCAGTAGACCTCGTGGATCTGGTAGGGGCCGATGGCCAGCCCGCCGTCCCCGTCCGGCGGGTCGGACCGGTCATCGGTCTCCACCATGCGGATCGCGTGGAGCACCTCCGGCAGGGGGGCGTACACGGGGACCCGTCCGTTGCGGAGGCACATCGTGGTCACGGCAGCCAGGGCAAGCAACGCAAGCAACCTGCCGGTGCGGAACCCGCCCTTGCCTTGCCTGCGGCTCACGTGGCGCGCCCCTTGGGCCTGCCGAGCAGCAGCGCCATTGCGACACCGCCGACCACGAGGGCGGCGCCGCCCACCGATCCCGGGGTGGGGGAGCTCTCGCCGACCGACCACGACAGCACGAGGGCGAGGCACGGCGTCACGAGTGCGATGATGCTGAGCTCGGACGCGGGTGCCCAGCGCAGCAGCCACATGTAGGTGCCGAAGCAAAGGGTCGTGCCGACGGCCCCCAGGTAGCCAAGGCAGAGCCAGGTGCGCAGCGTCCAGCGCATCGGCGCATCCGCCTCCTGCCACCAGGCCACCAGCGCGAGCTCGGCTGCTGCGAGCAGCATGGCATTGCGGTTGAGGTACAGCGACGAGCAGCCGGACCCGAAGCGTTTCACCAGCGTGGTCCCAACGGCAGAAACCAACGGGCTGCACAGCAGGAGCAGGGCCATGGGCACGCCCTCGGGCCCGAGCGAGCGCACGTCGGTCGCGAACAGGAGGCATGTGCCCACGAGACCCAGCACCATGCCCAAGAGTTGCGCCAACCGGATGGACTCCGAGAGGAACCAGTGCCCGGCAGCTGCCATGACCAGCGGGAACACGGCCCACAGGACCGACGCCAGCCCGGATGGGAGCACGCGTTCGGAGACGTAGAGGATCCCGTAGGAGGATGCGAAGTTGGTGGTGCCGAACGCCACCCAGAGCCAGGCGGGCGGCCGCGTCCCTCCCTCCCTGCGGGCCAGCAAGGGCACGAGCAATGCCATCAGCGTGCCGCCGAGCACCAGCCTTGCGGATGCCCCGGTGAACGGCGGCAGGTCGTGGAGGCCCTCGCGGATGACCATCCACGTGCTGCCCCAGACCAGGCACATCATCGCGACGAGTGCATGCACCAGTGCTCGCGGCGGTGCTCCCGTACGGTTGCTCACGAAGCCGGCTCTTCGGTCGCGGGCAGGCGCTGGACGCGCACGCGCTCGGCGCGCTTGTTGGTTGCCTTGGTCACGGTGAACCGGTGCCCGCGGAAGTCCAGCTCCGACCCGGCCACCGGCAGGCTGCCGAACTGCTCGACGAGGAACCCGGACAGGGTCTGCGCCTCCGTCTCCACGTCCTCGATGCCGAGGTCCGCGAACACCTTGCGCACCTCGGCACCACCACGGCAGAGGAAGGAGCCGTCGGGCCGGCGCAGCACGTGGGTCTCCGCGGCATCCATCTCGTCCTCGATCTCGCCGACGATCTCCTCGAGCACGTCCTCCAGGGTCACGATGCCGAGCACCGACCCGTACTCGTCCACGACGATGGCCATGTGGCGTTGCTCGCGCTGGAAGGCGCGCAGCACGTTGTTGAGCGTGGCGGTCTCGGGCATGACGAGGAGCGGCACCAGCAGGTCCTCCCAGTCCGGTTCCACACGGTCCCGCAGCGAGAAGAGCAGCTCCTTGGTGAGGACCACGCCAGTGGCGCCGTCGAGGTCCTCGGTGGGCGAGAACGGGAAGCGGCTGTGGCCCGTCCGCCGCACGAGGTCGAGGTTCTGTTGGGTGGTATGGGCCCCGCTCAGGTGCGTCACCCGGTGGCGTGGCACCATGACCTCGCGCACGCGCGTCTCACGCAGCCGCGTCGCGTTGGCGATGATGCCTGCGGTCAGCGACCCGAACGCGCCCTGGCTCTGGCCCGCGGTCGCGAGCAGCCGGATCTCCTCGAGCGAGACCGTGGAGGAGTGGTTGCGGGCCCCGACCATCCTCGACAGTCCCTTGCTCACCCAGATCGCCGGGGACAGCAGTCTCGCTGCCATGTCGACCGAGAAGGCCACCGGGACGAGCAGTCGTTCCCCATAGAGGACTCCCATGGTCTTGGGCAGGATCTCGGTGAGCAGCAGCACTGCCAGGGTGAACAACGTCACGAAGAGCCAGGCAGGCACCTGGGGCAGCGCGTGCTCGACTGATGCGCCTGCCACTGCTGCGCCAGCCGTGTGTGCGATCGTGTTGAGGATCAGGATCGCAGCGATCGGCACGTCGGGCTGCAGCTTGAAGCGACGCAGGATGGCTGCAGCAGGGTGTCCCTTCCGGGCAAGGGCCTCGACCCGCGCAATGCTGGAGCTCAGCAGCGCCGCCTCGGCGAGCGAGCAGAGGAAAGAGACCAGCAGGGCGGTCGTGACGGAGAGTACGAACAGCAGCATCGAGGGCCCCCGAGGGGACCGCGCACCTTAGTGCACGCGCCGGCCCCGGGCCATGGTCGAGCCTCGGACGGTCAGGCCGTGGCAGGCTGCGGTGACGATGCAGGTGCCAGGTACTCGTCCAGCGTGAAGCTGTCGACGGCGACGGCTTCACGGCACAGGTCCGTACACGCGCGCAGCTGGGCCGCCTCGGTGGGCGTGACCACTCCCTTGTGCTCGGCCTCGTCGACGAGCCCCTCGGTCCTGCCCCGGGGGAGCGTTCCCGACCGGACGGCGTCGCGGATCCTCCGGTGGAGCGGTTCCACCGCGGCCACGGCGTGCAGTGCACCCTCCAGTCTCCCGAGTGCCGACCCGGCGTCGGTGGGGACGTGGAGGACGCCGGTGAGTCGGTCGCGCTGCGGACCAGTTCTCAGCAGGACACCAGCAACGCGGGCGCCGAGCCGGTCGGAAGGGCCGCTGCCGAACCCGTTGCAGCGGGACCACAGGGCCACCGGGCCGCGCAGCAGCCAGCGGAGTCCGGGCACCGGCAGGTTTGCGAACAGTCCGTCGAATGCCTGCTGCATCCGCGCAGAGGCGAATGCCATGCACCAGTCCACGAGCGGCAGGTCCTCGGCGCGCGACCCCTCGGCTGCGTGCCTGCGTAGCACGGCGCTCGAGAGGTAGAGCCACGAGAACACGTCTGCGAAGCGGCCGGTCACCTTCTCCCGCCGCTTGAGGTCGCCACCCAGGGTGGCCATCGCCACGTCCGCCCAGAACGCAAAGCTTGCCGACGCCCATGCGATCCTGCGCCAGTGGCGCGCGAGCGGACCGCGGCACGGTGCGGCAGCAGCCCTGCCGCGGGTGACCGAGAGGACCAGTGCTCGCACACCCGTTGCAACCACGTGCCCCACGTGCGGCCAGAACGCCCGGTCGAACGCAGCCACGTCGCCGCGTTGGATGGCGTCGACCTCCCGGTAGGCGTATGGGTGGCAGCGGATCGCGCCCTGGCCGAAGATCATCAGCGTGCGCGTCAGGATGTTCGCGCCCTCCACGGTGATGCCGATGGGGGTGCCCGCGTAGGGGTTTGCCAGCAGGTTGCGTGGACCGCGTGAGATGGCTGCGCCGCCCATCACGTCCATGCCGTCGTTGACCACCTGCCGCCAAAGCTCGGTGGTGTGGTACTTGGCCACGGCCGTGACGACCGCAGGTCGTGCGCCCCCGTCGAGTCCGCCGCACGTGAACATGCGCACGGCCTCGAGGAGGTAGGTGAGGCCACCGATGCGGGCCAGTGGCTCCTCGACGCCCTCGAACCTGCCGATCGCGAGTCCGAACTGCTGGCGCACGGCTGCGTAGGCGCCCACGGCACGCGCGACCAGCTGGGCCCCGCCCACGCTGGTGGCAGGCAACGAGATGCCGCGCCCGGCTGCGAGGCACTCCATCAGCATCTGCCAGCCGCGGCCACAGCCCTCGGTACCGCCGATCACGGCCTCCTCCAGCGGGAGCACGACGCCTTCCCCGCGGGTGGGGCAGTTGTAGAACGGCACGCCCATCGGGTCGTGCCTGCGTCCCAGCACCACGCCGCGGGTCGCCGCGGGGACGAGGGCGCACGTGATGCCGAGGTCGGTGCCTCGACCCAGCAGCTGTTGCGGGTCGTGCAGCTGGAACGCGACACCCAGCACGGTGGCGACCGCCGCGAGAGTGATGTAGCGCTTGTCCCAGTCGAGCCTGACCATCAACCTGCCGTCGGCACCACGGAACACGGTGCCACGCGCCTGGATCGCGCCAGCGTCGGAGCCGGCACCGGGCTCGGTGAGCGCGAAGCACGGGATCTCCGCGCCGGAGGCGAGCCCTGGCAGCCACCGGCGTTGCTGTGCAGGCGTGCCGTAGTGCACGAGCAGTTCTGCGGGGCCGAGCGAGTTGGGCACCATGACGGTGATCGCGAGCGGCAGGCTGCGCGAGGCAAGGCGTGCGACGACCGTGCTGTTGGCGAGTGCGCTGAAACCGAGTCCGCCGAACTCCTCCGGGACGATCATCCCGAAGAACCGCTCACGCTTGAGGAAGTCCCAGGTGGCCCGGGGCAGGTCGCGCTGCTGGTGCACCTCCCAGTCGTCGGTCATCTCGCAGGCGCGCTGCACCGGTCCGTCGAGGAAGGCCTGCTCACGTGGCGTGAGGGCTGGCCAGGGCGAGTTGTGGATGGCGCGCAGGTCCGGCCTGCCGCTGAAGAGGGCCCCGTCGTGCCAGACCGTCCCCGCGGCGATCGCAGTGCGTTCCGTCTCGCTCACCTGTGGCACCGCGCCTGCAGCACGGAGTCGAACCATGACGAGCCTGCTGACGGGCAGCCGAAGCACCGAGGCCTGGAGCATCACCATCACGGACCAGAGGACCCACAACGGCAGTGGTGCGCCGAGGGTCCACAGCGAGACGCCCAGTCCGAGGATCCATGCCCATGCGCCCGCAGCATGGAAGCCGAGCAGCAGCACGAGTGCAGTGGCGAGCAGCAGGCCGAGTCCGCCGGGCAGGGCGGAGAGCATGCCGTGCGTGGCGAGGAGCGTTTCCATGCGGCTTCCGGGTCCGTTCATCGGCACCGCAGCAGCGCCCACTGTGCACGATCCCCCTAGCGTCGGAGGGGGACGACCTGCTCAGTCGGTGCCGAGCTCGCGCAGGAAGAACCGGTCGCAGGAATGGTGGCCGGTCGCGCCCATGGCATGGTCGATCTCCCGGAAGCCAGCGGCACGGTAGAGCGACTGGGCGTCCGTCATCCACGAGGTGGTCTCGAGGTAGCAGCGGCGGTAGCCGAAGCGACGCATCTCGCCGAGCAGCAGTTCCAGCAGGGCGCGACCGGCACCGATGCCGCGCGCGGACGGCTGGAAGTACATCTTCTGCAGCTCGCAAAGTGCGTCAGCCTCGCCCGTCCCCGCGAGCCGCGCGAACCCCGCGCCCCCGACCACCGCACCGTCCAACTCGACCACCCAGTAGGCGCTGCCTGCCACGGCATGGGCTCGACTCATGGTGTCCACCTCGGGGTCGTGGATCGCGAATCCCTGGGCCGTGCACCCGAGCTCGGTCATCACCGAGCGGATGTTGCGGGCGACGGCAGGGTCGTCCCCGGGACGGATGGGGCGGAGCAGGTACTGCAAGCGACTCAGTCCCGCAGGCTGCGCGCCTCGCGCAGCAGCCGTTCCCAGTCCATCGCCGGTCCGGGGTCCACCTTGTTGGCCTGGACGTGCAGGTGCCCGACGACCCCCTCGAAGGAGCGTAGCTCCGTCTCGCCGAGTGCCGTCGTGCGCACGGTCCCGTCCGCGTTGCGCGGCACCTCCAGCCGGATCCGTGGGAACACGCGGCTGAGTGCCGCAGTGAGCTGGGCCAGCGACCGGTACTGCTCGGGCGTGTAGTCGAACTGCCAGAGGTCCTTGCCGTGGACCTTGCCCTGCACGGGTTCCGGCCGTGCGGGGCGCGGGACGAAGTCCGGCGTGCGCACGCCTGGGTCACCGAGGAACCCGGGGAACTTCATGAACCACCCCCGGTTGTCCTTGTCGTACCAGCGCATCATGTCGGCGTGTCGCGGTGCGCTCCATGCGCCCGGGTGTGCGATCTCGATGCCGATCGCGAAGTCGTTCGCGACGGTCGCGTGCCATGCCCGCTCCTTGAGGTCGAGCGTCTGGTAGATGGTGCCGTCCACGTCGAGCATGAAGTGGACCGAGAGGTTGCGCACGTCCTGCAGGATCTCGAAGCAGCGGCGCGAGGTCCCTGCAGCGTCGAAGTGCAGCACGAACTGGTGGACGACCTGCTGCAGGTCGGCGAGGTCCCAGCCACGGGCGGCCACGCGTGTTGCGATCTCCTCCGGCAGGTTGCCGCGCAGGCCGTAGCGGGCCTTGTTCTCGGGCTGGTCGGCGGCGCGGAACCGTTTCTCCAGCCGGTAGGCGTCGTAGCCGCCGGCGTCGGTCCACAGCACCACGGGTGCGCCGACGTGGAAGAGTTCACCGCACGCCACCAGCTCCTCCCCACGGCGGTCGAGCCGGGTGCCGGGCAGCGTGGTGCACAGGGCCAGCAGGGCAATGGCACCCAGTGCAAGTGCAGCACGGATCCGGTTCGGATGTCGACGGCTGGGGTTGCTCATGCGGTGAGAGGCGGCACCTGTCGGTGCCATGCGGTGGCACGTTGCCATGCCGCGGCCAGTCGCAGCACGTGGTGCTCACCATAGAGGCTGCCCACGAGCGAGAGAACCGTCGGTTTCGCAGGCCGACCGCCGAGGGACCCCGTGCCGACCGGCAGGACGTAGGCAGGGTGACCGCTCAGGTTGGTGGCGCTGAGCACCGGGCCATGGGTGGGTGCCACCAGCACGTCGATGCCCTCGAGCGCGCTGGCCATCGCGGACAGGAAGGCCGTGCGCACGCGCGAGGCCTGCACGTACTCGACCGCCGGGACCGCGCGTGCGGCACGGAACTGGTTGGGCCAGTCCGACTCGCGCTGGCCCTGCAGCATGGCGAGGTTGCCGCTGCGCGTGAGTTCGTCGAAGGCAGCAGCCGACTCGACGTTGAGCATCAGCAGCATGGCACCGAGCGGAGCATCCGGCAGTTGCACCGGACGCGTCTCGAGCCCTTGTTCCCCCAGCCATGCGAGGAAGCGTCGGTCCTCCTCGCGATCGAGCGCGCCCTTCGACTGCAGCACTCCCACGCGCAGGCCTTCCAGGGACGGCGAGGGGTCCCACTCGAAGGCGAGGTTGCGCACCGACGGGTCGCGACCGTCGGCGCCGCGCACCACGTCGAACACGCGCGCGGCATCCGTTGCGTGCCGTGCGATCACACCCACCTTGTCCATGGTCCACGACAGCGGCATCGCGCCGTGGCGACTCACCGAACCGAAGGTCGGGCGGAGCCCGGCAGTGCCGCAGGCCGTGCACGGCGAGACGATCGAGCCAAGGGTCTCGGAGCCGAGCGCGAAGGGGACCAGTCCTGCAGCCACCGCTGCAGCCGAACCCGCCGAGGAGCCGCTCGAACCGCGTTCCGGGTCCCACGGTGACCGGGTCCTGCCGCCGTACCAGAGGTCGCCCATGGCCAGCGCCCCGAGCGACAGCTTGGCGACGAGCACTGCCCCGGCCTCCTCGAGCCGGGCGAGCACCGTCGCCTTGTCGTCCCACACGTGGTCGCGGTAGGGCTCGGCACCGAACGTGGTGGGAGCCGTGGGCCATGCGAACAGGTCCTTGGCGCCGTAGGGGATGCCGTGCAGCGGGCTGCGCACCGTCCCCTGCGCGCGCTCGGCATCCATCGCGTCGGCGCGGGCAAGGGCCTCCTCGCGCAGCAGCGTCACCACGCAGTGCAGCTTCGGGTCGAAGCGCTCGAGTCGGGCGAGGCAGGTCTCGGTGAGGCGCCGTGACGTGACCTTGCCCTGGTGCAGCCACGTGGCGAGTTCGTCCAGCGACGCGAAGGCGAGTGCCGACTCGTCTGCCGGGTCGGCGAGTCCTGCCAGCGGCTGCCAGCCCATCGCCAGTCGCGAGGGTGCATCCTTGGCGAGCGCGGTCCGGGATCCCGTCGGGACCGGGTCGAAGGTGGCGCAGGGGGGCAGCGAGAAGGGGATGGTCTGCCGCCGCAAGGCCTCGATGTCCTGCATCTGCCGGGCAATGCGCCCCGTGGCGAGCGAGCACTCCTCCTCGGTGAACTGGATGCCACTGAGTCGGCCCGCTGCCCTCAGGCCGTCGGGGTCGTCGAGGCTGACCCCCGGCAGGGCGAGGGCCGCGGCAGGCACGGACGCAGCACCGAACCAGTCTCGGCGCGACAGGAACGTTTCGTTCATGGCGACGAGAGCCTATCCGGGAGGCCCCTGGTCCACGCCCCTCGTGGACGGCCCGTGGGGGCATCCGTAGTGTTCTCCGCCCGAAACCCGATGAACCGCAGACCCCTCGTCACCTTCGCCAGTTCCCTCCTGCTCACCGTCGGCGCCGCGTTCGCCCAGGCCGCGGCCACCGCGCCCGCGGTCTTGGTCCGCGCCCCCGGGCTCGAGACCATCGACCAGAAGGACCTTGCATCCCACGCAGCCTTCTTCGCCGCCGACGAACGCATGGGGCGCCTCACCGGCACGCCCGCCCAGAAGGAGGTCGCCGACTACATTGCGAAGCACTTCGCTGGCCTGGGCCTGGAGCCGCTCGGCGACCTGCAGGCGGACGGCAAGCGTTCGTGGTTCCAGCGCTACGGGGTCACGGTCACGGGGCTCACGGAGGCCTCGGGGATGAAGTTCGGTGCCCTCGAGGTGCGGACCGGCTACGCCGCCATCGCGAGCAAGGCCGTGGACTTCTCCGCCAGCGGCAAGCTCCGCTTCGTCGGCCTGGGTCGCACCCGGGGTGCACAGGCCGAGGTGGGTGAGGGCGTCGACCTCGCTGGAGCCGTCGCCGTCGCGCTCGTGCCGCCACCGCGCGGCTCCGTCGACCGACAGCTCGGCATCGAGCAGAAGTTCGGCATGTCCTTCGCCGCGCTGCAGGGCCTGCCCCGCACGGCCAAGGCACTCGAGGCCAAGGGCGCCAGTGCAGTGGTGTTCCTGCTGGTGAAGGACCCGGTCGGCATGTCCGACGTCCTCAACTACATGGCGGTCTCGCCCGGCAAGCCCTCCGTGCGCCAGCGGTTCAAGACCGGGATGGACGAGATGGCGATGATGGCCGGCGCGCTCTCGGGCGGGAAGGCTCCGATGGTCGTGCTCGCCGAGTCCACGTCGGCAGCCGTGCTTGCCGAACTCGGGGTCACCGCAGAATCCGTGGCCGGCTACCTCGACAGCAAGGATGTGGCGCAGCTGCCCGAGGCCAAGTCGGACGTCGAGGGCTCGGTGCGCATCGAGGTGACCGTCGACAAGGAGGCCACCGCGGAGAACGTGGTGGCCGTGCTGCGTGGCACGGACGAGAAGCTGGCCCAGGAGGCCATCGTGTACTCGGCGCACATGGACCACGTCGGCATGCGCATGGACGGCGAGGTGTTCAACGGCGCCGACGACAATGCATCGGGCAGCTCGGGCCTGCTGGAGATCGCGCAGGCCTTCGCGCAGGCGAAGGAGAAGCCGCGTCGTTCCGTCGTGTTCCTCTCGGTGTCCGGCGAGGAGCTGGGCCTGTGGGGCTCGGAGTTCTACAGCGACAACCCCACCTGGCCGGTGGAGGCCATCGTCGCCAACATCAACACCGACATGATCGGCCGCAGCGGACCCGAGTCCGGTGAGAAGGAGGTGACCGTCACCCCCAGCAACCGGCACGAGATGTTCTCCACCCTCGTCCAGCGCTCCGCCGTCCTCGCCGAGGAGTTCGGCATGACCTTCAGCTCGGGCGACAAGTACTACGCGCGCAGCGACCACTACAACTTCGCGAAGAAGGGCATCCCGGTGGTGTTCTTCTGCAACGGCGAGCACGAGGACTACCACCAGGTCACCGACCACGCGGAGAAGCTCGACGTCCCCAAGATGGAGCGGATCGCCCGCCTTGCCTACTGGACCGGTTGGGTGACCGCCAACGAGGACGAGCGTCCGCGCAAGCTCGGCAAGCAGGACCGGTGGAAGTGATGTGCACGTGAAGTCGCAACCGCCGGAGATCGCCGCGTTCCTCGCTGCCGGCTCCTTTGCGGTGGTGGGTGCGTCGGCCGACCGCGCCAAGTACGGCAACAAGGTGTTGCGTTGCTACCTGCAGCACGGCTTGCCGGTGGTGGCTGTGAACCCCAAGGGCGTCGCCGTGGAGGGCGTGGCCGGCCACCCGAGCCTGCGCGGCGTGCCGGCCACCGTGCGCGCGGCCTCGGTGGTGGCGCCGCCTGCCGCTGCGGCGGGCATCGTTGCCGACGCCGTGGCGCGGGGCATCCAGCACCTGTGGTTCCAGCCCGGGGCCGAAGAACCTGCTGCCGTCGCCGCCGCGCGTGCGCAAGGCATTGCCGTGGTCGCGGGCGGGCCTTGCCTGCTGGTGGCCCTCGGCTTCCGCGACGACTGAGCTGCCGGAACGCACTGCTGCCCGAAGGCACTGCCGGGTGGTGTTGCTCAGCGGTGCAGCAGGCAGCTCGCGAACAGGGCGTCTGCCTCCGCCTTGACGTCTGCGGGCGCGATCGTCACGGCGCGCCGCTCCGAGAACGTCAGTGTGCATGCGTTGCCGCCGTCGACCGGCAGGTACCAGCGGACGATCCCGTTGTAGGTCATCGCCACCTTGCCGCCAGTTTCCTCCAGCTGGATGCGGACCTCGACACACGGGGGGATGGCATCGCGCAGGAGTTCGGTCACCGCGCGTGGCCGCTGGATGTTGCCCTCCGCGAGCGGCGGGTTGTTGCGCAGGTGGCTGGCCATCGCCTCGAGGTTGGCGAACGGGAACGGTGTGTTGGCTGCGATCACGCTCAGGTTGTGGTCCTGCTCGAGCTTCTTGCCCAGCGCCAGCACGGCGTCCTCCTTGGCGGCCACGTACCAGCCCCTGCCGGGGGGCACCACCGAGATGCGCCCAACCTGGATCCGCTCCTGCTGCGGAGCCGGGTAGGGGTAGGAGGTGCAGCCGGGGAGCACGAGAGCCAGCAAGGGCAGCAGCAGCTGGGAGCGCATGGGAGGAGCGTATGCGCACCGATACCGCGGTCGCCAGCCTCAGGGGCATGCACGGCCAGCTGGCCATTCTGTCGGCGCGAGGTGGTGCGGGGAGAGGGACTCGAACCCTCACAGCCGTTTGACGGGCCCGCGGATTTTAAGTCCGCTGCGTCTGCCAGTTTCGCCATCCCCGCGCGGGCCGCAGCAGCCTCCGGGTCGGGTGGGAGGAGGAGTGGAGGTCCCGAGCGGAATCGAACCGCTGTCGACGGATTTGCAATCCGTTGCCTAACCACTTGGCTACGGGACCTCGCGGGGCAGAGACGCTACTCGGCGAAGGAAATGGATCAAGGGATCGCCAGCAGCCCCCTGTGTTTTATGCTCGGTTGCACGCGGATCCCTCAGGTTCCGCGCCGAGACCCACGGTGAAGACCAAGAAGAACATCCATTTCGACTTCGACCAGGCCAAGGTCAGGGAACCGCTCCTCTACCGGATCAACCGGTCCTTCGAGGTGGTGGTGAACATCCGCGGCGCGTCCGTTTCGGACCAAGGTGGTTTCATCGCCCTCGAACTCGAGGGCGAGAAGGCGGAGATCGACCGCGTGATGACCTACCTGCGGGACCAGGGCATCGACCCCCAGGAAGGTCTCGGGGGCACCGAGCGGTGACCGCGTTGCTCCCCGGGGGCCTGCTGGCCCTCTGCGTTGCGGGAGTGCTGGCAGCGCCTGTGGGCGTCCTGCCCAACGACATGGTGGCGCGCGGCCGCAACGGCGCCGTCTCGAGTTGCGAGCCGCACGCGACCCGCGTGGGAATCGAGGTGCTGGAGGCGGGGGGCAATGCCGTCGATGCAGCGGTTGCCGTTGCCTTGGCCCTGGCCGTGACCCACCCGCAGGCGGGCAACCTGGGTGGCGGCGGTTTCCTCGTGATCCGCATGGCCGACGGGCGAACCGCGGCCCTCGACTTCCGGGAGCGGGCACCTGCCAGTGCCAAGGAGGACATGTACCTCCGGCCTGACGGCTCCGTGGACACCGACAAGGTGCAGTACGGTGCCAGTGCCGCCGGGGTTCCCGGCAGCCCGGCAGGCCTCGCGCACGCGCTCGCGAAGTTCGGCACCAAACCGCTGCGCGAGCTCGCGGCACCGGCCATCCGATTCGCCCGCGAGGGCATCCCCGTCGACCAGTTCCTCGCCGCCTCGCTTGCCGAGGCTGCACCGCACTTGGGGCGCTTCGAGGCCACGCGCAAGGTGTTCTTCCGTGGGGACCGCCCGCTGCAGCAGGGCGAGCCACTGGTGCAGCTCGACCTTGCCGCCACCCTCGAGCGGTACGCCGACAAGGGACCCGAGGGCTTCTACACCGGGCGCACGGCCGAACTGGTCGTCGCTGCGATGCAACAGGGTGGTGGTTTCGTCACCGCGCAGGACCTGAAGGACTACGTCGTCGCCGAGCGCGAGGTGCTGCGCGGCAGCTACCGCGGCCACGAGGTGGTCAGCATGCCGCCGCCGTCCTCGGGCGGCGTGGCCGTGCTGCAGATGCTCAACCTGCTGGAGCCGTACGACCTGCGCGGCATGGGCTTCGGCAGCAGCCGCGCCATCCACCTGATGACCGAGGCCATGCGCCGCGCCTACGCCGACCGCTCCAAGTGGCTCGGCGACCCTGACCACCATGCGGTTCCCGTGGCCGGACTCGTGGGCAAGGAGTACGCCGCCGCGCTGCGGCAGGGGATGCGAACCGACCGCGTGAGCGAGGTCGCGCCGGGTCTCCCGCCGGGTGGCAAGGAGAGCGACGACACAACGCACTTCTCGGTGGTCGACAAGGAAGGCAACGCCGTTGCCTGCACCACGACGATCAACAGCACCTTCGGCGCCATGGCCGTCGTGGAAGGGGCGGGCTTCCTCTTGAACAACGAGATGGACGACTTCTCCGCCAAGCCTGGCGTGCCGAACCAGTTCGGCCTCGTGGGCGGCAAGGCGAACGCCATCCGTCCCGGCAAGCGCATGCTGTCGTCCATGACGCCCACGATCGTGCTGCAGGACGGCAAGGTGCGCTGGGTGCTGGGCAGCCCCGGTGGCGGCAGGATCATCAACACGGTGTTCCAGGTGCTGGTCAACCTGGTCGACCACGGCATGACGCTCGAGCGCGCCGTGCGTGCCCCGCGCGTGCACCACCAGTGGCTGCCGGACCACCTCAGCTGGGAAGAGCTTTCCCTGAGTGCCGACGTTCGTGCCGCGCTGGAGGCCATGGGGCACCGGTTCGCCCCGAAGTCGATGTCCATCGGTCGCTGCCAGGCCATCGCTGTGGAGCCGGACGGCACCAAGGTTGCCGTGTGCGACCCCCGCAGTGGCGGCTCCGCCGGCGCCCACTGAACGACGGCTGGTGCGGAACTGTCCGGGCTGCTGGTTTTCCGGGCTGAGTGCCTGCCCGGAACGCCGCAGGGGGCCCCTGGCCCCCTGCAAGATGGAGTCAGTTGCCGTTGGACCCGCTCACTTGGAACGTTCGCGGCGCTTCTTCACCATCTCGTCGAATGCCTCCTCGGTGTCGAACTTCTTCGGCAGGTCGAGCCAGGCCTTGGCAGTGCGCGCGTTCCAGTCCGCCTTGCGCGGGTCCATGTCCTCGCCCACGAGGACCGGTGCGTAGCCGACGTTCATGCCGCCGGTGATGGTCTCGAGCACCTTGTTCAGTTCCCAGCCGTACATGGCGTCGAACGAGTCCTTGTAGTCGATCTCGCGCAGCCGGCTGATGATGCCGAACGTGGCCTTGTGGCCCATCTTCTCGAGCTTGGTCTTGGCGCCTGCGCTCTTCACGCCGCCGTCGCGGATGATGTCGAGCTGGCCCATGATCTCCGCCTTGTCGGCGTCACTGATGTAGGCGGCCCAGACCACGTCCTCGGTCTCCTTCTTGGGGTCGAAGACCTGGTCCATCGAGGTGGCCTTGGAGTTCATCCAGTTGTCGGCGGACACCTTCGGTTCCGGCTTCTTCTCCTCGGCAGCGGGCTTGGCGGTCTCGGTCACGGGCTCGGCAGCGGGCTTGGTCTCCTCGACCTTCGCCACCGGCGTGGCAGCGGCTGCAGGCGTGGGCGCGGACTCGGCGGGCTTGGTGGCCACCGGTGTCGGGGTCGCTGCCGGCGCAGACTGGCCGGTGGCCGCAGCGGCCTCCGGCTTCGGCGCCGCCTCCGCGGCAGCTGCTGCGGGCTGGGCTGCGGTAGTTGCCTTCGGCTTCTCGTCGCCACCCATGAGGAGGAACACCACCACGCCGAGCACCACGACGCCACCGGCGCCGAGCAACAACGGCATCTGGTTCTTCTTGGGAGCTGCCTCGCCACGGCCACGGCGGGCGCCCGAGCCGGATGCCTCGGCGTCCCTCGCGCCACGGCGGTTGGAGCCGGCGGAGGCCGAACTTCCGGCCGCGCCCGCACGGCGGGTTGCACGCTCCGCAGCAGCAGGTCTGGCAGCCGCCTCCTCACGGGGAGCGGCTGGCTTGGCAGAAGCCGGGCGAGAGGCAGCAGGCTTCGGCGTCTCGGCGCGGGGTGCAGCAGCGGGCATGGGAGCCGCTGGCGGCGGCGGCGCGGCCGCCGCCGCGCGCTGGCCTGCTACGTCGATGGCGCTGCCGCACTGCGTGCACTTGGCCTTGGGGGACTTGAAGGTCTCGGGGAGGCGGAACTTCTTGCCGCAGTTCTCGCAGACGATGGGTGCGTCGGACATGAGGGGGTCTCCGTGGGGAGGGGTCAGTTCTTGGCCGGCTTGGAGGGCTGGCCCGCCGGGGGCAGCAGTTCCTCCTCCTTGTCGATGAGCTTGTCGAACTCGCCGTTGGCGTAGCGCCACCACCAGGCAAACCACTGGCGGACGACCGACTCGCGCGTCGCCTTGTCCTTGGCCGCGTCGCCCGAGTCCTTCACCTGGTAGTTGAAGGAGAAGCCGGTGAGGTCGCGCAGTGCGCGGTCCACCTGGCTGATCCTCATGTTGTTGGCGTTCACGTCGCCGTAAAGCTCGTACATCGCGTTGAGCATGCGCGGCATGGCCGCCTTCTTGAGCTTCTCGTCGCGCAGCTTGAGGGTTGCGCCTGCGAACAGCCCCCCGGGTGCATCGGGGTCGCCGCTCTTCACGATGTTGGCGACCAAGCGGTCGACCTCCTTGCGCACGTCCGCAGGCGTGTCCGTGAGATGGTCCAGCGCCACGGGGGTCGACTCGGTGACCTTCACCTGCTGGCCGCCCTCGCTGATGGTGGACTCCTTCGGCCGCTCGATGGTCTCGTGCGGCTTGAAGGTGTCCTTCCGCGCCGCCTTGACCACGGGTTGGGTGACCACTTCCCATCCCGTGACCATCGGCTGCCGGTTGACGACGCGGAACTGCACCACGATCACCGCGTTGCTGTTGGCGTCGTAGCCGGCGTCGCCGCGCCTCGGCGCCATGGACAGGCGCACGGCACCGCGGTCTGCGGTCGCACTGGCCTCGTCCACGAGGCTGACCGAGAACAGCTCGAGCTCGCGCAGGAACCGGGATTGTTCCGACGAGGTCATGGCCGCCAGGATCGCGGTCTCCAGTGCCTCGCGCTCCGCGCCGGAGCTGTTGGGGTAGTCCTTCTCGGGGCTCACGGCGAGCAGCTTCTGCATCGCGCCCAGGTCGGTGGCGTTGCGCAGGCCAAAGGTGTCGCCGGCAGCGAGGCTCTTCTGCCAGTTCTCGAGCTGCTTGGCGCGGGGGTGGGCAAGGAGGTCCACCTCCTGCTTCACGGGTTGCGGGGCAGTCTGCTTTGCACCGCGCTTGCCGTCGCCGCCACCGATCAGCAGGAAGCTCAGGATGATCACCACGGTTGCGGCACCGAAGCCGAGGTAGACCTTGCTGTGGTCCGGCTTGCGGGCCTTCTTGCCCGCCGTGGCCTTGGCGAAAAAGGTCCGGGTGCACTGGGAGCACTGGATCTTCGCGTCCTCCAGGGCGTCGGCGTCCACGCGGTACTGGGCACCGCACTGGGGGCAGAAGCAGTCAACCTTGCCGTCGGACCGGACACGTGGGGAGGCGGAGGAACTGCCGGTCTTGCGGCGGGAGGACACAGAGGGACGGCGGGCCAAGTTGCGCTCCTGGTCGAGGGCCTGGGCTGAGGGCCGGGCCACGGTACGGCGTGCCCGAGGCGGGTGTCAACGCCGGACGACAGTCATGGTTCGCGGCACCTTGGTGGAATCCGCAGTGCTGGCCGCCTAAGAGCACGGCCATGCAGTTCCGGATGGTGAGCCCGTACCAGCCCGCGGGCGATCAGCCGCAGGCGATCGCAAGGCTCACGGACTGGCTGCGCGGTGGGGCCCCAGCCTGCACGCTGCTCGGGGTGACGGGATCGGGCAAGACCTTCACCGTCGCGAAGACCGTGGAGGCGCTCCAGCGGCCCACGCTGGTGCTCGCGCCCAACAAGACCCTCGCCGCCCAGCTGTACGGTGAGTTCAAGTCCTTCTTCCCCCAGAACGCGGTCGAGTACTTCGTCAGCTACTACGACTACTACCAGCCGGAGGCGTACGTGCCGACCACGGACACGTACATCGAGAAGGACGCGATGATCAACGAGTCCATCGAGCGAATGCGCAACTCCGCGACCCGCTCGCTGATGGAACGCCGCGACGTGATCATCGTCGCCTCGATCTCCTGCATCTACGGCCTCGGCTCGCCGGAGAACTACCGCGAGCTGTCGGTCACGGTGCGCAAGGGGCAGCGGATCGAGCGCGACGTGCTGCTGCGGCAGCTCACCGCCATCCAGTTCGTCCGCGACAACTTCGACTTCCAGGCCGGACGGTTCCGGGTGCGCGGCGACGTGGTGGAGGTCTATCCCTCGTACGAGGAGGCGCGCGCGATCCGCATCGAGCTCTGGGGCGACGAGGTCGAGGACGTGGTCGCGATCGACCCGCTGCGGGGCGAGGTGCTGTCCCAGCTGGAGTCGGTGACCATCTACCCGACCAGCCACTACGTGACCACCGGCACCCAGCTGCTGGAGGCGTGCAACCACATCGAGGCCGAGATGGAGGAGCGCCTCGCCTGGTTCGAGTCGAAGGGCAAGTTGCTGGAGTCCCAGCGGCTCGGCCAGCGCACGCGGCACGACCTCGAGGTGATGCGTGCGACCGGCCTGTGCCAGGGCATCGAGAACTACAGCCGTCACCTGGACGGTCGTGCGCCGGGGCAGCCGCCAGCCACGCTGTTGCACTACTTCCCGGACGACTTCCTGCTGTTCGTGGACGAGTCGCACGTCTCGGTCCCGCAGGCTGGGGGCATGTACCGCGGCGACCGCAGTCGCAAGCAGATGCTGGTGGACCATGGCTTCCGCCTGCCGAGCGCCCTCGACAACCGTCCGCTCAAGTTCGACGAGTTCGAGGCGCTCCAGGGGCAGGTCGTGTACGTGTCCGCCACCCCGGACGAGTACGAACGCAAGCGGAGCGAGGACCGCATCGTCGAGCTGGTGGTGCGGCCCACCGGCCTGGTCGACCCCCCGGTGGAGATCCGCCCGGCGCGCGGGCAGGTGGACGACGTGGTGGGAGAGGTGCGACTCCGGGCCCAGCGTGGCGAGCGGGCACTGGTCACGACCCTGACCAAGCGCTCCGCGGAGGAACTCACCGACTACCTGCGCGACCTCGGTCTCAAGGTGCGGTACCTGCACTCGGACGTGGACAACATCGAGCGGTCGGCGCTCATCCGCGACCTGCGGCTCGGCGTCTTCGACATCCTCGTGGGGATCAACCTGCTGCGCGAGGGGCTAGACATCCCCGAGGTCACGCTGGTGGCCGTGCTCGACGCCGACAAGGAAGGCTACCTCCGCAGCAGGACGTCCCTGATCCAGACCTGCGGCCGCGCGGCCCGCAACGTGGACGGCCGCGTGATCCTCTACGCGGACCGGGAGACCGACTCGATCCGTGCAGCGACGGGGGAGATGGAACGCCGCCGGGTCCGGCAGGTCGCACACAACCTCGAGCACGGCATCGTCCCGCGCACGATCCGCAAGGAGGTCCGCGACCTGTTGCAGGAACTGCCTGCGGAGGAGCTGGGCAAGACCAAGGGCAGGCGCGGACGCAAGACCGCGCCCCGCGCCGACGACGCGCCTGTCGCGGTGCCCGGCCCTGCGGATCGCCCTGCCTTCCCGGACCGGCGCAGCCTTGCACTCCACCTGCAGAAGCTGCGTGCAGACATGATGGCTGCTGCGCGAGCGCTCGACTTCGAGCGCGCAGCCTCACTGCGCGACGAGGTGTTCCGGCTGGAGAAGCTGGAGATGGAGTTCGCTTGAGCCGCGGCTCCCTGGAGCACGTCAGCCGATTCCCCGAGCTGCCCGGCGTCTACCTGTTCCTCGACGCAGACGGCAAGGCGCTCTACATCGGCAAGGCCACCAACCTGCGCTCCCGCGTGCGCAGCTACCTGGTGCCCGGCGGCGACGGCAGGCCCCAGTTGCGGTTCCTCACGCGCGAGGCCGCCACGGTCGACTTCGTGGTCACGGCCACGGTGCAGGAGGCCTTGCTGCTGGAGAACTCGCTGATCAAGCAGCGACGGCCCCGCTACAACATCAAGTTGAGGGACGACAAGTCGTTCCTCATGCTGCGGCTGGACCGGCGTGAGCCGTGGCCGTGGTTCCGGCTGACGCGCAAGCGTCGCAACGACGGTGCCGACTACTACGGACCGTTTGCCTCGGCGCGGGCGGTGCGGCAGACGCTGCGGCTGCTCCACAAGGTCTCGCCGCTGCGGGACTGCACCGACGCGGTGTTCCACAACCGCAGCCGGCCCTGCATGAAGCACCAGATCGGCCGTTGCCCGGCACCGTGCACCGGGCTGATCTCGCGTTCCGACTACGAGCAGCACCTCGACCGCGCCGTGGCCGTGCTGCGGGGCGAGGCCGGGGACGTGGTGCAGGAGCTGACGGACCGCATGCACCTCGCTGCGGAGCTGCTGGAGTTCGAGAAGGCGCAGGAGGCCAAGCAGCTGCTCGACGCGCTGGCCCAGGTGGTGGAGCGTCGCACCGCAGCCGCCCACGAGCGCGACCAGGACGCGATCGGCATCCACCGCAGCGGCGACCAGGTGCAGGTGGCCGTCTTGAGTTTCCGCAACGGCCTGCTCGCAGGCTGCCGACGCGAACGGTCGGAGGTGGACCTGCCCGACGACCTGCTGCTGGCGGACGTGCTGGGCCGTCTCTACGAGGGCGAGGGTGCCGTGCCGCAGTCGGTGCTGGTCCCGGTCGCGCCCGCCGAGTCCGAGGCGATCGAGGCGTGGCTGTCGGACCGACGCGGGACGAAGGTGGAGCTCCACGTGCCACAGCGTGGTACCCCGCGGACCCGGCTCGAGCTGGCGATGCAGAATGCCGCCCTTGCGGACGCGGCTGCCACCGACGCCGCCTCGCGCCGTCGGGTGGGTGCCGAACGGCTCGCGACCCTGCTGGGGCTGGACGAGGCTCCTGCCCGCATCCACTGCATCGACGTCTCCACCACCCAGGGCGTGGCAACCGTGGCCTCGCGCGTCGGGTTCGCGGACGGGAAGCCGAACAAGGCCGAGTACCGGCGGTTCCGCATCTCGGCAGGCAACGGCACGGACGACTTCAAGGCGATGGAGGAGGCGGTCGCGCGCAGCCTGGGGCTGGCCATGGAGCGCGAGGACGAGGAGCTACCGGACCTGCTGGTGGTGGACGGAGGTGCGGCCCAGCTCGCCTCGGCACTGCGTGCGGTCGCCGAACTTGGACTCACGGAGGAACTTGCCGTGTGCGGGCTCGCGAAGAGCCGGCTGCGCGGTCTTGGCGACGCGCGTCGTGCCACCGACGAACGCGTGTTCCTCCCCGGACGCGAGGAGCCGCTGCCGCTGCCTGCCAACAGTCCCGAGATGCTGCTGATGGCAGCAGTGCGGGACGAGGCGCACCGGTTCGCCGTCTCGTACCACCGCCAGCAGCGCGGCAGGATCGGCAGCGAGATCGACGCGGTGCCCGGGGTCGGTCCGACCAGGCGGCGCCAGCTCCTGCGACACTTCGGGTCGCTGGGCGGCCTGCGCCGGGCCACGCGCGAGGAGTTGGGTGCAGTGCCCGGGCTCCCGGCCAGCGTGGCGGACGCGGTGTTCGAGGCGCTCCGCACAGAAGGTCCGGCGCGAGACGACGCCTGAACGGGGACCAGCAGTTCCTGCCTCAGCGGGGCGGGTGTGCGCGCAGGGCCTCTGCGATCCGTTCCGCGGCCCATGCGTTCCCTGCCGCGGTCATGTGGCCGTCGAACCATCGTGCGGTGACCGTCGGGTCGGTCGTGCGTGCCTCGCGGTAGGCTGCGACCAGGTCGAGGGTGGCGATGCCGCGAGCCCTCGCGTGCGCAAGCATCGCGTCGGAGCCGAACAGGTGGGGACCCTGTCCCTGGACCACGACCAGCAGCCTCGCTCCCGCAGCGGTACAGGCTGCCTGCAGCCGGTCGACGAGGAGCGGTGCGAGGTCTGCACCGCGCACGGGCGGGTCGATGCGTTGCTCCTTCTGGTCTGTGATCCACCACTGTTTCGCGGTCTCGGCGAGGATGCCGTCGAGCAATGCGCTGTGGCCGATGGTGTCCTTGAACCGCCGTGAGGCTGCCTCCTCGGGCGCTACGTGTTCCTGCACCGGGACGTTGCGCAGCACGAGTTGCCCGTCGCGGATCTCGAACCACGGCACCGACGTGTAGCGGCGACGGAACTCGCTGCGCTGGATGTCGTCCGGGATGATGCTCAACACGACCCAGGCCACCTCGCGTCCTTGCAGCAGGTCCTCGGCTCGCAACACGGCTTGCGTGAGGCTGTAGCCGAACACGCCGCCGTTCCAGACCTTGCAGCCCATGGTCCGCGCAAGGTGCGCAGGCCAGGACTCCTCGTCGTGCACCTGGTCGCCGAAGGTGAAGGAGTCGCCGACGGCCACGATCCCAGGGAGTTGCTCGGGTGCCCCCGGCCCGTTGCTCCGCAGGCCCTCCGCGTCGATGTGCACCCGCGTGCCCCAGCGGCTCTCCCCGGTCGCGTGGCCCGGGACGGGCGAGTACCCGAGTCGGGGGTCCAGCTGCGAGGGGTAGCCGCGCTTGGCCTGGTCGAGCCGCAACTCGCGGAAGCTGCCGAGGTGCAGCGGGTCGCGTGCGATGCGCATGACAACCTCGCCGACCAGCAGCAGCAGGACGAGCGGGGCGACTGCGAACAGCAGCTTCCTGCGCAACGGGACCCGCGTGCGAGAGGCTTCGTCCATGCTCTGGGTCGGCAGCGTAGGGCGAGGTGCCGTTTTGCGCTCGCGTCCCGTTCCTCATCCTGCATATTCGAGGGGAGGACGCGGTGCGTCCCAGTGGACAACCTCATGATCCATGCGACTGCAGTGGTGGACCCGAGCGCGGTGCTCGGCGATGGCGTCGAGATCGGCCCGTATGCCGTGGTGGGCCCAGGTGCGGTGGTCGGTGCGGGCTCGCGCCTCGCATCCCATGCCTGTGTTCGTGCTCGGACGGTGCTGGGCCGGCAGGTGTTCGTGGACAGCCATGCAGTCGTCGGTGGCGAACCGCAGGTCCGCGGTTTCGACCCCTCGGTCGACTCGCGCGTGGAGGTCGGCGACCGCACCGTGCTGCGCGAGCACGTCACCGTGCACCGTGGCTCCAAGCCGGGCAGCGTGACGCGCATCGGTGCCGACTGCTTCATCATGGGCGGGTGCCACTTCGCACACGACGTCGTGGTGGAGGACTTCGTCACCTGCGCCAACAGCGCCTTGGTGGGTGGCCACGTCTTCATCGGCGCACACGCGTTCGTGAGCGGCAACACGGGCATCCACCAGTTCTGCAGGGTGGGCAGCGGCGCGATCGTGAGCGGAGTCTCGATGATGACCGTGGACGTGCCCCCCTTCTGCACTGCAGCCGAGCGCAACGCGGTCATCGGCCTCAACCGCGTCGGGATGCGCCGCCGCGGCATCGCCGCCGCAGCCGTCCAGGACGTCAAGGACTGCTACCGTGCCGTGTTCCTCTCCGGCATGGGCGTGAAGCCAGCTGCGCTCGCAGCGCTTGCCGCGGGCAACCCGGGCACCACTCCCGAGGGCCGGATGTTCCTCGAGTTCTGCGCGCAGGGCACGCGCGGCTTCGTGCGTCCGCGCAACCGTGTGCGCGAGGGTGGCGGCGAGGAGTGAGCTCAGCCGCGCGGGTGGAACCGCCCGTGCACGGTCTTGAGGCGCTCGTGGTCCACGTGGGTGTAGACCTGCGTCGTGGCAAGTGAAGCGTGCCCCAGCATCTCCTGCACTGACCGCAGGTCGGCGCCGCCCGCGACGAGGTGGGTCGCGAAGGAGTGCCGCAACGCGTGGGGCGAGCACGCAGCCTCGATGCCCGCAGCTCCCGCTGCCTCGCGTACCACCTGCCAGATGCGCACCCTGTCGAGCGGCCTGCCGGTGCGGGAGAGGAACAACACGTCGCCCGGGTCCTTGGCCGCCCTCGTGCGGAGAACGGGGCGCACCCCGTCCCGGTAGCGCATCACCAGTTGCAGCGCTTCGTCGGAGATGGGGATGAGTCGTTCCTTGCGGCCCTTGCCGAAGGCACGCAGCAGCCGGTGCTCCTCGACGATGCTGGTGGTGCGCAGGTCGGTCACCTCGGCAACGCGGCACCCGGTTGCGTACAGCACGTGCAGGATGGCACGGTCGCGCAGCCCCAACTCAGTGTCGTCGGTCGGTTGCGAGAGCAGGCGGCGCATGGCGTCCCGGCTCAGCGCCTTGGGCAACCGTTGCTCCAGCTTGGGGCCGAGCAACCCTTCTGCCGCGTCTTCCGGGACCAGGCCTTCTGCGTGGAGGAATCGGTAGAAGCCCCGGATCGCCGCTGCCGCGCGGGCGACCGAGGCCGGGGCGAGGGTGCGCTGCAGCCCGAGCAGGTGTTGCGCCAGTGCCGACCGGTCGGGCAGGTCCGCTGGGTGCGACTCCAGCATGCGGCCCAGGTCGCGGCGGTAGGCTGCCACCGTGTGGGGCGACACCTGCAGCTCGGCCCCGAGGTAGACCAGGAAGTCCGCGAGGAACTGGAGCGTGCGACTATGCGGGGCTTCTGGCATCGGCTCGTGCGCAGCTGAGGGTAGCGAGGGGTTCGTGTCGCCGCGCAGGAAAGGCAGCGGATGCGTCGGCCTCGGTTCGCCTTGACTTCCTGCCAGCCCGTCGTAACGTCCCCGCCCCGATCGCGCGGCACTTTCCCCGCGGAAGGTGAGCGCAGTGTTGCGTCCGCAGGGGACGCGCTTGTGTGTCCGCTTTCAAGCGCTTGTTTGACAGGAAGTTATGCCCAAGCCCACCAAGCCCGAGTTGGCCAAGTACAAGGCCGTCCTCAAGCACCAGCTCGCCAGTCTGCGCGGTGACGTAGGCTCCATGCGGGACGAGGCCTTGCGCGCCTCGGACCAGGACGCCTCGGTGGACCACCTCGCCGACCAGGGCACCGACAACTACGACCAGGCGTTCATGCTCGGTGTGATCGAGAACGAGGAGGAGACGATCCAACTCATCGAGTCCGCCATCGACCGCATCGACGGCAAGGGAGACTGGGACTTCGGCATGTGCCCGCTCTGCGTCGAGGACTCGGAGGCCCAGAAGAAGGTGGGCAAGGACGCCGGCAAGAAGGGCAAGGGCGCCAAGGCATCCAAGCCCGTGAAGCCGGTCAAGGCTCCGAAGGTCAAGGTCGATCCGTGGATCCCCAAGGCCCGGCTCCAGTACCTGCCCTGGGCCCGCTACTGCGTGAAGCACCAGGAAGCGGAAGAGACCGGTCGCGAGAGCGCGTGAGCGGGTCTGCCGAGGACCGAGGGTGGCGGAGCAGGGCCCTGTTCTGGGGGCCCGTTGCACCCTTGGTGGCACTGGACCTGTGGTCCAAGGCGTGGTCGTTCGCTCGCCTTGAGACCCTCTACCCCGGTGCACCGGTGGCGGAGGAGAGCATCTGGCGCGGCTTTGTCAGCTTCAGCCTCGTGAACTGGACCAACACCGGCACGGTCTGGGGGCTGGGGCAGGGCATGACGGTCCCGCTCATCGTCTTGCGCTGCCTCGCCTTGGTCCTGCTGGTCTGGTTCGCGCGGCGGACCGCCGTGGCCAACCGAGTCCAGTTGCTCGTGCTGGGACTGATCCTGGCGGGGGCACTGGGCAACCTCTACGACAACCTCACCCAGCCGAACCGGGCCGTCCGGGACTTCCTGCTCTTCTTCCACGGGGAGGGGGCGGAGCGCATCGTGTTCCCCGCCTTCAACGTGGCGGACTCGTGCATCACCGTCGGTGCCATCGGCTTGTTCATTTTGCTGATGCGCGAAGATCGCGCCTCCTCCGCACGCAAGCCGGCGGTATCCTGACCGAGCCCTTCCCGGACCCTCCGGGAACCGGTCCGCGCCGTGCTGAACACCGCCCTAGGATCCCTCCGCCTCGACAATCCCGTCCTCAGTGCCTCGGGGACCTTTGGGTCCGGCTGGGAGGGCCGGGAGTTCGCCGACCTCTCCAAGGTCGGGGCTCTCGTGTCGAAGACGGTGACCCTGTTGCCGCGCGAGGGCAACCCGCCGCCGCGCATCCGCGAGACCGCCGCAGGCATGCTCAACTCGATTGGCCTCGAGAACAAGGGCGTCGACACCTTCGTCGCCGAGAGCCTGCCGAAGATGAAGAGTCTCGGCCCCAAGGTCGTGATCAACATCGGCGGTGAGTCAATCGAGGAGTTCGTGAGCCTCGCCCAGCGCTTCACGGCTGCCGGCTGTGACGCCCTCGAGGTGAACCTCAGCTGCCCCAACGTGCAGGCGGGCAAGCTCTTCTTCTCCACCGACCCGAGGCTCACGGAACAAGCCATTCGCGCGGTCAAGGCGGTCACTCCGCTGCCGGTGTTCGCCAAGCTGTCACCCAACGTCACCGACATCACGGTGATCGCGCGCGCAGCCGAGCAGGGCGGTGCCGACGGCATCACCGCGATCAACACGCTCATCGGCATGGCCGTGGACTGGCGCCGGCGCAAGCCCGTGCTCGGGCGCGTCATCGGCGGGCTCTCGGGGCCCGCAGTGAAGCCCGTTGCCCTGCGGATGGTCTACGAGGTTGCCAAGGTGGTGCGGATCCCGGTCATCGGGGTCGGCGGCGCCACCTGCGCGGAGGACGTGCTCGAGTTCCTCTGCGCCGGTGCCAGTGCGGTGCAGATCGGCACGGGGGTGTTCACGGACCCGGCTGTGCTCACCAACACCGTCGCGGAACTGCGCGCGCTGCTGGACGAGCAGGGGACCACGGTTGCAGAGCTCTCCGGGGCGATCCCACGCAGCATGGCGGCGGTCGCTGCACCTGCCGGCTGCAGTGCGCAGGG
>JBEGVB010000177.1:0-22643 GCA_041178545.1 Planctomycetota bacterium
GGCTGCAGGCGTGTTCCTGGTCGCGCGCGTCGACTTCCTCTTCACCCCGTCGGCACTCGAGGTGGTGGGCTGGACCGGAGCCTTCACCTGCCTGCTCGCCGCATCGATCGCATGCGTGCAGTGGGACCTCAAGGCCGTGCTGGCCTACTCGACGGTAAGCCAGTTGGGACTCATGTTCGCCGCCCTGGGCGCAGGCGAGGCGCACAACGGCACCCCGGCCGCGGTCGCGCACCTCTTCACGCACGCCGTGTTCAAGTGCCTGTTGTTCCTGTGCGCCGGTGCCGTCATCCATGCGTGCCACGGCTGCCAGGACCTCGACCGTCTCGGCGGCCTGCGCAAGAAGATGCCGCTCACCGCGTGGACGAGCCTTGCCGCAGTGCTCGCCATCCTGGGCACTCCCTTCTTCAGCGGCTTCTGGTCCAAGGACGCCGTCCTCGCCGCACAACTCTCTCGCGCCCTGGCGCAGGGTGGCTGGAGCTGGGGCCCGCTCGTGCTCTCCAGCCTCGGCAGCCTGCTGACCGGTGCCTACATGCTGCGCTGGTGGTTCCGCATCTTCGCCGGGACCTCGCGTGACGCCCATGTCGTCGACCACGCCCACGACCCCGAGGGCGGCGCCAAGGTGGTGCTGCTCGCACTCGCGCCGTTGACCCTGGTGTGGGGATTCAGTGCCGGCGACTGGCTCGACCACGCGCTGGGTGCAGTGCACCTCGAGGCCCATGGCGCGGCGATGGCGCTCGCGCTCACCCTGCTTGCCGTGGGCGCCACGTTCGCGCTCGTCGTGTTCGTCGTGATGCCGGCGCGCGGCAAGGATGCTGCAGGTGCACTGGCCAACCGGCTCGGCGGCCTGCACCGTGGTGCAGCCGACCTGTGGGGCATCGACGGCGCGTGGAACCGCTTGTTCGCGCGCGGCCTGGGCGATTCTGCCGGGCGCCTGCTCGCACGGCTCGACCTCGGCATGCTGCGGCGCCTCACGCGCCTTGAGGAGCCTGGCAGCCAGCGCACCGACGACCTGCGTTCCATCGACGGTTTCGTGGACGGCATCGGCCGTCTCCTCGCCACGGTCGGCCGCAGCGGTGCCCGGCTCCATGCCGGCCGCCTGACGACCTACGTGCTGGTGGCCCTGCTCTGTGGTGCTGCAGTGTTGCTGGAGGTGCTGCGCTGATGTTCGACGGACTCGGCATCACCGTGTTCGGGCCGCTGTTGCTGGCGCTGCTGTGCCTGCTGCTGCCGGCGGTCAGCGGGGCAAGGCACAGCCGCTGGCTTGCCCTCGCGGGCTCACTCGTGTCGCTGGTCGCAGGCCTCAACCTGCTCGCGTGGTTCCGCAGCGAGCCCACGGCCGGCTTCCGCGCCGTGACCACGCACGCGTGGAGCGCCGACCTCGGTGCCAACTGGACGGTTGGCGTCGATGCCTTCGGTGCGGCGATGCTGGCCCTGAGCGGGCTCGTGACGCTGTGTGCCACGCTCGCCGCCTGGAACGAGTCGCGCATGCCGCGCGCCTACCACGCCCTCGTGCTGGTGCTGCTCGCGGGCATGAACGGGGTGTTCGTCACCCTCGACCTCCTGGTCTTCTACGTCTGCTGGGAGGTCATGCTGGTGCCGATGCTGGCGCTCGTCGGCATCTGGGGCGGTGCCCAGCGGCGCTACGCCGCCCTCAAGTTCTTCGTCTTCACCCTCGCGGGCAGTGTGATGCTGCTCGTGCTGCTGGTCGCACTGTGGAACGCAGTGCCTGCGGCAGGCATGGTCGTCCCGGTCGACGCATCGGTGCTCGCAGCCCACGGTACGGACGGTGGTGCGGTCCTGCACGGCCTCAAGGTGACCTCGGATGCAGCAGGCACGGCCACGGTGCTCGTGCCGCGCGGCTTCGACATCCGGCACCTCGCCCTGCTCTGGCGGCACTGGGCGGACACCAGTTTCCTCGGCATGTCGCTGTCGGCCTTCGGCCTGCTTGCCGTGCTGCTCGCCACGCTGGTCAAGATCCCGGCCTTCCCGCTGCACACCTGGCTGCCGCACGCACACGTGCAGGCGCCGACTGCCGTGTCGGTGCTGCTCGCCGGCGTGCTGCTCAAGCTGGGCGTCCACGGCATCCACCGCGTCGGCCTGCCCCTGTTCCCCGCGGACTTCGTCGCCGTGGCCCCGGCACTGGGCTGGGTCGGTGCGGTCGGCATCCTGTGGGCCTCGTGGGTGGCGCTCGGCCAGTCCGACCTCAAGCGACTCGTTGCCTACAGCTCGGTCGCCCACATGGGCTTCTGCATCCTCGGTCTCGCCACCGGGAGTGCCGTGGGTGTCAACGGTGCGCTCGTGCAGGCCGTGACGCACGGACTCAGCTCCTCGCTGCTCTTCCTGCTGGTGGGCGTGCTCTACGAGCGCGCGCACCACCGCGACGTGGACGGTTTCGGCGGCATCGCCACCGTAATGCCCCGCTTCGGCTGGCTGCTGCTGTTCGCCGCGCTCGCCGGTGCAGGTCTGCCCGGGCTCAGTGGCTTCGTGGGCGAGTTCCTCGTGATCGCCGGCTCGTTCCGCGCCAACGGACCGTTTGCCGCCATGGGTGTCTGTGCCGCCCTGTCGGTGGTGCTGAGCGCCGCCTACCTGCTGTGGATGGTCAAGCGCGTGAACGGCGGTCCGCTGCGCCACCCCGCGCACGCTTCCTTTGCCGACATCCGCGGCGTCGAACTGGCCTCCGTGCTCCCGCTCGTCGTGTTGGTCGTGTTGCTCGGCGTCGTCCCCTCGTTGCTCACTGACGCCCTGCGCCCCGGTGCCGAGGCCGTTGCCGCCCTGCTGGGGGAGGTGCGCCCGTGAACCCGCTCGTCGAAGGCTGGGCCATGGTCCCCCTCGCCGAGCTGGCGATGGGCGGTGCGGTGTTGGCCACCCTTGCCGCCGACATGGTGCGGCCCGGCTCACGGATCGCGGTGCACGTGGCCCTGCTCGGGACCCTGCTCGCGTTGCTGTTCTGCCTCACCGACCAGCAGGCCCAAGGCAGCGAAATGCTGGTGGTGGACGGTCTCGCCCGGCTTGCCCGCCCTGCGATCCTCCTGACCACCGTGCTCGCCCTCCTCGGCGGACTGCGCGACTCGGCGCGCACCGGCGACGCGGGCGCATGGGCCGCCATGGTGCAGGGCCTTGCCTTCGGCAGCATGGTCGTGGCCTGCTCGGCCAACCTCGTCACGCTCTGGCTCGGCCTCGAGGCAGTGTCGCTCTCGAGTTGCGTTCTGGCCGCCTGGCGTGTCCGCGACCGCAGGGCTGCCGAGGCCGGCATGAAGTTCGTGCTGTTCGGCGGCATCGCCAGCGGTCTCACGCTCTTCGGCATGAGCCATCTCTACGGGCTCACCGGCCAGCTTGGCTTCGCCGGCATCGCAACGGCACTCACCTCGACGGTTCCCACCGCAGCCCTGGGTGCCCTGCTGCTCGCTGCCGTCGGGCTCGCATACAAGCTCGCCCTGGTGCCCTTCCACTTCGTCGCTCCCGACGCCTGGCAGGGTGCTCCCTCCGCAAACGTCGCCGCCTTCGCCACGGTGCCCAAGTTCGCACTCGTGGCCGTGGCCGTCCGTGCCCTCGACGCGCTGCTGCCGGCCGGCATCGCGACGCACGCAGCCTTCGGCACCGCACTGGCCGGCGCAGCCGTGGCCACCATGCTGCTGGCGACGCTCGTGGCGCTGGTGCAGCGCGATGCCAAGCGCATCCTTGCCTTCAGCTCGATCGGCCATGCGGGCGTGATCGTCCTCGCACTGGCGTGCCTGCCCGACGCCAGTGCCAAGGCCGTACTCGCCCAGTACCTGCTCGCCTACGCAGCCGCGACGATGGGGGCGTTCACCTGCCTCGGCATGCTGGAGAACGACCGCGGCAGTGCCTCGCTCGTCGCGCTCGCGGGTGCCGTCCGCACGCGGCCGGCGGTGGTCCTCGGCCTCTGCCTCTTCCTCTTCAGCCTGCTCGGCGTGCCCCCGCTCGCAGGGTTCCTCGCCAAGTGGTCGGTGCTGCGCGAGGCACTCGAGTCCGGGCTCGGTGTCGACGGGTCCCGCACGGTGGCTGCCGGCGCGGTGGTGCTCGCGCTGACCACGGCCGTGAGCGCATGGTCCTACCTGCTGGTGGTGCGTGCCGTGCTGTTCGAGCCCGCGCCCACGGCGGCCCAGTCCGGGCCGCTCGAGAAGGTTGCCGCTGGTGCTGCAGCCGTCGTGACCGTCTGCGCGGTCGTGGTGGTCTGGCTCGGGCTCTGGCCCGACGCGATCGGCTGGCTCCTCGCCCTCACCTGAGCCTCTTCGCCGGCCGGGCACGCGCTGGCTAGAGTGCCTGCATGCGCCACGTCCCTGTCGTGCTGCTCGCGTTGCTCCCCAGCCTGTTGCTGCCCGCACAGGACCCCGCACGGCTCGACGCGCAGCGCGTCGTCGGCGCGGAGTTCTCGCCGCAGCGGTTCGGCCCGGCCCGTTGGCTCGACGGCAGCCACTACGCGACGCTCGAGCCCGCAGGCGGGGGTGTCCGTGCTCTCGAACTGCGCCGCGTCGACGCACGCAGCGGTGCGAGCTCCGTGCTGGTGCCTGCAGCGCGACTCGTACCGGCAGGGTCCGACCGCCCGCTGTGGGTCGAGGACCACGTGTTCTCGCCCGACGGCACCAGGGTGTTGCTGTTCACCGACAGCAAGCGCGTGTGGCGCCAGAACACCCGCGGCGACTACCACGTGCTCGCGCTCGCGGGCAGCGAGTCCCCGCGCCGCCTCGGCACGGGCCTGCCAGGGTCTGGCCTCATGTTCGCCAAGTGGTCGCCGGACGGCACCCGGGTGGCCTACGTGTGCTCCAACGACCTCTACGTCGAGGACGTGGCCAGCGGTGCGCGCACCCGGCTCACGCAGGACGGTTCCGCGACCCTCGTCAACGGCACCTTCGACTGGGTGTACGAGGAGGAGTTCGACTGCCGCGACGGGTTCCGCTGGAGCCCGGACGGGACCCGCATCGCCTACTGGCAGCTCGACGTGAGTGGGGTGGGCGAGTTCCTGATGATCGACAACCTCTCGGGTCCCTACAGCCGCACGGTCCCCGTGCAGTACCCGAAGGCCGGCACCACCAACTCTTCGGCCCGCATCGGCGTGGTGGCGGCAACCGGTGGCAGCACGACGTGGCTGCAGACACCGGGTGACCCGCGGGAGAACTACCTCGCCCGCATGGAGTGGCACCCTGGCGGACGTGAGCTCGCAGTGCAGTGGCTGCCGCGCGAGCAGAACGTGCTGCGCGTCTACGCCGCGGACGCGACCGCGGGCACGCTGCGCCTCGTGCGCGAGGAGCGCGATGCGGCGTACGTGGACGTGCGCGACGACTTCCGCTGGCTGCAGGGCGGCAAGTCCTTCTTCTGGACCAGTGACTCGGACGGGTGGCGCCATGCGTGGACGGTGCCGTGGGACGGTTCTGCGGCACGGTTGCTCACGCCCGGCGATGCAGACGTGATGGCCGTGGTGCACGCGGACGTGGACCGTGGCCAGTTGTACGTCGCGGGCTGCGACGGGAACGCGACGCAGCAGTACCTGTTCTCCGTCGACCTAGCCTCCGGTGCGTGGGAGCGGCTCTCGCCCGCGACCGAGCCAGGCTGGCACGAGCACCAGGTCTCCCCCGACGGCTCGCTGTCCATCCGCACGTTCTCGCGCTTCGACCAGCCGCCAGTGGTCGACCTGGTCGCGCTGCCCTCGCACGAGACCCTGCGCGTGCTCGAGCCCAACGAGCGGCTCCGCAACCGCGTCGCGGCCCTGCAGCGCGGCAAGAACGAGTTCTTCAGGGTGCGCACCGCCGACGGTGTCGAGATCGACGGCTGGGCGATGTACCCGCACGACTTCGACCCGGCGAGGCGGTGGCCGGTGCTGTTCCACGTCTACGGCGAGCCGTGGTCGCAGACCGTCATGGACCGCTGGGGCCTCGGGCACCACCTGTTCCACCGCTGGCTCACGCAGCGCGGTTACGTCGTCATGTCGCTGGACGCGCGCGGCACCCCTGCCCCCAAGGGACGCGCATGGCGCAAGGCCCTGTACCAGCAGATCGGCGTGCTGAGCTCCCACGACTGGAACCAGGCGGTGCTCGCGCTGCAGCAACAGCATGCATGGGTCGACGCGCCTCGTTGTGCCGTGTGGGGCTGGTCGGGCGGCGGTGCCATGACGCTCAACCTGCTGCTGCGCCACCCCAAGCTGTTCGCCGCCGGCATGTCGGTGGCACCGGTGACCGACATCCGGCTCTACGACACCATCTACCAGGAGCGCTACTGCGGCGACCCGCGCAAGGTGCCCGAGGTCTACGTGCAGTGCTCACCGGTCACGCATGCAGCCAACCTCGAGGGCGCGCTGCTGCTGGTCCACGGCACGGGCGACGACAACGTCCACTACCAGAACGCCGAACGGATGGTCGACGCGCTGGTGGCGCACGGCAAGAAGTTCGAGTTCCTCGCCTACCCCAACCGTGCCCACGGCATCAGCGAGGGCCGCGGGACCCGGGCGCACCTCTACGACTCCCTCGCCGACTTCCTCGTCCGCAGGGTGCCTGCCGGCCCGCGCTAGTCCCGGGAAAAGCCCCCGCGTCCGCAGGGGCGCTGTCCCCATCGGCTATCCTCCCGCCCCATGACCACCCGCCTCGAGGACCTCCCGCCGCTGCGACGCAAGCGTCGCGGGTTGCGTGCCCTCAAGAACGTGCCCGTGCTCCCCAGCCTGGTGACGCTGGGCAACCTGTACTTCGGGTTCCTGGCCATCAGCTACGTGGCGGACGCGCTGCGTGGCGTCGCACCCGGCGTCCCCTTCAGCAGCGTGGTTGGGCTGTTCCACACGGCTGCGATCCTCGTGTTCGTTGCCATGGTGTTCGACGCGCTGGACGGCCGCATCGCGCGCATGACCAACCAGGCCACGCCCTTCGGCGCCCAGCTCGACAGCATGGCGGACATGGTCACCTTCGGCGCGGCGCCCGCCTTCATGGGCAAGGTGCTGATCGACTGGCATGCCCAGACCGACGTGAACCACCTGCTGCCCGCACACCCCAAGCTCTACTACGTGGCGGCGGCCATCTACGTGCTGTGCGCAGCACTCAGGCTCGCCCGCTACAACGTCGAGGCAGGTCTCGACGAGGGCGACCACAAGGAGTTCAAGGGGCTGCCGTCGCCTGCTGCAGCTGCCGTGGTCTGCTCGCTCATCGCGCTCTTCTGCACGCGCGGCGAACAGGACAAGGTGCTCTCCGGGGTCCTGCTGCCCAACGAGTCCTTCGACTGGATCGTCGTCGCCATGCCCTTCGTGCTTGCCCTCATCGGCCTGCTCATGGTGAGCCGCGTGCCCTACCCGCATGCCGTGTACACCCTGGTGAAGGGACGCCACAGCTTTCCCTTCCTCGCGGGACTCGTTGTGCTCATCGGCCTCGCTGCCATCGAGTGGCAGTTCGCCCTCGCCTTCGTCACCGTCGGCTACGTGGTGTGGGGTCTGTGCCTCGGTGCCTACCGCACCGTCACGACCGGCAGGATGGAGTCCGACGACGACGGCGGCGACTTCCCGCCCTCGTCCGAGCCCGGGATGAACTGACCCAGCCGACCGATGCGTCCCAACCCCGTCGAACCGGTTCGCGCGCTGGTCGCGCTCGGCAGCAACCTCGGCGACCGTGCGGCGCGGCTGCACGAGGCGCTGGCCCAGCTCGCCGCGGTGCCAGGCGTGCGCGTGCTGCGCGCCTCCTCGTTCCGCGAGTACGCCTTCGTCGGCGACGGCCCCAGCCAGGGCCCGTTCCTCAACGCCGTGGCCGAGCTCGAGTCGCGCATCGCGCCCGAGGCGCTGTTGGGCGTGTTCAAGGAGCTGGAGCGTTCTGCCGGTCGCGCCATGCCCGCCATGCGCAACCACCCCCGTCCGCTCGACCTCGACCTGCTCACGTGGGGCACCGAGCGCATCGACACGGCAGGGCTCGTGGTCCCGCACCCTCGCCTGCACGAACGTACGTTCGTGACCGAGCCGCTTGCCGAGTTGGGCATCGATGCCGCGGCGATCCCGAGGACGCCGAGACCCAGGCTGGTGCGCGACCCGCGCGAGTTCGCCGACCTGTGCACCCAGTGGGCCGCAGGTGGCTGCACGGTGGGGCTGGTGCCCACGATGGGTGCACTGCACCAGGGCCATGCCAGCCTGCTGCAGCGTGCGCGCGCCGAGTGCTCGCGAGTGGCGGCCACGATCTTCGTCAACCCGCTGCAGTTCGGGCCGAAGGAGGACCTGGCTGCCTACCCGCGCGACCTCGAGGGCGACCTCCGCCTCTGTGCTGCCGCCGGCGTCGACGCCGTCTTCGCACCCGAGGTCGGCCAGATGTACGACCCGGGCTTCTGCTCGCACGTGTCGGTCGGTGCCGCAGCCGAGGGCATGGAGGGTGCCGTGCGCCCGGGGCACTTTGGCGGTGTCGCCACGGTGGTCGCACGGCTCTTCGCCATCGCTCGCCCGCACCGTGCCTACTTCGGCCAGAAGGACGCCCAGCAGCTTGCCGTGATCCTGCGCATGAACCGCGACCTCGGCTTCCCCACCGAGGTGGTGCGTTGCCCGACCGTGCGTGAGCCCGACGGCCTCGCCATGTCGAGCCGCAACGTGTACCTCGGTGCCGCGGACCGCAAGGCTGCCACCGTGCTCCACCGGGCGCTCCGCGCCGCGCAGGCGGCCTTTGCCGCCGGCACCCGCGACCGCGACCGCCTGGTTGCCACCGTGCGCGACCTCGTGGCTGCCGAGCCGCGCGCGACGATCGATTACGTCGAGCTGCGCAGCGAGCCCGACCTGCTCGAGCTGCCGCCTGGCCCGGTCACCGACGGCCGCATGCTGGTCACCGCACGATTCGTCGACGGCGTCCGCCCCGTGCGGTTGCTCGACAACATGGGGCTGCGCGGTGACTGAACCCGTACTGTTCCTCCCTGCGCGCGCGAAGCTCAACCTCGTGCTGCGCATCACCGGCAGGCGCGCAGACGGCTACCACCTGCTGCACACGCTGTTCCACGAGGTGGAGCTGCACGACGAGTTGTGGGCTGCCCGCAGCGACGGGCCCGAGGACGAACTCGTGGTCCGCGCGACCGACCCGCGCAACCGCGTCGAACCCACGGCCGACAACCTCGTGTTGCGCGCCGTCAGGCTGTTCCGCTCGGTTGCAGGCTCGCACCAACGCTTCCGCATCGTGCTGCACAAGCACGTGCCGCATGGTGGTGGGCTCGGCGGCGGCTCCAGCGACGCCGCGGCGGCACTGCGGCTCTGCAACGCGCTCTGTGGCCACCCGGTGGCAGCAGGTGCCCTGCAACAGGCCTCGGTGGCGCTCGGTGCCGACGTGCCGTTCTTCTTCCACGGCGGCTCGCAGTGGGGGAGCGGCATCGGCGACGAACTCGCGCCTGCCACCACCGCGCCGCGTCACTTCCTGCTCGTGGTGCCGCCGTTCGGCTGCCCGACCGCAGAGGTCTACAAAAACCACGCAGCACATTTGCGGTCGACGGTGCAGGTCGATACGGTGCCCGCTGTAAGCCTCCATCCTGCAAGGGATTCCGAGGGCCACGGGCATGATGCGAACGACCTCGAAGCTGCTGCAGAGCGGGTCCGCCCCGAGCTGGCTGAGCTCCGTCGTCGCATTGCCGAGCTGGGTTTCCCCGAGGTGCGCATGACTGGCAGCGGCTCCACCCTCTTCCTCGGCTTCCGGGCCGAGCACGAGTTGGAAGCCGCGGCGCAGTCCCTCGGAACCCTCCAGCGAGACGGCATCCGCCTGCTCGCCACCCGCTCGGCAGAGCCTGGGCCTCGCGATCCCGTGCAGTCTGGCTGGCCCACGGCCCAGTAACCCGGCGTCACGCGCGCGGGTCCGTGACCCGTGCCCGCGGCGTCGCTGCACCGAGGAGCACTGCATGACGAGCACCAGTGACGGCGACCGCGTGTTTGACGCAAGGCGTGTCCCGACCTCCCGCCTGAACCTCACGGAGATCCGCATCAAGCTCACGGAGGACCCGCGCAACAAGCTCAAGGCGTACTGCAGCGTCACCATCGACCATGCCGTCGTGGTGCGGGACCTCAAGATCATCGAGGGCGTCAAGGGACCGTTCGTTGCGATGCCGAGCCGCAAGCTCGCCGACCACTGCCTGCGTTGCAGCCACAAGAACCACCTGCGTGCGGCCTACTGCAACCAGTGCGGTTGCCAGCTCAACCCCGACCGCGCACCCCGCGACGACCGCGGCCGTGCCCGCCTCCATGCCGACATGGCGCACCCGATCAACAGCGAGACGCGCATCGAGCTGCACAAGGCCGTGGTGCGTGCGTACCTCGAGGAGGTCGAGGCCATGCGAAACCTCGGCTCCAGCTACCGGCCGAAGAGCTTCGACGACCTCGACCACCTGAGCGAGGTGATCGACGACGACTACCTCGAGGAGCTCGAGCGCAGGCAGGAGGAGCGGAACCGGCGTCGTGCGCTCGATGCGGCGCGCAGTGCCGTGCAGGAGACGCCGCGGACGGACGGCTTGATGGCCGAGGGCGCAGGGTAAGATCCCCGCCCGGTGACCATCCACCTCGCAGTCGTAGGCCCCGGTCGTGTCGGCTCCGCCCTCGGCAGGCAGTGGGTCCGCGGCGGCATCGAGCTCATGGGCTTCGTCGGGCGCGACCCCGCGCGCACGGAAGCTGCGGTGCGCTTCTGCGGCGCTGGACGCGTGTTGTCGGTGGCGGACCTCTCGCACGCCCACGTCGTGGTGCTCGCGGTGGGGGACCCGGACCTGCCGAACGCGGTGGCTGCGTGTGCTGCAGCGCCACCGCGTCCCTGCAGCCTCTGGCTGCACACCAGCGGAAGGCACGACCTCGACGTGCTCGACCCCCTCGTTGCCCACGGTGCGCGCCGCGGCATCCTGCACCCTGCGGTCCCCGTCCCCGACCCGCTCAGCGGCTTGCGCAACCTGGAGCACGGCCCCGCGGTGCTGACGGGCGACGAGAACGCGATGCAGCTGCTGCGCCGCCTCGCCGAGTCGCTTGGCATGGTGGCGGTCCCCTGTGCGACTGGCCGTCGATCGCTGTACCACGCTGCTTGTGCGCTTGCCGCGAACGGTGCCACCGCGCTGTTCGGGGCGGTCGAGAGGGTGCTTGCCGCCCATGGCGGCATCGATCCCGACGACCGGCGCATGCTCGTCGCCGCACTTGCGGAGCGCGCCATCTCGTCCTGTCGTCGCGACGGGCCAGCCCCCTCGCTCTCCGGCCCCGTGGTGCGCGGCGACCACCAGACGGTGGCTGCCCACCTGGACGCGCTGCGTGCCGCCGGTGACGCGCCCGTGGGCGCATACGTGGCGCTCATGCGCGAGGCGCTCCGGCTCGCCCGCATGCGCGGCCTCGACGCGGTCCAGGCCGCCCGGCTCGAGGCACTGCTCGGTGGGGAGGCCGCCCGCTGATGGCCGAGATCGTTGCCTCGATCCTCGCCGAGAACCGCGAACAGGTGCTGCACGCAGCTGCGCGTGCAGCCATGGACGGCGCCGACTGGGTCGAGTTGCGGCTCGACCGCTGGCCGCTGGACGCCGACCTCGAGCCCGTCATCGGCGCCATCCGGCTGCCGGTGCTGGTGGCCTGCCGTACGCAAGAGGACGGCGGCGCGTGGCGCGGCACGCTCGGCGAGCGTCGCGAGCTGTTCGGTGCTGCGCTGTCCGCCGGTGCGCAGGGCATCGACCTCGAGCACTGGGAGACCTGGACCCCGTCGCTGGGTCGCAACCGGCTCCGCCTGCTCGTCCGCTCCTACCACCACCTGACCGCGGTCCCCAAGGACCTGCGAGCCGTGCACGAACGCTTGTTCGCGCAGCAATGCACGGTGGCCAAGATCGCGGTCACTGCCCACGACCTTGCCGATGCCGCCCCGGTGCTCGAGCTGATGGCATCGGTCGACCAGGACAAGCACCCGACGGTTGCCTTCGCCATGGGCCGTACCGCCTGGCCCACGCGCCTGCTCGCCTGCATCCACGGTGCGCGCCTCGTCTACGGCTGCGTCGACGGGTCCCCCGAGACCGCGCCCGGCCAGGTGCCCGTGGACCTGCTTGCCGGCCTCTACCACGTCCACCGGCTGACGCGCGACACGCGCGTGTTCGGGCTGCTCGGCAATCCTGCGCTGCACTCGCTCGGACCGTGGCTGCACAACCGGGCCTTCCAGCGCCTCGGGCTGGACGCGCTCTACCTGCCCTTCGAGACCTCGCGGCCGGAGGCGGTGGTGGCCATGCTGCCACGGCCCAACCTCGGCGGCCTCTCGGTCACCGCGCCCTTCAAGCAGGCCATGGCGGCCCAGTGCAACAGCCTCGACGCCGAGGCCGGAGCAACGGGCGTCGTGAACACCCTCACCTTCGACGCGCACGGCATGGTGGGCGGCCACAACACCGATGTCGCGGGCGTGCGCGGTGCGCTCCAGCGCGCAGGCCTCGGGGCGGCCGCCAAGGGACGCAACGGCGTCGTGCTCGGCACCGGGGGTGCCGCCCGCGCTGCTGTGCTGGCACTGCAGCAGCTCGGGATGCAGGTCACCATGCTCGGGCGCACCCTCGACCCTGCGCGGGCCTTTGCCGCCGGCCATGGTGTGCGCCTGGGCAGCCTGCAGCAGCGACTGCTGGACGAGCTCCAGCCTGCGGTGGTGGTGCACGCAACGCCCGTGGGCTCCAGCGGGCGTCCCGACGAGCACGCCAGGCTGTTGCCGCAGTGGAAGCCGTTGCCCGGAACGTTCGTGCTCGACATGGTGTACCAGCCCGTGCGCACCCGGTTGCTTGCCGACGCGCGCGCCGAGGGGGCCGTACCGGTACCCGGCGTCGAGATGTTCCTCACCCAGGCCGCGGCGCAGGTCGAGCACTTCACCGGCAGGCGGCTCGACGAGGAGGAGCTGCGAAGGTTCCTGGCCGGGTCGGCAGGGCGGCTGTGAGAGGGGCCAAGAGGCGCGTCGCCCTCGTGGGCATGCGCGGCAGCGGCAAGACCACTGTCGGGCGCGAGTTCGCCCGCGTCACCGGCCTTGCCTGGCGCGACACGGACGAGGTCCTTGCGGCCGAGGCAGGCATGCCTGCAGGCGAGGTGCTCCGCACCGAAGGGGAGCCTGCCTTCAGGGAACGGGAGGGCCGGATCGCCGCGGCCCTGCTGCAGGACGACAAGGTCCTCGTGGTGTCCCTCGGCGGTGGGGCCGTGCTCTCCGCCGCGACCCGGCAGCTCCTGCTCAGGCCCTGCACCTTCACGGTGTTGCTGCATGCACCCCTCGACGTGCTGGCCGCGCGCATCCGCGCGGGCCGGGACGAACGGCCGCCGCTCACGGACCTGCCGCTCGAGGGCGAACTCGCCGAGCTGTGGCGTGTGCGGGAGCCGCTGTACCGGGACGTGGCCGACTCCGTGGTCGACACGGCGGCGATGGAACCGCTCGCGTGCGCGGGTATGATCCTCGCTGAGTTCATGGTGGGTTGAACTCGCAGCCGGGCGGTCCGCGGGAGGTTCGTGCTGCGGTTCCCGACCCGCACCAAGGCCGGAGTTGCGCGCAGGGTTGCGCGTCCTCGGGCCCCGTCGTCGAAGTCCTGTCCCATGCGCATCCAATGGTCGTTGCTGCTGTCGGTGCCGCTCCTCGGCCCCGGCTCCGCATGCGCAGGCGACCCGCCCACGGTGGAGTCCTCCGTTGCCGGGGTACCAGCGGCACGAGCCAGCGGGTTGCAGGTCCTCGCTGGACCGCAGGACCCGCCGCCTGCCCAGGGCCCAGGGTCCCAGTCACCGCAACAGGACGACCTTGGTGCAGCACGTGTGATCCTCGGCCAGCCCGGGACCGAGGCCGCGGACGCCCGGCTCGCGTGCATCGACCGACTGCTGGCCCGCCGTGACCTTGGTGCCCATGCGCTGCTGCAGGAACTGTCCGGCCCGGCAGCTGGTGCCCCCGAGCTCCGAGGGGAGATCCTCACGGCGCTTGCCCGCCGTCTCGGCGCAGGGCTCGAGCCCTTCGTCGTCACCGTCGACGGGACAACGCGCGACGAGGTCGCTGCATCGTGGCTCGTTGCGCTGGTGCCCTTCTGGGCTGGCGACGCCGACCGCAACGAGCGACTTGCCGCCGACCCGGCGCGCGAGCTCGCGCGCGCGGCGCTTGTGCGCCTGCCCCAGGCCACGCTCGTGCAGGGCCTTGCCGCGCTGTGCGGCCGTACCGCCGACACTGCCACGCGCCTTGCTGCGATGCGCGCTGCTGCCGACAGCCAGAGCCTGCTGCTGGCACCGGTGCTCGCCCAACACGTCGGGCGCGGTGGTGCGCAGGAGGCCACGCGGGAGGAGGAGCGCATCCGCTCCTGTGCCCAGCGCTGCCTCCAGAGCCTGACCTTCGCGGTCGACCCCTTCACCGATGCGACCTCGTTCGAGCTGTGGCGCGAACGCAATGCCGCGAGGCGCTACCTCGACCTCGCCGAGTCCGCGGCGCGCAGCGCGCCGGCCCAGCGCGAGACCGAGATGCGCGCCTTCGAGCAGCGGCTGCGGCAGCTCAGTGCGGACCTCGTTGCCGCACTCCTGCGCACCCGCAACGGAGTCGACTGGCCCCGCATCCAGGAGATCGTCGTCGCAGACAGTCCTGCAGGCACCGCGGATGCGTGCCTTGCCCGCCTGCTCGAGCTGCTGCGGCAGGAGGCTCCTGCCGATTCCCAGCCGCAGGCGCGACTGACCTTCGTGAAGGCGCTCGTGGCGCAACTGCGCGGCACCGAGGAGCGCCTCGTCGAGCGTCGCGCACTGTTGCTCGAGACCGCTGCCATGTTGACGCGCGCAGCAGACAATGAACTCGCCACCGAGGTCACCGAGCTGTTGCTGCCGCAGCTCGACAGCATGTTCGCCTCACTGCGGCTCGCGGCACTGCGCGGTCTCGCGCGGTTCCCGTCGCCTGCCGTACGCGCCGCGGTCGTTCGCACGTGCCGCTCCGCCCTCGCCCAGCAGGGGCCCGATGCCCTGGACACCGCACGCACCGCGCTGCAGACGCTCGGGTCCCGCAGCGAGCCGCCTTGGGTGGCACCGCTCGCCGAGGACGCAGACCACCAGGACTGGCTCAACCTGCTGCGCGAGGCGCTGCAGCGCGCCGGCACCGCCACCGAGGTGCGCACCGGTGCGCTTGCCATGGGCGCCGTCAAGGACGGCAAGGGCGAGCGGTTGCCACAGGCCTTCGACGCCTTGCTGGCCGTGGCAAAGGACGCGGCGCTGCCCTTCGAGCTGCGCACCTCCTGCCTCGTCCAGCTGCAGGACTTCCAGACGCAGGGTGAGCGCTTCGTCTCCTTCGTGACCGAGGTGTGCAACCTGCTCTCGGATGCGGACAAGGAAGTGCGACTGTTCGCCGCCAACATGCTCGCCCGCATGCCGGAGGCGGGCGAGAACCGCAGGCGCGACTGGATCCGCATCGCGCTCGATGCCGTGCGCTCGCGCCTCGTGGCCGAGCCCGATCCCGGTGTGCTGCGTGCCCTCACGGCCGTCGTCATCGCCTGTGCCGAGGCCCCCGGCAGTCCGGAGCAGGCCATTGGTCCCATGCTTGCAGCGCTCGGCAACCTGCAGCCGCCGGTCGCGCCCGAGCAGCAGTTCCGCCTCGAGCCGGTCCTGCAGGCGTCCACCACGATCGCCGCGAGCCCGCAGGCGAGCCCCGGCACCTGGCTGCGTACGTGTGAGGAACTGCTGCGGCACGAGCGACGCCGCATGGCTCGTGCCGTCCTCGCCAGCCAGCGGGCCGTGTCGCTCGCCGAGAAGGTCAAGGACGCGGACTCGGTGGTGGCCGAAGCCGCCCGTCGCGGCATGCAGGTGATCGTGCAGGCTGCCGTGCTCAAGCCTCCTGCCGAGCCGTGGTCCACGTTGCGCGAGGAAGCCGTCGAGGTCCGCAGCGCCCTCCTCGCCCTCGACCAGGTGCAGGTCTCCACCGACGCTCCTGCTGTCCGACTCCTCCGCCTTGCCGTGTTTGCAGCCCTCGACCAGCCGCAGGAAGTCCTCGCGGCGGCCATGCGTTACCTCGCCAACGCCGAGCCGCCCAAGGACGCCGCCCCGCTCTCGGCACGCGACCTCGATGCCGTGCGTCTCCTCGCCGCCGACGCAGCCGTCGCGCTCGGCAAGCGCGACGAGGCCGAGCGACTCCTCGGCGAGCGCGATCCCTCCCTGGCCGAGGAACCTGCCGCCCTCGACGTGGTGGAGAAGCTCGGCCTCTCGCTGTCCGACCTCAACGACGATGTCGCGGTGCGCAAGGCCGCTCCGATGCTCGACCGCGTCCTGCGCGCCACCGCCGCCACCGACCCCCGGTACCGGGCCCGTCTCGTCGCGTGGGCCCGCGTCGCGGCCCGGCTGGGCCCCGAGGACCGCGCCAGGGCCGTGGCCCTGCTGGACAGCAAGGCCGAGTTTTTTGCTGCGGCCGACTGCCCGGCCAACCTGCGCGCCGAGTTCGACCGGCTGCGCGCCAAGCCCCAGTAGCAGGCCACGGAGATCGCGCTTGCTTCTGTTGGCGTGAGCGCTACCTTCTTCGCACCTCAACGCGGGGTGGAGCAGTCCGGTAGCTCGTCGGGCTCATAACCCGAAGGTCGTAGGTTCGAATCCTGCCCCCGCTACCAGTTGTAGGTTCAGGGTGGACAAGCACTTACACTTGTCCACCCTGTTCTGTTTCCGAGGGGGCACCTGGCATCGTGTGCTCAAACTGTGCCCAAGGCGGACCGAGTTCAGGGCCGTGCTGTCCGAGAACTGCTCCGCGGCCTTCCCCAGCCGTCGATGCCCGTACCGTCTCACGCGGGTTCTTCTCGGTGGGTTGGGGAGGGGCGAGGGCGGCGTGGGTTGGTGGCTTGCCGCGGTGGCGCGACTGCGTTGGGCGACAGCCGTGCCGCAGTCGCATGGAACGCACGAGGCAAGCACGATGAACCCACGCAGGTGGCGGCGGGTGGCTCTGTGGGCGGCGACGCTCTCGCTCCTGACCGTGGTGGGCCTTGTTGGCCTCGATCGGATGTGCGGTGGCCCGAACCTGGGATTGCCGTTTGGCTACCACGGTCAGTTCAGCACCGTCATGGCCCGGATCCAAGCCGCCCCGGGGGTCGAGGTCATCAAGACCTCCCTGCACCGGGACACGGAACTCGAGGACTTCTACATCACGGTCCGAACGCCAGACGAGCGCGAGGTGCGGCTGTGCTTCGAGCAGGCGGACACGAGACCCTTCCGCGAGTTGCTCGAGGAGTTGAAGTAGATCGGCGCCTGAAGCGGATCCTGACCCGCCGCAGGAGCCGCCGAGCCGCACTCGTGGCAACGGTGAGCGCGGGAGCCCTGTCGCGCAGCTCCGTGGCAGGGACGGCGAATCGACGACCGCGCCCCATCACAGCCGGGTCGCTTGGCTGCCGGGGCGGCGTTGCAGTGGTCCTCGACCGCGGCCACCTTGGGTGAACCACCCGAAGGTCGGGGCAGGTACAGGACTTGGAGGACCCGGAGGTCGCTTGGCCTCGGCGTGACCGCGAAGGGATGGTGTCCGGCTTCCACCGAACTCGGCGTGCATGGCGAACCCGGACACCATGGCCAGCCTGCGGCTCGTGGCCGCGTCCCTCACTCGATGCGGTAGGTCTGCAGCAGCCGCATGTAGTTGCCGCGGGCGAAGGCATCGGGGTCGGGCGTGCGGCTCACGTCCATGCTGCCGCGCATCTGCGCCAGCGACTCGTAGCCGTGTTCCTGCAGCCAGGCAGCGACCTCGGTGCGCAGGGTCTCGATCCTGCCAGGTCCCGACCGCAGCAGGGAGGAGACCAACTGCACGGCATGGGCGCCGCACATGACGGCCTTGATCGCGTCCTTGGCCGTGTGGACGCCGCCGGTGACGGCGAGGCTGCAGGCCACCTTGCCCGACAGGATCGCGAGCCAGCGCAGCCGGAGCAGCAGCTCGCTGGAGTCGGACAGCTCCAGGTGGGTGCGCACCTCGAGGTGCTCGATGTCGACGTCCGGCTCGTGGAAGCGGTTGAAGAGCACGAGGCCCTTGGCGCCGGCTGCCACGAGGCGGCGCGCGAGGTTGGGCAGCGAGGTGTAGAAGGGCGACAGCTTGACCGCGACGGGGACGCGCACGCTGCAACACACGCTGCCGACGATGTCGACGGCGCGCTGCTCGAGCTGGCCCGCGTCCAGCGCCGGGTCGGTGGCGACGTGGTAGAGGTTGAGCTCGACTGCATCCGCCCCGGCCTCGGCCATGCGGCGCGCGTAGTCGGTCCAGCCGCCGTGGGTGTGCCCGTTGAGGGAGGCGATCACCGGCACGGACACGCTGCGCTTCACCCGGTCCAGGTGGGCGAGGTATTCGTCGGGCCCGAACACGCAGTCCTCGGCCGCGGGCAGGTAGGTGCCGGCCTCGCCGTGGGAGTCGGCATGGGAGGTGGCGGCACGGTGGTGTGCGAGGGCGTCCTGCTCGATCTGCTCCTCGAACAACGAGCGGAGCACGATGGCCGCGGCACCGGCGTCCGCCAGCTGCCGTGCGCGCTCGACGGTGTCGCCGAGCGGTGAGGCACCTGCCAGGAATGGGTGGGGGAGGCGCAGGCCCAGGTAGTCAGTCGAGAGGTCCATGGCTTACTCCCTTGCCTCTGCAGGGGTCGCAGGTGCCGCGGCTGCTGCCGCCTGTGGGAACCGCAGCTTGGCGATGTGTTCGTAGACGGCGACGCGCCGCATGGCCGCCTGCTGCGCGCCCGCGGCGTAGCGCTGGAAGCCAGCGGGGTCGAGCTTCTCGACCATGCGGAAACGCGCCTCGTTGCGCATGTACTCGGCCACCGACGTGCGGCCGCCGGGCACGTCGACGACGAGCGGCGGCTCGCCGCGGTCGGCCTGCGCCGGGTCGTAGTGGAACAGCGGCCACACGCCGCTCTGCACCGCGCGCTTCTGCTGGTCGGCGCCGAACACGAGGTCGTAGCCGTGTGCGATGCACGGGCTGTACGCGATGACGAGCGAGGGGCCCGGGTGCGCCTCCGCCTGCTGCAGCACGCGCACCGTGTGAGCGTCCTGGGCGCCTATGGCCACGCTGGCCACGAACACGTGGCCGTAGTGGATGGCCATGAGGCCGAGGTCCTTCTTGTCGACGGCCTTGCCCTTGGAGGCGAACTTGGCCGCGGCGCCGAGCGGTGTTGCCTTCGAGGCCTGGCCGCCGGTGTTGGAGTACACCTCGGTGTCGAGCACGAGCACGTTGACGTCGTGCGGCATCGACAGCACGTGGTCGAGACCGCCGTAGCCGATGTCGAAGGCCCAGCCGTCGCCGCCCACGAGCCACACGCTCTTGGGCACCAGGTAGTCGGCCAGCAACTCCAGTTCGCGCGCCTCGGGCAAGGGGAGTGCCGCGAGCCTGCGGCGCAGTTCGGTCACGCGCGCGCGCTGCCCGGCGATCCATGCGGCCGTGCGCGGCGCAGGCGCGAGCAGGCCGCCCACCAGTTCTCCTGCGCCCAGGGCGACCGCAAGGCCCTGCAGCAGCCTGCGGCTGCGCGCCGCGAGCGCGTCGACCGACAGCTTCATGCCGAGGCCGAACTCCGCATTGTCCTCGAACAGCGCGTTGGCCCACGCCGGGCCGCGGCCCTCGCGGTTCTTGGCGTAGGGCGTGGTGGGGAGGTTGCCGCCGTAGATCGACGAGCACCCGGTGGCGTTGGCGATGAGGAGCCGGTCGCCGAACAGCTGGGTGAGCAGCTTGAGGTACTGCGTCTCGCCGCAGCCCGCGCACGCACCCGAGAACTCGAACAGCGGCTGCAGCAGCTGGCTGCCGCGCACGTCGAGCTTGGCGATGCGGGTCGGGTCGACCTCGGGGATCGCCTCGAACGCAGTCCACCGCGTGCGCTCGCGGTCGCGCACCTCGCGCACCGGCGTCATGTCGATGGCCTTGTGGCGGGGGTTCTGCTTGTCCTTCGCCGGGCACACCTGCACGCACAACCCGCAGCCCGTGCAGTCGTCGGGCGCGACCTGGATCGTGTAGCGGTGGTCTGCGAACTCGGTGCCGCGCCAACCCGTCGACGGCAGGGTGTCGGGCGCCTCGTGCGGCTCGTACACCTTGGCGCGGATGGCGGCGTGCGGGCACATGATCGCGCACTTGTTGCACTGGATGCACACGGCAGGGTCCCACACGGGGATCGCCTCGGCGATCCCGCGCTTCTCCCAGCGCGCCGTGTCGGTGGGCCAGGTGCCGTCCGGCGGGAACGCGCTGCACGGCAACAGCTCGCCCTTGCCGGCGATCATGGCCGCGGTGACGCGCTGCACGAAGTCGGGGGCCTCCTTCGCCACGGTGGGCGGCCGGTGGCGCACGGCCGTGGCGCGCGCCGGCAGCACGACCGGGAACAGGTGGGAGAGCGCGGCATCGACGGCCGCGAAGTTGCGCCGCACGATCTCCTCGCCCTTCTTGTCGTAGCTCTTGGCGATCGCGTCCTTGATGGCGCCGATGGCCTGTTCGCGCGGCATCACGTCGGCGAGTGCGAAGTAGCACACCTGCATGATGGTGTTGATGCGGTTGCCGACGCCTGCCTCCTTGGCCACCGCAGCCGCGTCGATGGCGTGCACGGCGAGCTTCTTGGCGAGGATGGCCTGCTGCACCTCGGCCGGCAGCTCGTCCCACACGCGCTCGGGCGGGAAGGGTGCATTCAGCAGCAGGGTCGCTCCCTCGCGCGCGCACTCGACCACGTCGTAGCGGTCGAGGAAGCCGAACTGGTGGCACGCCACGAAGTCGGCCTTGTGCACCAGGTACGGCGCCTCGAAGCGCCTCGGGCCGAAGCGCAGGTGGCTCACGGTCACCGCCCCCGACTTCTTGCTGTCGTAGACGAAGTAGCCCTGCGCGTGCATCTCGGTCTCCTCGCCGAGGATCTTGATCGAGTTCTTGTTGGCACCCACGGTTCCGTCGGCGCCGAGGCCGAAGAACACCGCCTCGCGCCGTCCCTCGTGCGGCAGCTCGAAGTCGCGGTCCCAGTCGAGCGAGGTGTGGCCCACGTCGTCGACGATGCCCACCGTGAAGCCGTGCCGCGGCGCGGTCGCCAGCATCGCATAGACGGCAAGGGCCATGGCCGGCGTGAACTCCTTGCTGGAGAGCCCGTAGCGGCCGCCCACGACCTGCGGCACCGACTCGCGGTTGCGCAGGGCGGCGACCACGTCGAGGCACAGTGGCTCGGCAGGTGCGCCCGGTTCCTTGGTGCGGTCGAGCACCGCCACGCGCCGTGCCGTGGTCGGCAACGCCGCACAGAACGCGGCACTGTCGAACGGGCGGTAGAGCCGCACCTGCAGCAACCCGACCTTCTCGCCGCGCGTCACCAGCCAGTCGACGGCACTGCGCACGGTCTCGGCGGCCGAACCCATCACCACCACGACGCGCTCCGCGTCGGCGGCACCGTTGTAGTCGAACGGTCGGTAGCTCCTGCCCGTGCGCGCGGCGAAGTCTGCCATGGCCGACTCGACTGCGCCCGGCACCGCTGCGTGGAACGGCTGGCTCGCCTCGCGCGCCTGGAAGAACACGTCGGGGTTCTGGGCGGTGCCGCGCAGTTGCGGGTGGTCCGGCGTGAGGGCACGGCGCCGGTGGTCGGCGATGCGTTCGTGGTCGACGAGGGTGCGCAGGTCCTCGTCGGACAGCATGTGGATCTTGCTCACCTCGTGCGAGGTGCGGAAGCCGTCGAAGAAGTGCACGAACGGCACGCGGCACTGCAGCGTGGCCATGTGCGCGATGCAGGCCATGTCGTGTGCCTCCTGCACGGTGGCTGCGCACAGCATCGCGAAGCCGGTCTGGCGCACGGCCATCACGTCGCTGTGATCGCCGAAGATCGACAGCGCGTGGGTCGCCACGGTGCGCGCCGCCACGTGCATCACGAAGGGCGTGAGCTCGCCGGCGAGCTTGTACATCGTCGGGATCATCAGCAGCAGGCCCTGCGATGCCGTGAAGGTCACGGCCAGCGACCCTGCCTGCAGTGCGCCGTGCACCGCGCCCGCGGCGCCGCCCTCGCTCTGCATCTCGACGACCGTGGGCACGCTGCCGAACACGTTGGGCATCCCCTTGGCGGACCACTCGTCCGCCAGCTCGCCCATCGTCGAGGAGGGCGTGATGGGGTAGATGGCGGCGACTTCACTGAGGCGGTAGGCGACGGAGGCCGCGGCCTCGTTGCCGTCGACGGTGGCAGTGCGGTGGGTGACCATGGCGACTTTCCGCACGGTCGTTGCCGTGCTGTGTCCATGGTTCCCGGGCGGCCGCGTGCGGCCACCGGGCTCAGGGGCGTAGGGTGCGGGGGCGGTGTGGCGGGGAGTGGTGTTCCGCGCCGTGGACGGTGCGAGGCTGGCCCTTCAGACTGCGGCGATGGGATCCGTTCTCGCTTCCTCCCCCTGCCTCCCGGCGGCCGTGTTCCTCGTGGCCGCGTGTACCAGCACCCGTCCGGCTGCGCTGCCCGGCAGCGGTTCGCCGCTCCCGGCCCCGGTGCACGCCGTCTCGGGCCAGACCGTGGGCTCCATCGAGGTACGCGACCCACGGCTGCAGGCGCTGCTGGACCCCGCGGCTCCCATCGAGATGCTGGCCACGGGGTTCGACTGGGCGGAAGGGCCGGTGTGGGACCGCGCGCAGGGGGCATTGCTGTTCACGGACGTGCCCGCCAACACCGTCTACCGCCACAAGTACGGCGATGGCGTGCGCGTCCACCTGCAGCCGAGCGGCTACACCGGCGCGGAGCCGCGTGCAGGCGGCCTCGGTGCCAACGGCCTCGCCTTCGATGCCCGCGGTGCGCTGCTGCTGTGCGAACAC
>JBEGVB010000178.1:0-34977 GCA_041178545.1 Planctomycetota bacterium
CCCTCCTGGCTGGCAGTGCTTGCCCCCGCCTACGGGCTCTTCGAGCTCGTCCTCGCATGGCGGCGTCGCTCCACGCGGGTCGACCCGCGCGCCCGCACCGCGGACGAGGGCAGTTTGGTGCGGATCTGGGCCACGGTGTGCGTCGGCATCCTCGGGACCGGGACCGCCATGGCGCTGGGACCGCGCTGGTTCGCAGCGGAGCTGCACGCGGCACGGCACCTCGCACTCGGAATCTTCGGCCTCGGCACGGGCCTGCGCCTGTGGTCCATTGCCGTACTGGGCCGCTTGTTCACCGTGGACGTTGCCATCCTCGAGGGCCACCACCTCGTGACGCGCGGCCCGTACCGGTGGCTGCGGCACCCCAGCTACAGCGGCGTGCTGGTTGCGGTCCTTGGCCTCGGCATGTTGTCCGAGAACCTGCTGGCTCTCGCCGTCCTCACGGCCACCGCGCTGCTGGCGCTGTTGGCACGCATCCGGGTCGAGGAACGCGCCCTTGCCGCGGCCTTCGGCAGCGAGTGGGAGCTGCACCGTGCACGCACGTGGAACCTCGTGCCGCTGCTGTGGTGAACGCGCCCTGGCCGCCGCAAGAGCATGCGTGCCGACTCAGCCGACGAGCCGCCAGGCCACCGTCTCGCCTGCGCGCATCGGCACCAGCGTGTGCGCGCCGAACGCGTACTCCTGCGGCACTGCCGTCGGCACCTTCTCAAGCGTGATGCGGTCCGGGTTGGGCGGCAACCCGTAGAAGGCGGGTCCGCGCAGGCTCGCAAACGCCTCGAGCCGGTCGAGCGCCCCCGCTGCCTCGAAGGCCTCGGCATACAACTCGATGCCAGCATGCGACGTGTACACGCCTGCGCAGCCGCACGTCGCCTCCTTGGTGTGCCGTGCGTGCGGGGCACTGTCGGTGCCGAGGAAGAACCGCGGGTCGTTGCCGGTGGCCGCAGCCACGAGCGCCTTGCGGTGTTCCTCGCGCTTCAGCACGGGCAGGCAGTAGGCATGGGGCCGGATGCCACCCTGGAAGATCGCATTGCGGTTCCACAGCAGGTGGTGCGCCGTGATCGTGGCCGCCATGCGCGGGGAGCGCATGACGTGGTCGACGGCGTCCTTGGTGGTCACGTGCTCGAGCACGATGCGCAGGCCGGGGAAGTCACGCTGCAGCGGCACGAGCTGCCGCTCGAGGAACACGCGCTCGCGGTCGAACACGTCGACGTCGCCGTCGGTCACCTCGCCGTGCAGCAGCAGCGGCATCCCGAGACGCTCCATGGCAGCCAGCGCCGCGCGCGCCTTCTTCCAGTCCGTGACGCCGCTGTCCGAGTTGGTCGTCGCACCGGCAGGGTAGTACTTCACGCCGTGGACGAAGCCGCACTCCATCGCAGCCGCGATCTCGGAGGAAGGCGTGTTGTCCGTGAGGTACAGCGTCATCAGCGGCTCGAACCGCGAGCCTGCGGGCCGTGCCGCGAGGATGCGCTCGCGGTACTGCGCGGCTGCCGCCACGGTCGTGACCGGGGGCTTGAGGTTGGGCATCACGATGGCGCGGCCGAAGCGCGCTGTCGTGTGGGGCAGGACCGCGGCGAGAGCCTCGCCGTCGCGGAGGTGGAGGTGCCAGTCGTCAGGCCGGGTCAGCGTGAGCTGCATCGTGCACGGACCATAGCCGCACGCCCACCCGGTGGAACAGGCTGGCCCGGCCGCGCCCCCACCGGGGGTGGGTCACTTCACCGCGACGAACACCGGGTCGTTCTCGAACTCGGCGCCACCGCCGAAGTTCTGGACCCAGTAGCGGCCGTTGTTGCCGATGCCGAACTCCTTGTGGCCCGGCGACAACAGGTTGCGGTGGTGCCCCGAGGAGTGGCACCAGGCCACGTGGGAGCTCATGGCGCCGTCGTTGAGGGCGATGTTCTCGGACGCACCGTGGTCGTAGCCCGCGAGCTTCATGCGGTCGAAGGGTGTGCGACGGCCCGGCGTTGGCGAGAAGTGCGCGAAGTAGCCCATGTTGGCCATCTCCTCCGCGTGGCCGCGCGCCGCGTCCGACACCTTCAGGTTCAGGGCAACGGGCCGGTGCCCGAACATGCGCCGGTAGGCGTTGGTGATCTCCAGCTGCTCGCGCTCGCCGGCACTCACCTTGGTCGCAGTCTTGCGGTTGAACTCCTCGATGCGCTCCCACAGGCGGAACTGGTCGAGTTCCTCAGGCGTCGTGCAGAAGTTGCGGATGTCCACGGTGTCGCCGGGCGGCAGGGCACGTGCCCACACCACGTCGCCGAGCACGGCAAGGTCCAACTCGCCGAGGCTGCGCAACGTGCGCGCGGTCCAGTCGAGGCGGTCCAGCTCGTCGCGCAGGGTGGCAGGCACCCTCACCTTGGTACGTTCGTCGTCCCACACGAGCTTGACGGCGGCAACGCGGCGGTCGACCTCGGCCTGCACACGGTTGTACTCGGCAAACTTGTCCGCACTCACTGCCGGCGGGCGGTACGGGTAGAAGTACTTCTCCTCGTCGTAGATGAGGTCCTTGGCGAACGTGCGCGCCTCGTCGAGCTCGATCCTGCGCGCAGCGAGCTTGTCGACCTCCTTGCGCAGCGGCGACCTGGACAGCGTCTCCACCTGCTTGGCGAGCGAGCGGTGGAAGGCCGTGACCACGGGAGCGAGCGCGTCCGGGCCCTCGGCAAGCAGGTCCTGCACGAACTTGTCGCGCGCAGCTGCATCCTTGCCCTTGAGCAGCGAGTCGAGGCGGGCCACCAGCTTGGTCGCCTTCTGGTCCGCGGCGATCTTCGCCTCGCTGACGAACTGGCCCTTCACCAGCGTGTAGCCCCCGCCGCGCGCCTCCTCGCCGCGCCCGCGCGCAAGCACGGCATTCACGTCGGCAGCGCGCTTCGCGTCGGCCGCCAGCAGCTTGGCCAGCATTGCCTCCGCAGCGGCCCCCTCACCGTTGCGGTACGCAAGGGCAGCCGCACCCAGCCAGGCCTCGGCAGGCAGCTTGGCGGCCTCGACGACGCGACCGATCGCGGCGCCAGGCAGGTCGACCCAGCTCACCGCACGCGTGCTGCCGTCCGCGACCCCGAGCACCAGCGAGGACCCGTCGACGCCCTGCAGCTTGCCGCGTGTGCCGTCCTCCAGGTCCAGCTCCACCGTGCCGCCGCCTGCGAGCCAGGTGCCCACGGCCTTGTGGAGGCTGGCCATGCCCTCGGCCTCCTCGGCTCGCTGGCCGAGCCGCTTCGCGTAGTCGGCATCGCGTGCCTCGACCTCCTTCGCGCCCTCGCGCAGCAGCGCAGCAGCCGCCGCGAAGTCGCCCGCCTGCTCTGCCGCCCGGATGCGGTCCATGAGCGTGCGCAGTTGCTCCAGCGTGGCGCGGCGCACGGTCTCCGGGGCACCGCTGGCCCCCACCGTGGCGCGAACGGGCCGTGCCGACTCCGCGAGCTGGGTGCGCAACCCCGCGAGCTCGCGCTCCGCGGACACCAACTCGGCGCCGCCCGCGAACCGCCCGATCTCGCTTCCCAGCCGCGCGACGGCGCCGCCCAACTCGCCTGACTTCGCCAGTGCACGCGCCTCTTCGAGCAACGCAGCAAGCGCCGCGTTGGAACTCGCACGCATCTCGCGGATGCGCTGCTGCAGACGCACCGTTGTCTCCTCGGCCGAGCCCTCCTTCGCCACCTGCAGCAACTCCACTGCCTGCGCAAAGCGACCCGATGCAGCCATCGCGGTCGCGTCCGCGAACAGGGCAGTCAGAGCATCGGCAGCAGGCGCGTCACCCAGCTTGGCGTCCTGCGCCCCGGCAGCAGGCTGCACGGGCGCGAGGGCAACCGGCGCCGAGGCGGACTGGGCCCGCGCAACGGGTTCGGGTGTCGCCTGCTGCTGGGCCTGGGCCACGGGCCTCGCGGTCTCGGGGACGACGAGTTCCTCGGAGGGTGCCGGACGCGGTCGGCGCGCGAGGATCTCGTTGAGGCTGCCCCGGACGATGCGGGCGGCCTCGCTGCCGCGCTTCTCCTCCGCCTGCAGCTGGTCCACGGCCGCTGCGTAGCCGAGCGCCGGGTCCTGCAGGATCAACTCGGTCCGGGCCGCCACGGCGGCCTCGGTGTCGGCAATCCGCTGCAGCTCTGCCTCCAGCTTCGCCTGGTTCTCCGGGACCTCGCCCGCCCAGCGGACCCGCAGGCGCTCCACCTCCTGCCGTGCCGCGGCGAAGTCGCCGGACTTGCGGTGCTTGTCGAGCACGTCGCGGGGCATCGGCTGGGTGCCGCCGCCACAGGCCCCGAACAGCGTGGCTGCCGCGAGCAACAGCGCGGTCGGGAGGGTCTTCGAACGGGTGCCTTGGGTCTGCATGCGCGAGCCTTCGGCGAACCGTTCTATCCCCGGCTGGTCCCGCGCGGCAAGCGGCCCGGCCGTGCCGCAGGCGGTTCCTGCGGATTCGTGACACCGAGGTCGGACGAGAGGTCGGCCACCTGCACCAGCGGGCCCTCTGCCAGCGCAGCCAGCCGCTGCACCTCGTTCTGCAGCTGCCGCACGTTGCCCGGCCACTGGGCCCGCAGCATCACCTGCTCGGCCTCGGCCGAGAACTCCAGCCGCCGGCCCGTCCTGGCCGTTGCCGCGGCAAGGAACTGCCGGGCGAGCACGAGGATGTCCTCGCCGCGTTCCCGGAGCGGCGGCGTCGCGATGCGCAGCACGTTGAGGCGGAACAACAGGTCCTCGCGGAAGCGGCCCTGCTTGACCATGACCTCCAAGTCCTGGTTGGTGGCAGCGACCACGCGCACGTCGACCTTGCGCACCGTCGTGCCGCCCACCGGCCGCACCTCGCCGTCCTGCAGGACGCGCAGCAGCTTTGCCTGCATGGGCAGCGGCATGTCGCCGATCTCGTCCAGGAACAGCGTGCCGCCGTCGGCCGCCACGAAGTGGCCCTCGTGGTCCTTCACCGCGCCGGTGAACGACCCACGCACGTGGCCGAACAGCACCGACTCGATCAGGTTGGCAGGGATCGCAGCGCAGTTCTCGGCGACCATGCGCTTGCCGCTGCGCGGGCCGAGCGCGTGGACCGCACGCGCGACCACCTCCTTGCCGGTTCCACTCTCGCCGCGGACCAGCACGGGGGCCTGCGCACGGGCGAACTTCTCCACCAGCGCACGCATCTCGAGCATCGGCTTCGAGGTGCCCACCAAGCCGTGCCACGAGGACTCCACGGGCTGCGCCTTGCGGGTGCCCCCGAAGGCCGCTGCAGCCCGCTGTGCCATCTCGCCCAGCAGCCCCTCGTCGCCTCCCGCCTCGCGCAGCAGCGCGTCCAGACGCGCGAGGAGGTCGTCGCGATTGGTCACCACGCGTTGCCCTCGGACACCACCCGCAACCCTGCGTACTCCAGGATCAGGGTGCGTTCGATGCCGTCGTCGAAGCGCACACGTGCGCGCGCCATCTGGCCGCGGCCGGCGATGTGGGCCACCCGCCCCTCGCCGAACATCTCGTGCCGGACCCGCGTCCCCACGTCGATGACCTGTGGCGTCTGGTCGAAGTCGATCTCGTGGCCGGCAGCCGCCTCTGGCTCCTGCCCACCACCCTCGTCTGCGGACCACGAGTGCCACGTGGCACTGTGCGTCTCCATGGCGTCCGCAGGGATCTCCTTGAGGAAGCGCGAGACCGTGCTGCGCTCCATCGCGCCGGCCACCATGCGCTCGCGGGCCGAGCTCAGGAACAGCGACTGGCGCGCGCGCGTGAGCGCCACGTACATGAGCCGCCGCTCCTCCTCGAGCCCGTCCTTGTCCTCCATCGCACGCATGCTGGGGAACAACCCGTCCTCCAGCCCGGTGATGTACACGTGGTCGAACTCGAGGCCCTTGGCTGCGTGCACCGTCATCAACTGCACCGACGGACCCTCGACCTCCTTGTCCGCCGAGGTCAGCAGGCTCACGTGCTGCAGGTACCCGCTCAGGCCCTCGCCCATCTTCTCGTCGAACTGGACCACGTCGCTCACGAGTTCCTGGATGTTCTCCTCGCGCGCCACGTCCTCGGGGTCCCCCATCGTGGTCGCATGGTTGATGTAGTCGGTGCCCTGCAACACGACCTTCAGCGCCGCATGCGCACCCGCAGCGCTCATGTGCTTCGCCTCGCGCAGCGTCTCCGCCAGCGCACCCAGCGCCTTGCGCGACTTGGCCGACAGGCCCACATGCATCGCGGGGTCCATCACCGCCTCGACCATCGACAGGCCCGCCCCGTTGGCCGCGTCGCGCAGCTTCTGCACCGAGGTCTTGCCCATGCCGCGCGGCGGCACGTTGATCACCCGCTCCATCGACACGTCGTCGAGGGGGTTCACCAGCACCCGCAGGTACGCGAGCAGGTCCTTGATCTCGCGGCGCTCGAAGAACGTGACACCGCCCACGATCGTGTACGGGATCGCCTTGTCCTTGAGTGCCTGTTCGATGCCGCGGCTGAGCCAGTGCGCGCGGTAGAACACGGCGATCTGGTCCAGTGGCACGTCCTCGCCGCGCATGCCGCGGATGCGGTCCGCGATCTCACCTGCCTCCTCGGCAGCCCCGTCGGCGCGGAACTTCAGCAGCTTGGCGCCCTCCGGGTTCTCGGTGCGCAGCCGCTTGTCCTTGCGCAGCTTGTTGTTGGCGATCACCGCCTCTGCTGCGCGCAGGATCGTCGCCGTCGAACGGTAGTTCGTCTCGAGCCGCACCACCGTCGTCGTCGGGAAGTCGCTCTCGAAGTCGAGGATGTTGCGGATCTCGGCGCCGCGGAAGCCGTAGATCGACTGGTCCGGGTCGCCCACCACGCACACCGAGCTGTCGGGGGTCGTGAGCTGGCGCAGCAGGTCGTACTGCACGCGGTTGGTGTCCTGGAACTCGTCCACCAGCACGAACGGGAAGCGCGCGCGGTACTCCTCCGCAACCTGCGGGTCCGACCGCAGCATGTCGAGGAAGTGCAGCAGCAGGTCGTCGAAGTCCATCGCGCCCAGCTTGCGCATGCGCTCGTGGTACGGGTCGAAGACCTGCCGCACCACGCGCGCCACGTCGCTGAACCCGCTCGTCGACGTGTCGGGCTTCAGTGCCGCGTTCTTCATGCGGCTGATCTGCTGCCCGACCACCGAGGCCTTGATGCCGTACCCGTCCAGGCCGAGTTCCTCCAGCAGCTGCTTGATCAGGCTGTCGCGGTCGTAGGTGTCGTAGATCGTGAAGTCCTGCGGGAACCCGATCCGCCGCGCGTCCTGGCGCAGGAACCGCGCACAGGCCGAGTGGAACGTCGCCACGCGCACGTACGCACCGCCCAGGTCCACCACGCGGCGCGCCATCTCGCCGGCCGCCTTGTTGGTGAACGTCATCGCCAGGATCGAGCCGGGCGCCACCCCGCGCCGCATCAGGTGCGCGATGCGGCGCGTCACCACGCGCGTCTTGCCGGAGCCGGCGCCTGCCAGCACCATCAGCGGGCCGTTGCCGTGCAGCACGGCAGCACGCTGTTCGGGGTTCAGGTCGTCGACGAGCGAGTCGGCCATGGGGGCGAGGCAGCATAGGCCCGTGGCCCCGTGCGCCAAGGACCGGCAACCGCCATCCGTGCGGCGCGCGGGCGCCGGGACGGGATCAGTTCACGACGAAGTTCACGGCGTTGGTGAAGGACACCGTGTTGCCGAGCGCGACGCCCTGGTTGGTGACCGTCACCCCCACGAGACCCGGGTTGGGCGGCACGGCGAAGGTCAGCGGTGCATAGCCGGCACTGGAACTGATCGCTGCCACCGTGACTGCAGGTTGCAGCCAGACATTGCAGTTGGCGAAGGAGAGCGGCGCGGGCAGCTCCGGGCCGAGTGCCATGGCAAAGGCCACCGGCGTGCTGGCGGGCGCACCCACGAGTTCGAGCAGGGTCGTGGCACCGACGCTGAACAGGTCGTCGGCCACGAGGCGCGGCTGCGCAGCGGTGGACGACAGGCAGCTGGCGGGCAGGTTGCGCACCGAGTTGATGGGGATGGTGGTGAGTTGCTGGTGGTACACCGCCGAGTCCGTGCCCGCGGCCACGGCAAACGTCGCAGGCGGCACCGCAGCCGTCGTCACCGCGCGCTGCCAGTTGCCGAAGCTCACGGGGGTGCCCGCCATACCACCGCCGTTGTAGTAGTAGGTCAGCGAGGCGTTCCACGAGGCGCCCAGCACGTACCAGTTGCCGGCGACGAGCGGCCGCGAGATCACGCCAGGCGAGACCCAGCTCGGGCCGCTGCCGGTGCCGTTCACGGGCACCGGGATCGACCACTCCAGAGTGTAGGTGCCAGCGCGCGAGTGGTAGCGGTAGCAGAAGAACGTGACCGTGTCGGGCGCGGGGACGTTGAGCCACATCGCGTAGTCGAGCAGCAGCACGGTCTGGTCGACCTGGAACACCGTGCCCTTGCCGCGACTCGCGCCACTCGGGGCGGAGGCGGTGCCGCCGAGCGTGTCGACCACCTGGGCAGGAGCGAGAGACGCGAGACCTGCGAGCAGGAACGCGGCAGGGAGCAGTCGACGGATGCAGTGCAGCAGCATGGGACCTCCGGGGGACGAAGGCGCACGATGCTATCCCAGCGAGGGCGCGGCCGCGTGCCCGGGCGGCCTAGTCGAACTGGAAGCTCGCCCGCGCGCCCTTCCACCAGTCGCGCCACGCGTCGGCATTCTCGTGGTTCTCGCCCGTCAGCTTGCGGAGCGGCGTCTCCACGAGGCGCTCCATGCGGGAGTTGCCGCCGCCACCACCGCCGCCGCGCGCGCCGCCACCACCGCTGCGCCTGCTGTTGCCGGTGCTCGGCAGCTTGCCGAACAACTCCACCAGCGCGTCGATGCTCTCCTTGTGCCGGATCGAACCCAAGGCCGCGAGGCGTGCCTGCACCTTGGTCGACCAACCCTCGGCCTGCTCGTTGCCCGCAAACACGTTGCGGGTCAGGAACGGGATCGCCTTCGGGTCGCCGATCATGCCGAGCGCCGCGCACATCGCCTGGAGGGTGGTGATCTCCGCGGTCTCGGGCTCCAGCTCACGGGTGAGTGCGGCACCGAGCTGAGGGACCACCTTCGCCTGCTTCAGTCGTCCCAGCGCCTCGGCCAGCGCGCGACGGACCTCGGGGCTGCGGTCGTTGAGCTTGGCTGCAAGGGCCACGGCGATCTCCTCGCCACCGAGGGCCGCGAGCTTCTGGACCTCCACCACCTTCTGCGGCGCCTCTGCCTTGGCCCATGCCTGCTGGAACTCCGTCAGCGCCATGGCGACCACCGCGGGGTCGGCAGGGACCACCGGCGCGGCAGGCTTCGCATCGCCCTGCTCCTTGCCCGAGCCTCCCTTCGCGGGGGCACCTGCCGCCGGCGGACTCTCTGGGTCCGCGTTCCTGCCCTTGCCACCACCACCACCACCTCCTCCTCCCTGGCGCTGTGCGGGGAGGATGGCGGAGACCAGGAGTGCGAGAACGACGGCAACCAGGGTTCGGGACATGGGCGACCTCTGACGGAACCACTCCGGTGCACCCACCGGGCACCCTGGACACAAGACAAGTTCGATACCATGGGCCCACCCCGGCTGCCGACCTCAGGTCGCGGACCCAGCCAGCCGATGGATCCCGCATGCACCCCCTGCGCACCCTTGCCGCCCGAACCGCCCTTGCCGTGGGCCTGCTGGGCGCGAGCGCAGCTGCGCAGCAGGACGAGGCGCGCACCCTCACCCTGGTGAACACCAGCCGGTGGGCGCGCACGGAGGGCGTGAGCTGTGTCGTGCCCTTTGCCCGCGGCACCGTGCCGGACCTGCCCGACCTCCACGTCGAGGGCAGCACCACGGTGTGGCAACCCTTCGGGGCGCGGTGGCCCGACGGCAGCCTGCGGCAGGCCCTCTGCCTGTTCCGGGCGAGCCTGCTGCCGGCGGCCGAGACCCAGGTGCGACTCGTGGCAGGACCGGGACCACAACCGTCTGCCGAGGAGTTCCGCTGGCCCGAGGCCAACCTCACCTTCGTGCTCGTCCACGGCGAGACCCGCACGAGTGCCGTGCCGGTTGCCGTCCGCATGCTGGAGGACAACCCGCTGCGCAAGGTTGCACTGCTGCGCGCGCGCCTCGGCGACTCGATGCTGGTCGGCGAGGCCATCGTGACCGCCTGGCGCGGACAGTCCCACGCGTGGGTCGACCTCGCGGTGACCTGTTCCAACCCCGCGCGCCCCGACATGGAACAGCCGGTCGGCGAACTCGCCGTGGAGACCTGCGGCATGGTGCTGCGCATGCGGCACCCAGGCCGTCAGGGAGTCGAGCAGACCGCCGACGAACACGGTTGCCGCATCGTTTTGCTGCGCAACACCGTGCTGGGGGACGGCATGTGCCTGCGCCGCAGCGGCACGCTCCTGCCGCGCCTGGCAGGCGACGGCGGCGCCGGCGACCAGACCTTGCAGGCGGCGGCGGACGGACCCGTGCTCGCTGCGACGGCGTGGACCGGCAGCAGTGCCTTCGGACCCTTCGGCCACGTCCCGGCTCCCCCACCGTGGCTGCTCGGGGACCAGGTCCGCACCGTGCACGCCGCCCGCCATCGATCCTTCGTCGCGGGCGACAAGCCCGGTGGCGACCCGTTTGCCGTTGGCCCGTGGGGGCTCGCCAAACAGGCAGGGCAGACCGGGGACCAGTTCGACTTCGGCCTCGTCAAGCTGCCGACCGTTGCCGTGAGCGGGCACCCGACCTTCCTGCACGAGGTGGAGTGGTCGGTGCTGCAGGAGTCCCTGCGGCCGGTCCACTTCCACGAAGCCGATGGCACGCCCGTGCGCGTCGAGGACCACCCCGACTGGAACGTCTGGTCCGGGCGCACCCACTGGCACGCGGGCATGTCCAAGGACCGTCTGGGCAAGCCGCACCCCGAGCCGCGGCACCAGACCCACGGCTGGACCGGCAAGGACCGCGAGCACTGGTCCACCAACGTGCTGGGTGCGTACACCCAGCTCACGGGCGCGCACTGGGCACGCGTCGAGATGGAGCACGAGATCACCTCATACCTCGCCGGCCAGACCATCGACCCACGCTTCAGCACCTCGGGCGCAGGCGCGCCCCGCGGCGCAGGCCGCACCGCGCTTGCCGCGTGCTGGCTGTACCTCTGCACCGGCAACCAGGCGCTGCTCGCGCGCATCCACGAGCGGTGCGACCGCATCTACCTGCCGCAGTGGGCTGGCCGTGACCTCGCCGGGGACAAGGTGCGTCCCATGGCCGTCATGGGACCCGACGCACGCATGCTGCAGGGCAAGCACCGGTACTGGACACCGTGGCAGGACGCCATCGCGGCCACCGGCTTTGCCGCCACCTGGACCCTGACCGGCAACGAGAGTGCGCGCACCCTTGCCGAGGAACTCGCACTCAACGTCGTGCGCCACGGCTGGAAGCTGGACGCCAAGGAGTGCATCGTCGCCACTGCCATGCAGTGGCGGGACGGCGAGCCGATCCCCGCGGAGGAACTGGCGGCAGGCGACCCCACGGTCGTGCTGTGGTCCTACGGCACGGCCTTCAGCCAATGGTCGCTGGGTGCCGTGGAGATCGCGCGCGTCACCGCCGAGAGGCGCGGGGACACCGCGCTCGCGGCACGGGCAGCGACGATCCTGCAGCGGGTCTGGGCCGAGCGGCAGCGGCCCGAGCACGGGCTCTACGACCGGTTGTCGGAATGGGCGGCCGTGCGGTACTGACCGACGGCGCCTCAAGGGTCGTGCTGTCGTCGAGCCTTGTGCAGCAACGAGTTGCGCTGGTCGGCACCGACCTGCCGCGAGGAAAACCCTTGCGCCCGCGGGGGTGCGTCCCTACCTTCCTCGGCCCCAACACGCACCCGTAGCTCAATTGGATAGAGCTCCAGACTACGGATCTGGAGGTTAGAGGTTCAAGTCCTCTCGGGTGTGCCAACTCCTCTCTTGCGCCCAGGCGCCTTGCGCCGGGTGGTCCTCGAGAGGACTCCCCTGGATGTCGAAACCCGGGCGGAGCCATGTCCAAAGGCATTGCGGGCCAGAGTCAATGCGGGCCCGCAGTTGCCCGCGAGCACCGGGGCATTGCGGCGGCGCGGCCACCTCTCCCAGCCAGAGCAGGGGCCCTGTTGCCACCCCATCCTCGCGCCTGCGCTGGGGCGCGCCATGCGCACGCACCCGACCGCGAGGCTCTTGCCCGCCCTCGCCCTCGCCGTCCTGGCGGGCACGAGTTGCACGGTGACCAAGCCCCTGGTGTGTGCCGTGGCGCTGCCGGCCAAGGCGGTCGGCCACCCGTCGTGCCTCGGCGGCTGCAACGACGCGCGTGCACTTGGTTGCGCCTTCATGGTCCTCGCCGCAGTGGGTGCCGCCGGGGGCCTGGTGACCGGGTTCGTGAGCGACGTACAGGTCCTCTGCGGTGCGACGGACGACCCGACGCACAACCTTGCCGACCCGTTTGCCGTCAACTGAGCGAGGGTCGCGCCGGGGTTCAGCAGCGGCGCAGCACGGCCTGCTCCCAACACTCCGTCAGGATGCCGGTGCCGGGTTCGCAGGGGGACGAGGCCTCCTCCCCCCGGCTGCGCACGCGCGCGAGCACGGCACGACGCGGGCCGTGCACTGCATTGGAAACCGCAATGGCCGTGGCGCGGTGGAGGTCGGCGATGTCGCAAGCCCGCTCGACGACCTCGATGCCGCGCGCAGCCAGCGCCTCGAGCAACACGGCGCGGGCGATGCCAGGCAACACGCGTTGGTCGAGAGCAGGGGTGACCCAGGCACCCGCGACGTGAAACCACAGGTTGCCGAGCGCGGTCTCGAGCACGGCACCCTCGTCCCCCACGACGATGCCGTCGTCCGCACCCGCAGCACGCGCCTCGCTGAGCACGTCGTCGTAGGCAGTGCGCGGCAGTGCCTTGAGGTGCGGCGGCGGCAGCCCCGGCGCGCGCCGCGCAACGGTGGGAACCAGCACGACGGGTCCGGTGAGCAGGTGCCGGACGCGCGTGTGGACACGCCAGACGACAGCACCGCCGGCCCCCGCAGGGGCGAGTTCGAGCCGGACGACGTCGTGGGTGCGGGCTCGGGCCTCGTCGAGCACGGCATGCAACAGGCCCCCGGGCACCTGCAGCGGGCCCTGCACGAGCCCCAGTTCGCGTGCTGCAGCCTCGAGCCGCACGAGGTGGCGGGACCAGAGCGGCAACGCACCGCGCACGAGGCCCATGGTCTCGAACGGCACGACCAGGTGCGCAGGCAACGGCCTGCACTCCACGAGCGCGCCATGGACGAACTCCTTCACCTCGCGCCCTCCACGGGCCAACTCGCATGGCACTGCAGGGTCCGCTCGATGCCTGCGAGCTTGTGCAGGGTCTCCTCGAACTCGCGCGCAGGGTCGCTCAGGGAGGTGATGCCGCCACCCGCGTTGCACCGCACGGTGGCACCCTTCACGACCATGCTGCGGATGACGATGTTGAGGTGCGCGGCCTCACCGGGCCCGAACCAGCCCATCGCGCCGGTGTAGATGCCGCGCCGCGCGACCTCCAGCTGCTCGAGGATCTCGAGACAACGGATCTTGGGACAGCCTGTGACGGAGCCGCCGGGGAAGGTGGCGCGCAGCAGGGAACCGATGCCGGCGCCCGCGCGCATCGTGGCAGTGACGGTGGCATAGAGGTGGTGCACCTGCGCGTAGCTGCCGTGCTCGGGGAACGGACCCACGCGCACGGTGCCGGGCACGGCGACCTTGCCCAGGTCGTTGCGCAGCAGGTCGACGATCATGGCCAGTTCGGCGCAGTCCTTCTCGCTGTCCAGCAGTTCCACGAGCAGCGCAGCGTCCTGCGCCGCGCTGGTGCCGCGTGGGCGCGTGCCCTTGATGGGCCGCGTCCGCACCGTGCCGCCCTCGAGGTGGACGAACTCCTCCGGCGACGAGCACACCAGGGCGGTGCCCTTGCCGTCCTCGAGGTAACCGGCAAACGGTGCAGGGCTCTGCTCGCACGCGCGCCAGAACAGCAACCGCGGGTCGCCGTGCCACTCCGCCGTGAAGGGCTGGCTCAGGTTGGCCTGGAAGATGTCACCTGCGCGGATGTGCTCGACGACCGCGGCCACCCGACGCTCGTAGTCGGCACGGGTGACGTGGGCACGCAGGTGACGCGCCGGCTGCACGGCTGGCGCGCTGGGCACGGGCGCCGCCGGGTACTCGCGCACGGTGCCGTAGGCAACGACGTGCAGCACAGGCACGGCATGGTCCTCGGCGAGGTGCAGCGCACGCGGCTCGAGGTCGAGGCCCAGGTCGTAGCCGAGCCAGCCGACCGAACGCCGGCTGCGGTTGCGTTGCAAGAAGGCATCGAGGCGGTCGAAGGCCCCGTGCACCTCGCCCGCGGACAGGGTCAGTTCGTCGACCGGGTCGGTGCAGAGCCAGCTCGGGCCCGCGCCGCACGAGTGCAGCAGCGCGAGCGGAGTTCCGCGGGGCGCGTCGAGCAGGTCCTGGAGCGGATCGCCCATGGCGCGCGGCCGCGGATCACTGGCGCAGCCAGGACGGCTTGCGCTTCTGCAGGAAGGCAGCCATGCCCTCCTTCATCTCCTCGGTGGAACTCATGATGCCGAAGAGGTCCGCCTCGAGGGCCAAGGCATCGGCAAGCGGCATCTGCAGGCCGCGACGCACCGCCTGCTTGGCGTGCGCGAGCGCGAGCCGGCCGCGGCTCACCATCTTGGTCGCCATGGCCTTGGCAGCGGGCATCAGCTCGGCGGGTTCGTGCACGGAGTTGACGAGTCCCACCCGGTGGGCCTCGTCGGCCGTGACCATGTCACCCGTGAGGATCATCTGCAGGGCGACGCCCGTGCCGACGAGCCGCGGCAGCCGCTGGGTGCCACCGTAGCCCGGGAGGATGCCGAGGCTGACCTCGGGGAGGCCGAGCTTGGCGGTCTTGGACGCAAGCCGCACGTCGCACGCGAGCGCCATCTCGAGCCCGCCGCCGAGGGCGAAGCCGTTGACCGCTGCAATGACGGGCTTGGGCGTGGCCTCGAGCAGCTCGGTGAAGCGCTGGCCCACCTGGGCGTTGGCCTTGCCGTCCACCACACCCTGCTTGCTGAGCATCTCGATGTCGGCGCCGGCGATGAACGCCTTCTCGCCCGCACCGGTGAGGATCACCGCACCCACTGCGTCATCGCTGCCCAGCTCGGTGAAGCACTGCATGAGCTCGGCAAACGTGGCATTGTCGAGTGCATTCAGCTTGGTCGGCCGGTTGACGGTCACGACCGCGACGTGGCCGTCGCGCTCCACGAGCAGGTTGGCGAAGCTCACGACGACTCCCCGGACTGCTCTCGCTGCTGGCGCTCGCGCACGGTCACGGTCGTGAGCTCGATGCGCTGGCGCGGCGTGGACTTCTCTCCGCCTGCGCCGAAGGAGCACTCCACCGACGCGATCTGGTCGAGGACGTCGAGGCCCTCCTCCACCTTGCCGAAGGCCGTGTACTGGCCGTCGAGGTGGGGCGCGTGCTCGGCGTGCACGACGAAGAACTGCGAGCCCGCGGAGTTGGGGTCGCGGCTGCGTGCCATCGAGAGCACGCCACGCCTGTGCGGCGTGTCGTTGAACTCGGCCATCACGCGGGTACCGGGCCCGCCGGTCCCGGGCATGCCCGTCGCGCCGACGCGCGTGTTGGGGCAGCCGCCCTGGACCATGAAGTCGCGGATGACGCGGTGGAACGCCGTGCCGTTGTAGAAGCCCTTCTGCGCGAGGTTGAGGAAGTTCTTCGCGTGCATCGGGGCCTTGTCCGCGAAGAAGGTCACCACCAGGTCGCCCTTGGAGGTGTGCAGGACGGCTTCGAGCGTGTTGAGGTCGGTCGTTTCGAGGTCGTACATGGGATCACTTCTTGGCGACGGGCAACACGATGGCATGGAAGAGCACGACCGGCGTGACCGGCGTGCTGCCCTGCGGGCCGCCCACGGCCGTGGTGCCGATGGCGTCGAGCACGTCGAGGCCCTTCTCGAGGGCGCCGAAGGCCGTGTACTGCTTGTCGAGGTGCGGCGCGTCCTTGTGGCAGATGAAGAACTGGCTGCCGGCGCTGTTGGGGTCCTGCGAGCGGGCCATCGAGAGGACGCCGCGCAGGTGCTTGGTGTCGTTGAACTCGGCGTTGATCTTGTAGCCGGGGTCGCCCTGGCCCCACATCGCGGCCTTGGACTCGTCCTTCGTGAAGGGGTCGCCGCCCTGGATCATGAAGTTCTTGATCACGCGGTGGAACTTGGTGCCGTCGTAGAAGCCTTCCTTCGCCAGCTTGACGAAGTTCTTCACGTGGTTCGGGGCCTTGTCCGGGGTGAAGGCGAGCGTCATGTCACCCAGCGAGGTGACCAGCACGACCTTGGTCTGGGCCAGGTCGAGCGTCTCGATGTCGGTCTTGGACACGTCGGGAGCGACCTTGACCATGCAGTTGGCGCCGGGGAAGCCGGGCCAGCTCAGGGCCACGTTGACCATGGACGATGCCCCGGCCGGCACCAGCGAGGCGGAGGGGACCGACAGCACGCGCTCGATCCGCGTCCCGGCCTTCACGGCGACGGCAGGAGCATTGACTGCGCCTGCTTCGCGGACCGGCTGGCCGTCCTTGTCATCGACCTTCACGTCGAGCTGGGTGCCGTTGAAGAGGATGGCGGGGACCGCGGCATCCTTGGTCGCCTCGACCATCATCACGACGCGCACGTCCTTGCCGGCAGGGACGAGGCCGCGTTCGGCCTTGAGGGTCACGGAGAGGCCGGTGGAGTCCTGGGCCACGGCAAGGGCCGGCGCGATTGCCGCGAGGAACAGGCTGAGGAGGTTCGTTGGGGTCGACATGGCAGTTGGTTTGGGTTGGCCGTTCTAGCCCGCCCTCGCCGGGGTCGCAAGGAACGCACGGGGATCCTCTTCCTTCGCCCGGCGCACGGCACCGCCTACGCTCTCGCAGGTCCCACGACATCGAGGCATGCCCGTGAACGCAAGGAAGCTGCTGGCCGAGCTCGAGACGATCCGTACCCGTTACGGCGACGGGAGCGCCGCGCGCAAGGCGACCCTTCTCGACGCTCTCGCCACCGCCAAGCTGCCCACCGCAGCACTGGTGTCGAGGCTGCACGACGCTGCGTGCTTCCTGCGGGCGTGCCCGGACGACGAGGCCGTCCGCGCGGCAGCGCACCGGCTACTGGAGACCTTCGACCGACGCGCAGACCTGAAGCGCTTCGCCAAGGGGCTTGCCGACAGTGGCATTGCAGGCACCGAGACGCTGTACCCCTACTTCGGGCCCACCGCGCGCTGGCTGGCGCAGCGCTTCCCAGGGAAGCTGCACGTGTACTGGCCCAACGTCGACGAGGACGGCGTCCTCGAGGAACGGTTGCAGCTGCTCGCGAGCTGGTCGGAGACGCCGGGCCTCGACGAGGTCGCGTGGCCGATGCAGAAGTGGCTGAAGCGCCTTGCCGGCCCGACGCTCACCGATGCCGAATGGTTGCTGCAGCGCTGCGCCCGCGTGGGCCGCGACCCGCGCGCGAGCGACCTGCTCTACGAGGAGCTGGGGCTGGAACTCAACCTGCTACCGGGACCAGACACGCCCGCGCGGACCCGCGAGCTGCTGCCGGTGCGCAAGCTCCACCACCACACCGTGCCGCTGCGCCACGACCGCCCCGACCTCGCGGCCATGCTCGGGGTGCGCTTGCGCGAACGCCGACTCATGGGTGCCGAGGCCGCGCGCGTCGTCGAGCTCGCACGGGAGTGCATGGTGGCGCGCCAGCGCGACCTCGATGCCTTTGCCCACGGCGACCCCGGCGACGTGCGGCTGTTCGAGTGTGAGGACGGCATCGCGTTTGCCGCCATCGGCATGAAGCCCGAGTTCCGCCTGCAGCTGGAGTCGGTGTACGGGTTCCTCACCCTGCGCAACGGCGTGCCGATCGGCTACGTGCTCACCAGCGGCCTGCTGGGCTCCACCGAGATTGCCTACAACGTCTTCGACACCTGGCGCGGCGCCGAGGCCGCGCGCCTCTACGGCCTCGTGGTCGCCGTGGCCCACCAGCTCTACGGCTCCGACACCTTCACCGTCTACCCGTACCAGCTCGGCGGCGACGGCAACGACGAGGGCCTCGCCTCGGGCGCGTGGTGGTTCTACCAGAAGCTCGGCTTCCGGGCCCGCGACCCCAAGGTGCTGGCACTCATGGAGCGCGAACTCGCGCACATGGCGCGCAACCGCGAGCACCGCAGCTCGGTCGCGACGCTCAAGCGGCTCGCCACCGCCAACGTCTACTGGAGCAAGGGCGCGCAGCGGGAGGACGTCATCGGCATCTTCCCGCTCGAGGCCATCGGCGTGGCCACCACCGACCTGCTCGCGAGGCGCTTCGGCGCCGACCGCGAACGCGGCGAGGCCACCTGCGCTGCCGAACTCGCCGCCCTCTGTGGCGCGCGCGACTGGAAACGCTGGCCCGCGGCCGAGCGGCTCTGGTGGCTGCGCTGGGCACCCATGCTCATGGCGGTGCCGTCCCTGGCGTCCTGGCCCACCGCAGCCCGCCGCCAGCTCGTGGCCGTCGTGCGCGCAAAGGGTGGGCGCTGCGAAGCCGACTTCGTGCGCCGCTTCGACCGCCACGCGCGCTTGCGCGCAGGACTGACGGAACTGGCGCGGTCGGTGCAGGGGCTGTGAGCAGGTTGCTCGAGGAACCATCCCCACCTACCCCAGGACACAACCTGCATGAGCAAGTGCGAGACTGAGATGACCCTCTGGTACTGGAACGAGATGGGTGGAACCCTCATCGAGGAGTTCCCACTGGTGCCGAAGGGCCGCGACCATGGGGCAAGGAAGCTGGACGCGCTCATCGTGCTGGGAGCTCCCAGGAGGCGCCTCAAGAGGGGCATCGCCTTCGACATCGCGGGCAAGCATGTCATCGTCGTCCAGACCAAGAACAGCCGATTGAACATGTCCCTGCTGGGTCAGGCGTTCTTCTCGGCTCGACTCCTGCGCAACCGATTCCACCCAGCAAGCCTGCGTTCGCAACCATCCCGCTGATGGCGTGGGTGCTGTTCCCCAGAGGGGCAGCGCGGAACTCGGGTCCAAACCTGCGGGTGCATGCAGGCAACTTCGCACGGCCGATCTTGCCCCCCGACTCGCCACCGGCCTGCGCCCCGGATCAGGTTGCTGCCGACCGGCATGGCCACCGACCAGTGCATCCGCTGCACCTGTGCGATACAACGTCGGACTCAGGCCATGGAGTGCCAGCCCACCTGCATACGATGCGACGTTGTGATGCAGCGCCGCCAACTGCACGCCTGACGACAGGGTCGCACCGACCGCCAGTCCGCACGCCTTCGCCTCACGCAAACAGGCCGGCTCCACCGATCACGACTCCTGCAGGCAATCGATGCCCATCAACCAGTCCAGCACGTTGCACTCGAGGGAGCTTCCGCTCGTCGGGCAAGGATTGCTCACGGGGCTCACGGCAACCGTGCTGTGCACCGTTGCCAACAGTCTCTTCCTGACCGCGTATGGACCAGGCCACCTGCCGATGGTCTACCTCGGCTTGGCCCTGTTCGTCCCGATCGTCTCCCTCATCTACACGACGGCTCGGGCGCGCCTGTCGCGTGTCGCGGTTGCTTACGGCTTCTCCACGACCATGTTCACGGTCTGCCTCGCAGGGTGGGGATACCACCACGAGCACGATGCACCCTGGATCGGCTACGTGCTGCTGATGGCATGGAACGCATACGTGCTGGTGGGAATGCTGCTCCAGGGCGACCAGATACAGCGCCTGTTCGACGTGCGGGAGATCAAGCGTGCGAATCCAATCATCCTGACAGGAAACATCGTGGGCGCGGTCGCGGGAGGCCTCCTCGTGGGCCCGTTGATCGCGTACTTGGGCACGACAACCGACCTGCTCCTCTTCTGCTGTGTGCTGATCCCGCTGAACCTTGCGCTGGAGCACTCCACCATTGCGCGCTTCCCGGCCCTGCGGACGCCTGCGACGAGGCGTTCCTCCGCGGGAACGTCCTCCACCCTCTCCCTGCGGCAGGCCCTCAACAACCGGTACATCGTCCTCGTCCTCGTCTTCGGGGTCTTCTACGTCTTGATGTTCCGGATGCTCACCTACCTGTTCATGTCGTCTGCGCATCGCTTGACGACCTCGGCAGACGACCTTGCCCACTTGATTGGGATCTGCATGGCCGTGGGCAAGGCCGGCTCGTTCCTGTTCGTGCTGTTCGGCAGCACGCGGATCATGCATCGCCTTGGACTGGGCGCATCGCTGGCAGCATCGCCCGCCCTCATCGGCCCGCTGATCCTCGGTGCGGTCGCAGCCACGCTCGTGCAGGGCGAGGAACACCAAGTCGTACTGTGGATCATCGTGGGCGCATACCTCCTGGGCCACTCGCTGGACTCGGGCACGACCGTGACTGCGCTCCGGGCCTCCCTGCAGGCGCTGCCCCTCTCGCATCGCACCGCTGCGGACACTGTCGCATCAGGCCTCGGGAAGGCCGTTGCCGACGCACTTGCGGGCAGCCTGATCCTGCTGATTGACGCGCTGCACGAATCAGCAGACCTGGCCATCATGATCCTCATCCTGATCGTGGCGATGGCATGGGTCCTGACAAGCCGGTTCATCTCCCGTGGCTATGCGACCCTGCTGCTCCAGTCGCTCAAGAAGCGCTCCCTGCGCACGGCGACGGTGGAGGTCAGGGACCCGCAGACACTCTCGATCCTCCAGGACTGCCTGAAGGGTCCGGACTCCGAGCACCGGTCGTTCGCACTCGACTTGCTGCGCGACTCCCACCACCCGTCCTACGTCGCGCAAGTGCTCGAGTGTGCGAGGAGTGAGGAGGAATCGCTGGCCACCATGGCGATTGCACGGATCGAGAGCGAGCGGATCCACGAGGGCAGTGCGTTCATCGAGCAACAGATGCACCTGGAACTGCCGCCCAACCGCAAGGCCGTGGTCATCGGTGCACACGCTGCGCTCTTGGAGGCGGAGGCGATCCCACATGTCGTCCCATGGCTCGACTCCCCTTCGGTCGAGGTGAGGAAGTCAGCCTACACGGCACTGCTCAGGCACTGTGGGATCGGGGGCGCCATTGAAGTCGGCCGACGCCTCACGTCGCACTACAGCGATGCAGACCCGGGAATGCGCGCATTTGCTGCAGATGTCATGGGGCAGGTCGGTGACGCGGGTTTGTACGAGTACCTGCGCCCACTGCTCAGCGACGTGAATCGCGCCGTGCAGGTACGTGCCCTGCACGCGGCCTTCCGGGTCCGGCATGCACGACTCGTGCCCGTCCTGGAGTCACACCTGTCGGACCCGGAACTTCGTCCGCTTGCCATCCGGGCACTGTCCGAGGCCGGCGACTGCCTGCTCCCGCACCTCGCCGCCTTGCTCGAGGACCCACGCAGCCCTGCCCTGAACGTCTTGTGGCTGCTCAGGGCGAGTCAAGTCAAGGGCGACGATGGGCTCCTCCGGCTCCTCAAGAAGCACCTCCGTCACCCGGTCGAGGAGGTACGCCAGCAAGTCCTGAAGACCATCGTGAAGCTCGGCCACACTGCGGAAGGCGAGGAGGTCGAGGAAACCCGGGATGCGATCCGCCACGAAGTGCACATCGGGCTGCGGCTCCTCGAGACCGAGTCCTCCCTGGGACAAGGACCCGAGTTCGCTCCCCTGCGCCGGGCCCTGGGACACGAGGGTTTCCTGCGCCGTGAACGAGTGTCCCTCCTGCTGACCTTCCTCGTGGATCCCTCCTTGATCTTGCGCGCAACGGATGCATTGCTCCACGGCGTCGCTGCGGAACGTGCAATCGCACTCGAGACCCTTGAGCTGCACCTGCCCGGTGAACTGCGAGCCTGGGTCCTGCCGTTCCTGAACGTGGCCGAACCCGCCAAGTCGAGGGCCGCCCAGCTCGCGTCGCATTTCCCGACTCCTCCCGGTGACCGTCGCGGCGCCACGCTCGCCGACATCATCTCGAACGACGACGGAAAGTGGACCCACACGTGGACGCGCATCTGGGCGATCCACTCGCGCGCATGGCCGCTTGCGCGCCAGCTGTTCGCAAGCGACCAGGCCCACTGGGACTACACCTGGGCGCGGGTCTGGACGAGTGCCTCGGCTCGGTCTCCAACTGGCACCCAGACCGGCAATGCACAGTACGACTGGAGTCGGGAAGCAGCTGCGATCCGCAAGTGCCTCGAGGACCCTGATCCCACCCTCCAGGCAGTGGCTGAATGGTCCCTGAGCATCCACGACGCCTGCGTACGTGCCCCTGGGGGCCCACCGGGACCGCGAACCATCCTGCTCGAAGGTCAACTGCCCATGATGATCACCCTCGAAAAACTGAACATCCTGCACCAAGTCGACCTCTTCAAGGAGACCCCTGACTACGCGCTCCTCTCGGTGGCCGAGATCGCCGAGGAGATGGAAGTTCCAGCCGGGGAGACCTTCATGCGCAGGGGCACCCCGGGGGACTTCATCTTCGTGGTGGTGACCGGCCAGGTGCGGGTCCACTTCGACTCCGCGACGATCGAGGTGCTCGGCCCCTTCACCTGTATCGGTTTGGCATCGATCATCGAGTCTGCGCCTCGCACGGCTTCGGCGACGGCAACCGAGGATGCCGTCGTGCTGCGCATCAGCAAGCGTGCGTTCGACGAGGTGCTTGCCGAGCAGCCCGAAGTCGCAAAGGCGACCATGAAGCAGCTCTCTCGCCAGGTCCTCCTCGCCGCCCAGAAAGCGGCATCACCCCTGCCGCACGGGAAGTGATGACCTTTCCGCCCGACTACCGCATTCCCATCCTCGGACCGGAGGAGTACTCACGTGGGTATCGGGTCATTCCCTTCGATCCCAGCGACCCGAGGGCCGCCGATCCGCTCGTCCAACTCGATGCAGTCGGGATCAGCAACCAGAGCTACCACGCCAGGACCGACGGCGACAACCCGCCCTATCACCGCCCTGTGCCGGGGAGTCAGTCCACCATGTGGCTTCGCCGGACCCTCGCGATCAAGCTGACCCATGTCAATCGCCGGCTGCGGCCCCATGGACACGAGATCCATGTCCTGGACGGCTATCGCCCCATAGCCTGTCAGCGCGGCCTTTGGGATTTCTACTACGAACAAGCTCGACGGGTCACCGGCTCGCAGGATCACCGCACCCTCAAGGCACACGCAGAGCAGTTCGCCGCGGATCCGTCTGACTTCAGCAAGGACGCCCCCGAAACATGGCCTTCCCACACGACCGGAGGCGCCATCGACGTCACGCTTCGTCACTTGGCCACCGGCCTGCTGGCCGACATGGGATCCTGCTATGAGGAGATCACCGAGACGAGTCACTGCGACCACTTCGAGCGACAGTTGGATGCCGGAGCGGTCACCGAGCGCGACCATCGCCTGATCAACCGACGGCTCATGCACTGGGCCATGCACGCAGAAGGGATCTACAACCATCCCTTTGTCTTCTGGCACCACGACTGGGGCAACCAGCTCTACGTACGGACTTGCATGGACCGGTTCACCGATCCGCCGAGGGCTGCGTGGTACGGCTACATCGAGCCGCCGCTGGATCAAGGGACGGCTTGAGTCGCCTGCTGTTCGCCCTCGGCTTCCAGGCCGAGCTGCCAGTGGAAGAAGGCCCAGATGTCCGCATGGCGCTGGGCCATTCGTGACACGGACGAACCTCCGCCGTGGCCCACGTCGCGGCCAGCGCGCAAGAGGACAGGCCGACCGGATGTCGAGGCACGCTGCCACTGTGCAAGCATCTTGCGGCCGTGCCACGGGGCAACCCGATCGTCTGCATCGGGGGCGAAGATGAGGATGGCTGGAGCGTCGATCGACTCCGGCATGTTGTGGTACGGGCTGTAGCGCAGCAGCCACTCCAGTTCGTCCTGCTGCTCCGGAGACCCGTACTCGGAGGTCCAGTGACGCCCGTTGTGGCTCAGGTGGAAGCGCGCCATGTCGGCGACCGGCGCACCGGCCACCACCGCACGCCAGAGCGCCGGCCGCTGCAGTGCCGCAACCATGGTCAACAACCCGCCATTGCTCCAACCCATGGCGCCGAGCCGGCCCCGCCCTGCGAATCCCTGTTCGACGAGCCATTCTCCAGCCGCGTTGAAGTCGTCGAAGCAGTTCTGCTTCCGTTCTCGCATGCCGGCCCGGTGCCATGCTTCTCCCAGTTCACCACCGCCCCGCACACATGCCTCTGCGTACACGCCACCCCGATGCAAGAAGGGCAGGATGTCCGTCCGGAAGGTCGGCCGCATCGACTTGCCGAAGCCGCCGTATCCACGAACGACAGCAGGCGAGTTGGCACGAGGGACGAAGTCGCTCCGGCAGACCACGCGTATCGGAACCAGCGTCCCGTCCGCAGAGGGAAAGCGGAATCGCCTCACTTCCAGCTGCGCCATCCTCGTCCGGCCCGAGGGTGCGGCCACGGCAGTCGCGCCCCACAGGTCGATCCTCACGGCGTGGGGAGGGTGCTGCGGATCCGAGACACCTGCCAGCACCGACTTGCCGTCCGAAGTCGCCGAGAGCCAATGAAGGCTGCCGTCCAACGCGACGCGTCGGACCTCCTTGCCACCTCTTCGCGTCGCACGAAGCTCGGCAACGCCCTCGGGATCGGTGGATTCTGCAACCACGCAATCGCCGACAACCGTCCAGAGCCGTCCTTGCGCCAGTGGCTCCTCCATCACGACTTCTGGTTCGCCAGGAACCGCAGACAGGGGCAGCCGGAAGATGCCTCCAACCGTGTCCGTGCGGGTGGTGCTGAAGTAGGCCCAGGAATCCGTGAGGGCTGCCGTGATGGTGCCTGGACGAAATGGGAAGAGGCCCTGCATCCTGGCTCCCCCGACCTCGCAACTCCCGATCCAAGCCGCCGAGGCCGACTGATCGCCGGTGAAGTCGTGCGCGACGACGAGCAGGTGGCGACCGTCAGGGGCAATACGGGGAGTCGGGAGCTGGCCGTCGGCAAGCTCATCGCCGAACACGAGGTCGTCCTCGCTCGCGCTCCGTCCGAGCCGATGGTGGAAGATCCGTTGACGGTACCTGGCAACTTCGGCGGAGCTCCCCATTGGCGCCCGCGAGTAGAAGAAGCTGGACCCGCTGCGCGACCAGGCCACCAGGTTGGTGCTGTGCCACTGGTGGGCAACAGGATTCAGGTCGGCCGGGACATGGTCTGCGAGCAACTCCCCGGTGGCCACGTCGACCACGTGGAGGGGCATGAAGGAACTGCCCTTGAAGGACACCCGGAAGGCCACGAAGCGCCCGTCTGGCGAAGGGTGACAATCCGCAAGCGCTGGCGCGTCGGCGCCGAAGAACTGCTCCACGTCGATGATCGTCCGCCGTGGACCATCGAGAGTGGCGCTGACCGAGAGCGACCAGTGCTCTGCATCGCCGCCACGCGTCCGGTGGAAGAAACTGCCCCCTGCTTCCTGCACCATCCCCCTCCGGGGTTGTCGCAGCAAGCGCTGGAACTGCTCCAGGAGAACTCGGTGCCCGGGGCGGTCCACCAACTGCAGCTGCGACCACTGCAACTGCGCATCCACCCAGGCGCGGACTTCGGGGGTCTCGCCCTCGAGCCAGCGGTAGGGATCCTGCGGGCCCTGCCTCCCGCCGAGCCGCTCCGATGATTCCTGCCTCGCAACCGGCGGCCCCCGCATGGCGTCATCCCCCGTCAGTGTCAGCAAGGCACGCAGGGACCCGAGGCGCAGGAAGGTGGCGTAGGAGGATCGCGTCCGCAGTCCTGCTTGCCGGCGATGCTCCGCGTGGAGTCTTCACTCAGCTGCCGGCAAGGCGTCGTCGAAGTAGTGCGCGTCGATCTCCGGGGGCAGTTCACCGGGCTGCAGCACCCGATCGAAGATGGTCACCTTGAAGCTGTCCTCGAGCCTGGCGTTCCAGATCCGTGCCGAGAGGTTGACCTTGAAGTTGCGGAACAACCTCAGGTCCTCCTTGGTCGTCTGCTCGGGAGTCAGCCGGTCGGACAGCGTGTAGAAGCTGAGGGGGACGAAGCCCTTGACCAACTGCACCAATGCGGTCTTGCTGCCGTCGGACACCCACCAGTCGTACTTCATCTGGCTGTTGCACTGCATGCCGCAGCCCTCGGCGAGCACGACCTTGTACCGACCCCGACTGACCACGTTGGCGACATAGTCGACGGCATCCCTCACCCCGGGCCCCGGATGACCGGTCACCACGCACATGGAATCGCGGCTCCAGAGTTCCTCCCGGGACAGCGCCAGCCCTGCTGCTTGCATGGCACGGAAGGCCACGGCGGTTCCCCACCAAAGCGAGCCCGGGTGTTGGCAGATGGCGCCGTCGTAGTTGAGCTCCAGCACCTCGTTTCCACTCCGGATGCGGATGAGGGTTGCTTCAGCTGCACGAGGAGACTTGTTGGCGACTTCGTTCATGGTGGGAGTCCTCTCACTGGGTGCTCAGCAGATCCTGGGCAACTGTTCACCGACGAGCATGTCCACGATCCGCCGTCCGCCGAAGACGGTCTGCATGACGACACGGCCAGGCCGCCCGTCGGTCACCCGCCCGATCTGCGCCGCGCCCCGGCCGAGGGGATGGGCACGCATGGAGTCGAGCGCACGAGCGGCCGCAGCCTCCGGAACGACGCAAACCATGGTCCCTTCGTTGGCGAGGTACAGAGGGTCGAGTCCGAGGATCTCGCAGAAACCCCTCACTTCGCCCCGGATTGGCGTCTTGTCCTCCTCGATCTCGATGCCAACCGAGGAGGCGATGGCGATCTCGTTCAGCACCGTCGCAAGGCCTCCGCGCGTGGCGTCGCGCAGGAACCGCGTCTCGGGCACTGCAGTCAGCAACTGCTCGATGAGCCCGTTGAGCGGAGCACAATCGCTCTCGATCGGGGTCGAGATCTTCATGTCGCCTCGTGCCGCAAGGATGGTCGCACCATGGTCGCCCAGCACGCCGTTGACGAGGATCACGTCGCCGCGGCGCGCCCGATCCGAGCCCAGTTCGCGGCCAGCGGGAATCACCCCCACCCCTGCGGTGTTGATGAAGAGCTTGTCGCAGGCGCCTCTCTCGACGACCTTCGTGTCACCGGTCACGACCTTGACCCCCGCCTCCAGCGCTGTGCGCGCCATGGAGTCCACCATCTCCCGGAGGAGCTTGATGTCGAGGCCTTCCTCGATGATGACGGAACAGGTCAGGTAAAGGGGCTTGGCCCCGCCGACAGCGAGGTCGTTCACCGTCCCGCAGATCGCCAGCTTGCCGATGTCACCGCCCGGGAACTTCAGGGGACTGACAACGAACGAATCGGTTGTCATCGCCAGCCGGTCGCCATGTGCCACCATGTCTGCGAGGGCGAACCTGGCCTGGTCCTCCAGGGGCGCAGTGCGGGCACCCTCGAAGGAACGGACGAAGACCTCTTGGATGAGGTCGTGCATCGCCTTGCCGCCGCCGCCGTGCGCAAGGGTGACGGCAGTGGCCTTCAACTTGCTCTCGGGGGAACTCGCCATCCCTTGCATGCCAGGATTGCTCATGAGAAGTGCTACTGGGCTTCCTTCGAGGCGTGAACCTTGTCCATGTCACCGAACTGGTAGTAGGCGGCACACGCGCCCTCCGAGGACACCATCAGCGAGCCCAGCGGGGTTTCCGGGGTGCACTGGGTACCGAACACCTTGCAGTCCCACGGCTTGATGACGCCCTTGAGGACCTCACCGCACTGGCAGGACTTGGGGTCGGCGACGGTCAGCGCCGGGACGAGGAAGTTCTTCTCTGCATCGAAGCGGGCGTAGGCCTCGCGCATGCGAATCCCGGAGTGGTCGATGGAGCCGAGGCCACGCCACTCGAAGAACTCGCGCAGTTCGAACACCCTGCCGATTGCATCGAGCGCCACCGGGTTGCCGCCGGGAGGGACCACGCGGTTGTACTGGTTCTCGATGGCAGCCCGACCCTCGGAGATCATCTTCACGACCCTCCAGATGCCGTGCAGGACATCCAGCGGCTCGAATCCCGCGATGACCAATGGGCGCTTGTAGTGGTCTGCGATGAAGTCATAGGAGGAGCTGCCTATGACCATGCTCACGTGGCCCGGCCCCAGGAACCCGTCAAGGCTGAGTTCCGGCGAGTCGAGGATCGCCTTGATGGTCGGGATGATGGTGATGTGATTGCAGAAGAGGAAGAAGTTGTGGACCTTCTCCCTCTCGGCCTGCAGCACCGTGAGCGCGGTGCTCGGCATCGTGGTCTCGAATCCCAGCGCGAAGAAGACCACCTTCTTGTTCGGGTTCTCCTTGGCCAGCCGGAGTGCGTCCAAGGGTGAGTACACCATGCGCACGTCACAACCGTCCGCCCGCGCCTGCAGGAGGCTCTTCTTCGACCCGGGCACGCGCATCGCGTCACCGAAGGTCGTGAAGATGACATCAGGGCTCTCCGCGATGGCGACACAGTCGTCGACGCGGCCCATCGGCAGGACGCAAACCGGGCACCCGGGTCCGTGCACGAGCTCGATCTCCTCGGGCAGCATCGTCTCGACGCCATACCGGAAGATCGCGTGGGTGTGTCCGCCGCAAACCTCCATGATCGACAGTGGCCGAGTCTTGGTGAGTTCGATGCGCTGGACCAGCGAGCGGATCTCACGAAGGAGGTATCTGGCCTTCTCTGGATCCCGGAACTCGTCAACGTACTTCATCGGTCAATCCTGGGGTGAGTCACTGCGAACCGGGCCGCCTGCAGGGGAAAGGTCTCCGCGATCGTCGGCGAGGAGGGAATGAACCAGGTCCCAAAGGACGTGGTAGATGGCGAGATGACATTCCTGGATGCGATGGATGCTGTCCGTCTCCACCACGAGGCAGTGGTCGAGACCGATCCTCGCCATCTCTCCGCCGCTGACGCCGCACAGCCCGATGGTCTTGAGGCCCATCTCCTTGGCCTTGAGGAACGCCTTCACCAGGTTGGCGGAGTTGCCGCTGGTCGAGATCCCGACCAACGCATCCTCAGGGCGTCCATGCGCGATGACCTGCCGCACGAAGATGTTCGCGAACCCGACGTCGTTTCCCACTGCCGTGAGCATCGCGCGATCCGCACTCAGGTCGATTGCAGGCAGGGCCGGACGACCGGCAGTCACGGGGTGCAGGAACTCCACTGCGATGTGACCGGCGTCGCAGCTGGACCCCCCATTCCCCATGCAGAGCAATCGACCCTTGTTGCGATAGACGGCGGCGATCGCCCTCGCCGTGTCGATGACGGCACCGGCGTTGCGCTCGAAGAAGGCCGAGATGACCTGCTGATGGTGTGCGATCTTGCCTTGGACCGAGTTCAGGAGACCCGCCTCCTGCGACTGCGAGTCCTGTCGCTTTCCGTGCAGGAAGGGGTAGAGGTTTCGGAGATGGGGGTTGTCGGTCCCTGAACCGGGAGCGCTCATGATCCCTGCGCTGCGAGTCCGGACTGCTTCATCGCCTCCAACTCCGCCTGCATCTCGCCCAGTTCCTTGAGCACCTTCAGCGTGGAGTTGGCCTCGGCCTCGCAGATCCGGCTCATCGCGAAACCGACATGGACGAGCACCCAGTCGCCAACGCACTTCTCGAGGGGATGGGACTCCTCCACCACGCAGTCCATGTTCACCTCCCTGCGGACGCCACCCACGTCAACGCTGGCGAGGTTGCGGGCCGGATCGGTGATCTCGATGACTTGACCTGGAATGCCGAGGCACATGTTCTTGAGAGTCTCCATGCGCTGCACGGCAGCACCACCGTCTGGGCCGATTCACACGAGATTCAGGCTGGCCCAGCATCCAGCCATCTTGCCGCCGCGACCGCAGCCTGTCCCAGGGACAGGCCACCGTCATTTGCGGGGAGGCGCGAGTGGCTCCAGACCCGGAAACCGTCGGCCGCCAGTCCGGAGGACACCCTGTCGAAAAGTACCCTATTTTGGAAGCAACCACCCGTCAAGATCACCCCAACGGGCGCCTCGGCTCCGCGGAGGGTCTCGTGGACCCGGCGGACCATCTCGCAGATCCCCGCTGCAAGCCCGAGGTGGAATCGCGCGCCGATCTGGCCGATCGGACGGTTCTCCTGGAGGTCGTCCAACAGGGCGGCCCACATCGGCGCCGGGTTGAGTACTCCATGCCGTGCTTCGGTTGGACCGAAAACTGCAAAGGGGTAGGGGCTCTCGGGATCGCGTGTGCCGAGGATCCACGCCTCCGACCGCGCTTCGAGTTCCATCGCGCCCTGGCCCTCGAAGGTCACCTTGTCCCGGCAGATGCCGACTGCGGCTGCGACCGCATCGAAGAGCCGACCACAGGAACTCGCGAGGGGCGAGTTCACGCCGCGTGCGGCCATCTGGTCGAGGATGGCCAACGGCATCGACCCCAGGGCCCGGACCAGCTCTAGCTCGGAGTACCTCTCCACCACCTTGGACCATCCGAGGGCGGCGCGGAGATGGGCATAGGTGCTCCGCCACGGCTGCAGGATGGACTGCACGCCGCCGAGCATGGGGACCTGCGCGAAACTGCCGATCCTGCGCGAGGTCCTGTAGTTCGCGAGGAGGAACTCACCGCCCCAGATGCTGCCGTCCGACCCGAAGCCGAGCCCGTCGATCGCCACACCCAGGACCGCAGGGGTGTCCAGCGGCAGGCCGTTCTCGGCCATGCAACTCGCAACGTGGGCATGGTGGTGCTGGACCTCCTCGAGCGGGAGTCGCATCGCGACCGAAGCCTCGCGTGCGAGCTTTGCAGAGACGTATTCAGGATGCATGTCGGCCGCGAGCAGTCGCGGCCGGTGGTCGTACACCTCCTGGTAGAGGCGCAGGTTGTGCCGGAAGTCGTCGAAGGTCGCGACATCCTCCAGGTCGCCCTGGTGTTGCGAGAGCACGGCAGCACCGTCCTTCAACATGCAGAAGGTTGACTTGAGTTCCCCGCCGTAGGCCAGCAGGTCGGGCGCCCCCCCGAATCCGGGAGGCAGCGGGAACACGGCAGGAGCGTAGCCCCGGGCGACGCGCAGCATCCGTGGCTCGCCCCCGACCACACGTGCAACGGAATCGTCGATCCGGTTCGCGATCTCGCGATCGTGCATGAGGATCGCATCCGCGATCGCCCCCAAGCGCTGTCGCGCCTCGCCTGCGACCGTGACCTGGGGCTCGTTCGAGAGGTTGCCGCTGGTCATCACGAGCGGTTGGTCCATGCCTTCCATCAGCAGGACATGCAGCGGCGTGTACGGCAGCATGAATCCGAGGCTGTCGAGGCCGGGCGCGAGTGCGTCAGGAAGGGCTTCCGGGCCATCGGCCTTGAGGACGACGATCGGCGTTGGCGCGCTCGCCAACAACGCAGCTTCCTGGTCGGAAACCGAGCAGTGGCGGCGGATCACATCGATGCTGCGGGCCATGAGGGCGAACGGTTTCCCGAATCGCCGCTTCCGCGCGCGGAGGCGCGACACCGCCTCGGCGTTCGTGGCATCGCAAGCCAGGTGGAATCCACCCAGCCCGCGGATCGCGAGAATGAAGCCCGATCGCAGGAGCTTTGCAGCCACCTCGAGCACGTCGGCGTTCTCGGGTTGCTCGACGGGGCACGGTGCGCCCTCGGGGTACTCGAGCCAGACGCGCGGCCCGCAGTCCGCGCAGGCGATCGGTTGCGCGTGGAAGCGACGGTCTGCTGGGTTCTCGTACTCAGCACGGCATGCCTTGCACATCGGGAATGCAGCCATGGTCGTGCGGGCGCGGTCATACGGCACCTCGGTGACGATGGAGAACCTCGGGCCGCACTGCGTGCAGTTGGCGAACGGATAGCGGTAGCGGCGCTGCGTCGGGTCGCGGATCTCCGCCAGACACTCCTCGCAGATGGAGGCATCGGAAGTCACCCGGGTGCGGTTCTCCCCGGCCTCGCTGGCTCGGATCGAGAAGCCCTCGAAGCGGGTGGTCGCGACCACTTCCTCGGTTTCGACCGCCTCGATCCGTGCGAGGGCAGGAGCCTCGCTCCCGATGCGATCCAACATCCTCCCCAAGGCGGAGGACGGTCCGGATGCGAGGATGAGGACCCCGGACCCGTCGTTCGTCACGTATCCCTTGAGCCCTTCTTCCGTGGCGATGCGCCAGACCAGCGGCCGCAACCCAACCCCCTGCACCACCCCCCGGACCCGGACCCGGAGGGTGCGCTCCTGCACCTGCGCGTGGTCCGGGTCCATCCCGCCGGTGTTGGCTCCATGGTTCATCGAATCCTCCGCTCCGATGCCGCTTCGCGCAGGGCACGCTCCAGGCGACGACCGATCCTCGGACGCCCGACCCGGTAGTGCTCCAGACCCGGCACCACGAGCCGGACGACCTGGAGCGGCTCTCCCTCGTCGGTCAGGGCAACCCGGTGGACCGGCCCATCACAGCACCGCCGCAGGACGGACAGGAGCTTCTCGAGCGGTCGTTCGCAGGCCGCGAGTGGCACACCGCGCACCTCCGGGAATGCAACGGGCGAACCCGGATCGTCCACCCTGCGAACCTGCTCGCGAAGGGCCGCCTGCAGGTCCTCGCCGCTTGCCCCCTGCAGCCTCGGCCTCCTGCCACCGTGGAGCATCCCGATTCGTCCCTGCACCACTTCGTTGAGCGCCTGCATCAGGGCTTGTTCCGGATCGAACGAACAGCCCCAACCACCATGGAACGCTGCGGGAACGAGTTGCCCGGGGTCGTGGAGGAAACAGGCGAAGAACGGCAATCCGTAGTCGTTGGTGACCGCACGCACGCTGAGACGGAGACCGCGCTGGAGGATGCGCTCACGGATGTCCAGCGAGGCCGTCGGCAAGGTGTCCGGATCCACCCATCGCGACCCTTGTCGCGCCAACTCCAGCGACCAGATGTCCCTCTCGATCAACTCGAGGAGCGAGCATGCGGAGGCCTCCTCGAGGCTGTTCCCCGATGCCAGGCCGTTCGTGGAAGTGCCGAAGCGCCTCTGCACGGACCCTGGCGCCGGACGGAAGACGAGTTCCGCCGGCACGAGCGTGTCCTGCTCGGTTTCGACGTTCTTGGCGTGCACGACGGCAACATCCTCGCCCGTCGAGTGGCTGGCACCCGCGAGCGGGATGAAGTCCTCCACGTTCGCCTGTGCGCGTTCCGCGAACTCTCGTTGACCGACGAAGAAGGTCTCGGAAGCGCTGCTGTGTCCGGGCTCCGCGCAATGGAACTCCAGCGCCTCCATCCGCGCACCGACCTCGGCCTCGACGGCACTGCGACCCTTGCCGAAGGTGAGCGCATCCGACCTGGAGTTCGGACGCAAACACGCAAACACCGCGACCCCCAGGTCGTCGAGTGCGGTCAGGTCCGAGACTCCTGCGATGCCACAGCGGTCAGAGACCTCGAGCGCGAGGCGAAGCGTCTCCTCGATCGTGCGGCCGCGGCGGATCACATCGGGCGTCGCTTGTGCAGGTTGTCGGTCCGTGCCGCGCGGAGCCGGGCAGGAGGTGCCAAGGGCTTGGGACCGGGAGACGAAGCGGGCAGGCGCGACAGTCTTCGTCCCGATGAGGACCGGGTCCTCGGGAACTTGGGCGACAACCCCCGGCACGAATCGAGGACTCACGGTCTTCTCGACTCAAGCCACTGGGCTGTCGCCTTGGGTCAAGCCGGCGCAGGCGTGTGCCGCGCCAACGGCCTCTTGCTGGTTACTCCTCGTCGTCGCCGCAGTGGACGCCAACGGCGAGGGCGCCTGCGGCCGTGTCCAGGATCGCGATGTCGAACTGGTTCTCCAGGTCCTTGTTGATCATGAGATTCTCTCTTGTCGGAAGGGAAGGAAAGGGAGCTCACGCGAGCCCGCCGCTGCAAAACATCCTACCAAGCAACCTCTCCCCCTGCCCCACAATCTCTCCTGACCTGCCCTCCCTCGCTGCTGCGGGCTAGGGTTTGCCTGCGTCCCAACCGGGGATGTGCCGCGTGAGGAGGGCACGGATCTGCGACTTCGAGAGGGTTCCCACCATGCGGTCGACTGCCTCTCCAGCCCGGTAAAGCGTTATGGCAGGGAGACTTGTCACCCCGAGCCGGCTCGCGAGTTCGCGGTTCGCCTCCACGTCCAGCTTGGCAAGCTTGAAGCTGCCTCCTCCCGCATCCTCCAGGTCCTCCAGCACCCGCATCAGGGGTTGGCACGGAGCACACCACTCCGCCCAGAAGTCCACGAGGACGGGCACGGTTCGGGACGCGGCAACGACCTCTTGCTCGAAGTCGGAAATCTGGTGGGCCATGGACATCCTCCGGTTTGCGTCTCGCTGCTCAGGAGTTCGGACGTGCAACGTAGCACCGCCATCCTCGAGGCGCGATGCCGGGTCAGCGGCGGCTGGAAAGTCCAGGCCCACTGCCTACCGTGCTCAGGCGGCCAATCCATCCCTGAACGTGGGTGCCTGGCAAGCAGGAGTTGCCTCGACCATGCAGGTGAGCACCGAGAGTACCGACAGGATGCTGGTGATGTCGGTGACGGGACGGATCGACTTCACCACATCCAACGCATTCCTGCGGGCGCTGGATGCCGCCGTGGGCGAGGCCAATGGCCGCGCCCTGATCGTCGACTGCACCGGCCTCACGTACGTGTCCAGCACCGGCATGCGGAGTTTCCTGGTCGGGGCGCGTGCCGCGAGAGCTGACGGGATCCGCTTCCTCGTCTGCGGGCTGCAGCAAATGGTCGCGGAAGTGTTCGAGGCGAGTGGCTTCCCGCGGTTCATCCCGACCCATGCGGACCGAGCGGCCGCGGAAGCAGCGATCGCGAACTGACCGCGGGCGCGCCACGGCCTCGCAAGCGATCCTCACGCCAGAAGACGACTTCGTGCGCGAGAACGGCCCCGCGGAACGCCTCGCAGCAAGCCCTGGATCCGGCGTTCGTCGGCAGTCGATCCGTGGCCCCGGCAGGCATGCTGACACGCCTGGACTTGGACCATGGGCGGGCATCCGACGACGACCATCACGCCATCGGGCTCGGCGCATGTGCGAGCGTCGCCAGGCCGGCACGAGGAGCAAGCTGGGTGGCGGCGCGAGGCGCGATGCATGCAGCTGCGAAATCCGTGAGGCGCAGGAGCGCACGGCGCAGCGCGGGTCCGCGAGCCCCCACCGTGGACCCTCGCACGCGCCCCGGGCTAGCATGCGCGGATGCGCGCGCACGTCGTCGGCTGTTCGCTCACCGCCATCCTGGTCCCCGCCCTCCCGGCCCTCGCGCAGCACGAGGCGGCGCAGCAGACCGAGAAGAAGACGAT
>JBEGVB010000179.1:0-10522 GCA_041178545.1 Planctomycetota bacterium
GGTTACTTCCAGGACACGTGGGAGTGGGACGGGCTCACCTGGATGCAGCGCCCAACCGCAGTGGTGCCGTCTGCTCGCCACTTCCACAGCATGGCCTACGACAGCCAGCGCCAGCGCACCATGCTGTTCGGCGGGGTTTCAAGCAACAATCTCGGCGACACGTGGGAGTACGACAGCCGTTTCCTCGCCGAAGCCACTCCCTATGGCACGGGCTGCGGGACCCCGCCGCTCGCCCTCGACTCTCCCGTCACGGCGCGCCCGGTGATCGGCACCACCGCGCAAGCCGTGCTGCAGAACGCGCCCTCCGCCTTCGCCTTCATGGCCGTGGGCTGGAGCGACCAGTCCAGCAATGGACTGCCGCTGCCGCTCTCGCTGGCGGGCTACGGCATGCCGGGCTGCGACCTGCTGCAGTCGGGTGAGTTCCTGACGCTCTCCATGACTGCGTCCACCCCAGGGGTGTCGGTCTACAGCCTGCCGATCCCCAACCAGGTCGGCATCATCAACATCCCGGTCTACCTGCAGGCGTGGGCGTTTGCGCCAGCAGCCAATGCCGGCAGCCGTCTGGCCAGCAACGGCCTGCGCTGGCGCATCGGCAACTTCTGATCTTTGGGGCCACACCCGGGTCCACGGCGCAACACGATGTCAGCGCTCAGCCAACCGTGATGCAACTGCATGGGTTGGAGCAGGTGCTCTGCGAAGAACCCGACGCATCTCTGCGCCTTGTCACCAAGTTGCCGGAGAGCCTTGGGTCCCGCGACCGGTCTGGGACCGGTCGCGGTTGGGGGCAATCGGTCAGCGCCAGTCGCGGGCGCTTGCAGCCAGCATCTCGTCCACGCCCTCGCCGCGGCGGATGGCGAAGTCGACGGCCGAGAGGATCGAGTCGTCCACCGTGGAGACCAGGCGGATCGTCACGTAGACGAACTCCTTGGTGAGGCCGTAGGTGCCCACGATCACGGACTTGGCGTTGTGGTCGGCCACGAGGTTGCGGACCTCGCGCGTGAGGAGGAACTGGCCCTCCTCGCGGATCAAGAGGTGGTCCTGGCGGATGGTCGCGAGGATCACGTCCTTGTCACGCTGGGTGAGCCTGGTGGACATGTACTCCGCGAGCTGGCGGCCGAACATCGACGTCTCATTGAAGTCGTTGATGTTCACGAGCGTGGACACCAGCATGCGACCGAGGTCGGCCTCGCAATCGTGCTGGCGCAGCAGCGCATCCACCGCTGCATACGTGCGCTCCCGCAAGTTGCAGGACGGCTCAGGGTCCGGGCAGTAGATGCTCGGCGTGTTGCACGCGCAGGAAGGCAAGATCGTTCCTGCGAGTAGGGAGAGGAGGAGGAGGAGTCCACGCATGGATCAGTGCCCTCCCTGCTTCTCGTCGCACAGGTCCGGCTTGGACTCCTGCTTCACCTTCGCCTCGACCTCAAGGGATGCCTTGCGCCACTGGGGGCGGTCCAGCGTGACGCACGGATCGGCGATCTCGCAGTTGTCCTTGGAGGTCAGGCGGAAAGCGCGGCCGTAGTGGATCCGCTCCCGCAGGTGCTGGATCTCGAGGTTCTGTGCATTCACGACGCCGTGCAGCGCGTCTGCCTTGGCCTGGTGCTCAGCCACGGCGGCAGCAACCTTGGATGCCTCAGCCTCTTCCTTGAGGACCGACAGGGTGGCCTCGACGAACTTCTCGACCCGCTGGCGCGGGATGGTCGTCAACACCCAGCACTTGTAGCGACGCATGTCAAACTCGTGCTTGTTCTCGAACCAGAAGCCACTGAAGTGGCGCGAGGGTTGTTCCTGGACGTCCCACTGCTCCCAGTACTGGTTGACGGGGAGGAGCTCGCCGACGACCGCATCCGCAAGCTGGTGGGCGCGGGAGTTGAGCGACTGGTCGACGTGCTCGCCCGGGCCGGGGCCGGCCTCGTGCAGCGGGAGGAATCGGGCACCCTTGGCCCAGTCCTTGTCGCAGGCCTCCGAAGTCACCCGGGTGCCCACGTACTGGGCGAGTTGCTCCCGTGCGTGCATGAAGGCTTCGTCGAACGCCTTGCGTTCGTCCAGCACGTTGAATGCCGTGCCACGCCCCACGAAGGCGAGGTCGGTTGCGGTGCTGGGAATCTGTCCCTTGACCCAATCCGGCGCATTCTCATTGCCGTGGATCTGGGCACGAACCATCGACTCCTCGTGCTTCTGGTACAGCGAACCGCAACTGGTGCTGATGAGAGAAACGGCGACCATCAGGGTCGCAATCCCCACGCGTGGGGAAGAACTGGTCAGGCAGGTCATGGGTCTCCTTTCCCGGGAAAACTGGTGTGAGACTGGCTCCTCGCCAGGACTCCTTCAGACTGCATCGTTCTTCGCTTCCCCCCGGAAGTCAAGGCTGCTTGTGTTGGCGGCCTCCTTGGTGCTCGGCAAGAGGCAATTGGAAGCGTTCCATCCCGTCAGCCATGACCGACTGAGGGCGCAGCCGCCGGGCCCCGGCCAGCCGTGCCACTCCCTGGGTGCCAGGGAGGAGGCTGTGCGCGGAGGAAGATGTGGTGGGCAGGGCCGGGGTTGAACCGGCGACCCCAGCATTTTCAGTGCTGTGCTCTACCAGCTGAGCTACCTGCCCACCGGGTCGATCGGAATCGAGCGCGAGGACGTTACGGAGTCCGCGCACCGGGATCAAGCGCACATCGGCGGAAGGTGGCGCGGGACCGGAGTCCGCGCGGGCTCGCTCACAAACCGGCGATGGCGACGAGGTGTTCGCGGCGGCTCACCACGACGCCGCCGCGCGGCTCGACGGTGAGGGCGAAGGCGTGCGCGTGGTGCACCGGCAGCTTTGCGTCGATGGGGACGAGGACCTCGCCCGCAGCAGCATCGAAGAGGCCACCGTCGACGGGCTGCTCGGCAGAGCGGTCGCGGTCGAAGATCCAGAGCTGGAACTGCTGGGTCGCGGGGTCGAGCTGCGGCAGGCCGCGGAAGCGCAGGTAGCCCTGCTGGCGCGCGTCGCTCCACACCACGTCGCCTGCGAGCTGGGCACCCATGGGGCTCGGTCCGGGCTGGAACGCGAGCTTGAGGTTGCACAGTGGGTCCGCGGCGAGCGCCCCGTAGGCGGCTTGTGGCGTTGCGGCCTCGGGTGCCGTGGACGGCGACGGGCCCAGCAGCAGCACGGCGGCAGCTGCCGCCGCGGCCCCCAGCAGGAAAGGCGCGAGCCAGCGGTTGCGCACTTCCGGGGTCGGTGCCGTCGCACGCGCGGGTGCCACGGGACGCGGGGCCTCGGCGAGGTGGCGCAACGCGTCACTCCGCAGCCTTGTGAGCAGCGCGCGCGGCGGTGCCACGGCCACGAGGGCCGCGGTCGCGAGGTCTGCGGCTGCTCGCAGGCTGCGCAGTTCCGGGTCGTCCTTGCGCACCGGTGCAACGCCTTCGATCTCGGCGAGCAACTGGTCTGCGAGGTGCTCCAGCGTCGGGTCGAGAGCCGGTTCGTTCACGACTGCGGCTCCTCCGGGCTCGGCACGCCCAGCATCTCTCGCAAGCGGATGAGGCCCCGGCGCGCATGGCTCTTCACGGTTCCGAGCGGGATCCCGATGGCGGCTGCGATCTCCTGGTGGGTGCGCCCGTGGCCCAGCGCGAGGTTGAGCACCTCCTGCTGTTCGGGGCGCAGTTGGGCGAGCGCCTCGCGGGCGCGTCGCACCTCGTCATCGCGTTCGACGGTGTCCGGTTGCGGGTCGTCGGCGAGGATGCCTGCATCCTCCACCAGGTCGTGCGGTGGCCTGCGTCCGAGCCTGCGCGCGCGGTCGATGAGTCGCCTGCGGGCGATCGTCATCAGGAACGTGAGTTCCGAGCCCATCGTCGGGTCGTAGCGTTCCGCGCTCTTCCAGATCTCCAGGAAGATCTCCTGGGCGGCGTCCTCAGCGTCGTCTGCGTTGCGGCAGAATCGACGCGCAAGTCCCCAGACGGTGCCGGAGTGGCGCTTCAGGAACTCTTCGATGGCTCCTGGCGCGCCGGCCGCAACTTGCTCGAGCAGGGTCTGTGACATGCGGTCGTGGGACCGCATTACAGGCGAAGTTGCAGCACGGCACAAGGACTGGGTGGCCGCCACGAGACCGGGTCACTGCTTGGGGAGCAGGACGGTGTCGACGACGTGGATGACGCCGTTCGAGCCGGAGACGTCTGCGGCCAGCACCTGGGCGCCGTCCACGGTGAGCTTGCCGTCGACGACCTTGAGCGTGAGTTCCTTGCCCAGCAGGGTCTTGGCGGAGCTCAGCTTGACGGCGTCCTTGGACACCACCGCGCCACTGACGACGTGGTACTTGAGGATGGAGGCGAGCTTGTCCTTGTTCTCGGGCTTGAGCAGGTCCGCGATCGTGTCCTTGCCGAGCTTGGCGAAGGCCTCGTCGTTGGGGGCGAAGATCGTGAAGGGACCGCCGTTGGCCAGCGTGTCCGCGAGGCCTGCTGCTGCGGCGGCCTTGAGGAGGGTGTTGAAGCTGCCGGCCTTCGCGGCGACTTCCACGAGGTTGGGCAGGGTCGTCTTGCCCTTCATGCTCGCCTCGGCGGTGCTGGCGGCCGGGGGCAGGATCACCGAGTCGATGACGTGGATGATGCCGTTGCTGGCGACGATGTCGGTCTTGAGGACCTTGGCGGTGCCGACCATCACGTCCTTGCCGGTCGTCACGGTGACGTCCGAACCCTGGACGGTGGTCAGGGACTTGGCGGCAACGACCTTGGCGGCCCGGTACTCGCCTGCCACCACGTGGTAGGTCAGGATCGAGGTGAGCTTGTCCTTGTTCTCGGGCTTGAGCAGGTCGGCAATCGCGTCCTTGCCGAGCTTGGCAAAGGCCTCGTCGGTGGGGGCGAAGACGGTGAACGGACCCTTGCCGCTCAGGGTCTCGACCAGACCGGCTGCCTTCACGGCGGCCACGAGCGTCTGGAACTGGCCGGCCTCGACGGCGACGGTCACGAGGTTCTTCTGGTCCTGGGCCACGAGTGCGGTGGCGAGAACGATGCTGGCGAGAACGGAATGCTTCATGGTTTGGTCCTGCGGGGGGCGTTGCGTGCGTTGCCAAGGCAGGAGCGGCCAAACGGGCCTCTCCTTGCCGTGACGGCCGGAGTTCGCGTCTTGCCCCCCGGCAGATGCAACAGCCTTGTCGGCCTGCGGCGGTGGCCCGTGTGCATCCTTCCCACGGCGTCAGCCGAAACGCACAATCGTGCCGATGACCGCCAGCCCCCTGCTTGCAGCCGACCTGCTGCGCAACTCCGCCCGCGCCTACGCGCGGCTGGTCGTGGAGCGGATGCAGCGCGAGGCGCCGGATGCGCTTGCGCGACAGCTGCCGGCGAGCTTTGCCAACCCCATTGCCGACACCGAGGTCCGGATCCTGACCCTCGCGGAGTCGGTTGCCGTCGACCGGCCGGCGCTGCTGGCCCACAGCGTCCGCTGGTACAAGGTGGCCTTCGCGCACCGCCAGGTGCACGCGGACTACCTGCCTGCGAGCCTGCGCACCACGGCACGCGTGCTGGCCGAGGAACTCCCCGAGCCCTGCCGTGCGGTCGTGTCGAGGCACCTGGCCATGGCCTTGGCCGAGCTGGAGACGGCGCCTGCCGAGCTTCCCAGCCACCTGGCGGCTGGCGGGCCGATGCTGGACCACGCACGCCGGTTCCTGCTGGCGGTGCTGGAGGGTCGCGGCGACGACGCGCTGGACCTCCTGCTCAAGGAGATCGCACGCGGCACCCCGGTGGCCGACCTGCACGACCACGTGCTCACGCGCACCCAGGCGGAGATCGGCCGCATGTGGGTGATGGGCGAGATCCCGATCGCCGACGAGCACTACGGCTCGGTGGTGATGAGTCGCGCCCTCTACATGCTCTCGCAGGCGACGCCACCAGCGCCCAAGGAAGCACCGCGGCTGCTCGCGCTCTCCGTGGGCGGCAACCTGCACGAGTTCGGCATCCGCATGGTGGGCGACCGCTTTGCCCTTGCCGGCTGGAACGTGATGAACCTCGGGGCCAACATGCCCGCCGAGGACCTGGAGTGGACGCTCGCGGACCGCTCGTTCGACCTGGTGGCGCTCTCCGCCACCATGGCAATCCACGTGGGCGCCGCTGCACGCACGATCGCGCAACTGAGGGCGATCCTCGGCACCCGTTGCCCGCCGGTGCTCGTGGGCGGCGAGCCGTTCCGGGTGGTTCCCGACCTGCACACGTGCATCGGTGCCGATGCCTCGGCAGCGGACGCGGTGAGTGCAGTGGCTGCCGGCCAGCGCCTGCTCAACGCACGCCGCGCGCCAACCAGGTCCTGAGGCAGGCCGAGTCGCCTGCTGTCGCCGTCAGCGGCGCTGGAGCAGGTAGTGGGACACGAACCACTCTCGGCCCGCGTCGAAGCCCCACAGCTCGGCGCACGCCATGAAGAACACGCGCCACATGTTGGCGAACTCGCGTGCGCGTGGTCCGTAGGTGGCGCGGAAGATCTCGTCCACTGCGGGGCGGTTGGCGTCGAAGTTGCGCAGCCACTCCTCGGAGGTGCGGGAGTAGTGGGTGCCGTTGACGCGCCAGTGGTCGGTCACCCGGAAGTGGTCCTGGAAGTACAGCAGCTGGCTGTCGGCGGGCATCTGGCCGCCGGTGAAGAAGTGGCGAGCCATCCAGTCGGTGCTGTCCTGGTCGGCAAACGGGTAGCCCGCGCAGCGGTGGGTGAAGATGTGGATGAAGAACCGCGCCTGGGGATCCAGCCAGCGCGCGACCTTGGCGAGCAGCAGGTCCCAGTTGCGCGTGTGCTCCATCATCTCGACCGAGAACGCGCGGTCGAACCTGCGGTCCGTGTCCAGCACGTTGATGTCGCCGGTCAGGATCTCGACGTTGCCGAGCCCGCGTGCCTTGGCCGTGGCGAGGATGTGCTCGCGCTGGCTGTGCGAGTTGCTCATGCCGAGCACCTGGCAGCGCGGGTAGCGCTCGGCGATCCACAGGGTGAGCGAGCCCCAGCCGCAGCCCATGTCGAGCACGCGCATCCCGTCCTCGAGCTGCCCGCGCTTGCAGGTCAGGTCGAGCATGGCAGCCTCGGTGGAGTCCAGGTCGCCGCCCTGGGCTGGCCACAAGCCGCTGCTGTACTTGCGGTACCTGCCCAGCACGTGGCCGTAGAACGCAGCGGGCACCTCGTAGTGCTGCTCGTTGGCGGCCTTGGTGTCGACGGCGATCGGGCCGCGTCGGCACTCCGCGATCCAGCTCATCAGGTCCTGCTGGACCCGGACCGGGTCGTGCACGTGTTGCTGGGCAAGTCGTTGCCGCAGCAGGCGGCGGATGCCCAGGCGGACGAGGGCGTCGGGCAGCATGCCCTTCGCGACGAGGCGGTCGACAAGGCTCATCGGACACCGTCCCGCGGGGCGCGGGGGAACCAGGGCACGAAGGTGTTGGTCTCGCCCATGTAGCGGCGGAAGTCGTCGCCGCGGCTCTTGAGCGAGCGCAGCTCTGCATAGGGCACGCCGGTCACGAACCGCACGAGCACGAACATGACGGCTGGGGCCAGCAGGCCCCATGCCCCGTGGGGAGCGGGCCAGCAGAGCATCGCGATCCCGCACCAGACGAGCCACTCGCAGAAGTAGTTGGGGTGGCGGCTGTAGCGCCACAGTCCCGTGCGGCACGCGAGCCCGCGCTTGGTGGGGTCGGCACGGTGGGCCGCCAGCTGACGGTCGGCCAGGCCTTCACCGAGGACCGCGAGCAACGAGAGGCCGATGCCGGCCCACTGGACCGGTGCAAGGTTCCCGGCCGGGTTGGTGGCCGCCAGCAGGAACGGCAGCGAGAAGGCCAGCGCTGCAATGGCCTGGGCTTGGTAGAACCAGGCGAACTGCAGGCCGGCACCGGCGCCCCAGTGCTCGCGCATGGCGCGGTAGCGGCCGTCCTCCTCCGCGTGGCCGAAGACCCGGTCGCGCAGCAGGTGGTGGGTGAGGCGCGTGCTCCAGCCCAGGGCCACCGCCGCTGCGACCCAGCGCTGGACGTCGCTCCCCCCGGCCAGCAGGGCCATGCCGGTGCCGCAGACACCGATGAGTGCCGACCAGGCGGCATCCACCGAGGTGGCGTTCTGGGTGCGGAGCTGGCGCGCCCAGAGGGCTGCCATGACCAGCGCACAAACGCCCCAGCTCGCGAGCACGAGGGTGGAGGCTTCAGGTGCAGCAGTGGCCGGGTCCAAGCGGGATGGGGCGGGGTCTGGAGGGCGTCGCATCTTCGCATCGGCGTGCGCCAGAGATGTCGGTTTTCGCCAACATCCCGTGCCGTGATCGGCACCGGAGGTGCCATGATGCTCGCCACATGTCTCAGGTCAGCTCCGCCGGGTGGTTCGAGCCGGTTCTCAAGTTCTTCGACAACGACCGGCGGATGGCCGTCCTGGCCCGCGCCGGCGACCCGGATCGCATCGAGTGGGCGCGCCTCACCCCGTTCTTCCTGATGCACCTCGGGTGCCTCGGGGTGATCTGGACCGGCACCAGCTGGTTCGCGGTCGGGCTCTGCGTCGTGCTCTACGCACTCCGGATGTTCGCGATCACGGCCTTCTACCACCGGCTGTTCTCGCACCGCAGCTACCACGCGCCCCGCTGGGTCATGTTCGCGGGCGCACTGCTGGGCAATGCCTCGGCACAACGTGGCCCGCTCTGGTGGGCCGCGCACCACCGCAAGCACCACCGGCACTCGGACACGGACGAGGACGCCCACTCGCCGGTCTGCAACAGCTTCCTGTACGCCCACATGCTGTGGTTCGCGACGCGGAAGCACTTCCCCACGGACACCGCGCAGATCCCCGACTTGGTGCAGTACCCCGAGCTCCGCTGGCTCGACCGTTATGACGCGGTCGTCCCGCTGCTGCTGCTGCTCAGCCTGTACGGCCTCGGCGAACTGTTGGCGGTGACGGCACCCTCGCTTGGGACCAGCGGCTTCCAGTTGGTCGTGTGGGGCTTCTGCATCAGCACCACGCTGCTGTTCCACGCCACCGCCACGGTCAACAGCCTCGCGCACCGCATGGGTCGCCGCCGCTTCCAGACCAAGGACGACAGCCGCAACTCGCTGTTCATCGCCCTGATCACCTTTGGCGAGGGCTGGCACAACAACCACCACTACGCCCCCGGCAGCGTGCGGCAGGGCTTCCGCTGGTGGGAGATCGACATGAGTTTCTATGCCCTCAAGGCCATGTCGTGGCTGGGCATGGTGGGCCGGATGAATCCCATCCCCGAACGCGCGCAAGGCACTGCCTCCAACCGTTCGTGAGTCCCGACCCCGCCTCCCCGTCCACTGCCGCCGCGCGTCAGCGCATTGCCGTCGTCGGTGGCGGCATCTCGGGCCTCACGGCTGCGTGGCTGCTCGGCCTGCGGCATGACGTGACGGTGTTCGAGGCCGAGCCGCGGCTGGGCGGTCACACCTTCACGGTGGACGTGCCCGAGGGCAACCTCACGCGTGCGATCGACACCGGCTTCATCGTCTTCAACGACCTCACCTACCCGAACTTCCGCCGCATCCTGAGGCTGTTGGGCGTGGGGTCGAAGCCCACGACGATGAGCTTCAGCATGCACTGCGAGCGCACGCGGCTGGAGTACAACGGCGGCAACCTCGGCCAGATCTTCGCGCAGCGCAGCAACCTGCTGTCGCCCGGGTTCTGGGGCATGCTGCGCGACATCGTCCGCTTCCACGACCGGGCGCATCTCGCACTGCAGGGGAGTGGCGACCCGACGATCGGCGAGTTCGCGCGCGAGCACCGCCTCGGCAGGCGCTTCGTCGAGCACTACCTGGTGCCCATGGGTGCCGCCATCTGGTCGTCGGAGCCCGAGGCCGTGCTGGCGATGCCGGCGCGCTTCTTCGTCCAGTTCTTCTCCAACCACGGCATGCTGCAGGTGACGGACCGTCCCCAGTGGTACGTGGTGGAGGGCGGGTCCCGCAGCTACGTGCAGAAGTTCGCCGCGCTGCTCGGGTCGCGCGTGCGCACCGCGACGCCGGTCCGCTCGGTGCAGCGCGATGCTGCGGGCGTGACGCTCACCACCGGCGACGGCCGCACCGAGCGCTTCGATGCCGTGGTGCTCGCAACCCACAGCGACACGAGCCTGCGCATGCTGGCGGACCCGACCGCTGCGGAGCGCGCCGTGCTGGGTGCGATCCCGTACCAGGAGAACGAGGCCGTGCTGCACACGGACACCCGGTTGCTGCCCGACCGCCGCCGCGCGTGGGCCGCGTGGAACTACCGCATCCCGCAGCAGGCGCGCTCGCGCGTGGCAGTGACCTACTGCATGAACCTGCTGCAGGGCATCGATGGCCCCGTGACCTACAACGTCACCCTCAACCAGTCCGATGCCGTCGACCCCGCCAAGGTGCTGCGCCGCATCACCTGGCACCACCCGATCTACTCGCGCGAGGGCGTGGCCGCGCAGGCGCGCCTCCACGAGGTGAGCGGCGTGAACCGCACGCACTACGCGGGCGCATGGACCCGCTACGGGTTCCACGAGGACGGCGTGATGAGTGGCTTGCGCGTGGCGCAGGACTTCGGCCTGTCGCTCGACGACGCCGAGCGCGCACTCGCCAAGGGCTAGCGCGAGCT
>JBEGVB010000180.1:0-19216 GCA_041178545.1 Planctomycetota bacterium
ACGGGTTCGTCGAGTCCGTCACGGTGCGCAACCTCGACCGCTACGCCCGCCCCACCGCCGACCCGTCCACCTGGCTGCTGCGCGCGGGCTGGAAGCGCCACGGCCTGCTGAGCGTCCACGAACGGCCCAAGGTCGTCTGACGGGCAGGGGAAAGGACAGGGCCACAAGCGCGGCCACCGCCAAAGCAGGGGGACCGCCACGCCGCTCCCCGGCCGCTCGCCCCATCCGCCTCAACCACCGTTCCCGTTCCCCGGCCTCTCTTCCAGCCTCCGTCCCCGCGCGCGCTCCACCACCACGCCGCCACCTCCCCATCGCCCGCGCCGCGTCCGCGCGCCCTCTCCCCCTTCACAGTTTCTCCCTCCGCTCCCGCTCCTCACCCACCGCGCCATCCGCCTCAACTACCGCTCCCGTTCCCCGGCCGCTCGCCCCATCCGCCTCAACCACCGCTCCCGTTCCCCGGCCTCTCTTCCAGCCTCCGTCCCCGCGCGCTCCGCAGCCGCGCCATTCCCTCAGAGGAACAGGCGGCGTTCCTTGAAGCGGGACTCGATCGACTGCTCGAAGGTGACCTCGCGCTTCTTCAGCGGACCCGCGACCTCCTGCAAGCGCATCATCACTGCACGCAGCGAGTCGACGACGGCGCAGCCCGGGTCGATGGCGACGAGCGGCAGTTGGCCGAGGCGGTGCTGGCCGACGCGCGGGTCGTCGGCGATCTCGCCAAGGTAGACGAGTTCGACGCCCGCATGCTGCTTCGCCACCTCGGTGAGCTTTTGGAAGGCCTGCTCGCCGCGGCCCTTCACGGTGACGCGGTTGACGACCACGAGGAAGCGCACCGTGGGCTGCATCTGGCTGATGCACTTGACGACTGCATAGGCATCGACGAGCGCGGCGATCTCGGGCTGGGTGACGAGCACGATGTGGTCCGCCGCCAGCATGGTGAGGACCGTCTGGGGCGCGATGCCCGCACCGAGGTCGAGGATGACTGCGTCGTCGAGGTTGGCGACGGCACTCAGTTCGCGGCCGAGCGCGAGCAACTCGCGGTCGGTGAGGGCCGCCATCTTGCGCACGCCGGAAGCACCGGGCACGAGGTGCGGCCCGCACGAGGTGGCGACGCGTACCTCGCTGAGGGGCGCGCGGCCCTGGAGCAACTGCTGCATGGTGGCATTGGGCTTCACGCCCATGAGCAGGTGGTCGCAGGCGAGGCCGAAGTCACAGTCGACGAGCGTGGTCGAGAGCCCGTGCTGGTGCAGGAGGACGGCGAGGCTGGTGGCGACAAACGACTTGCCGGTGCCACCCTTGCCACTCGCGATGGCGATGGCCGGGGCCTCGAGCCGCGGCAACGGGGTGCTGCGGAGACTGCTCAAGAGCCTGCCGAAGAGGCCCTTGCCTCGCGGACCGAGCGCGCTTGCGCCAGCCGTGTCGTTGGCAGCCGCCTGCCGCCACGCATCAGAACGATCGACCATGGAAACCTCCCTGACTGCGGTCACGGCGCCGCCCGGCGCCGTTGGGCAGTGTCACCGATACGCTCGCGCGTGTCAGCCGCCGAGTCGCAGTTTCTCGCGTGGCCCGCGGCTCAACGCAACGCGATGCGCACAGGGTTGCTGGCGTAGTCGATGGGCCCGAGGGTCCCCCATGCAAAGGCAAGCTCGAGGCCGAGCAACGGTGCGAGCACGCCCCCGGGTATGGCCAGGGTGGACTGCCTGCGCCCGCTTGGGTCGAGCGCACCGGCAAAGGACGGCGCGCCCGAGGCCGCGAGGTCGAGCGACAGGACCGTGAGCGGGTCCGGCACGAGCGGCAAGGTGACTCCGGGCGCGAGCGGCACTCCCGGCGTGGTGCCCGAGGCCGAGGCAAGCAGCACGGCAAAGCGACCCGCGCGTGCGGCGCCGCCGTCCCACACGAAGTTCACGCTGGCACCCTGCCACACGTCGATCGCGGCACGGTCTGCCCAGAGTCCGTCGTTGGCCACGGTCACCTCGGCATCGGGCCCGAGTTGCACCGGGCCCGCACCGTCGTCGACGACGATGCGCACGCGCGCGGTCCCCGCCACGGTGCCGCCGGTGACCGGCAGGCTGTAGGTACCGTTGCCGTGGTCGACGACGCTGCCGAGGGTGAGCGGGACGCCGCCACCGACGACGCTGGCAGTGATTTGGGCGCCGCCGAAGGGGATGCGTGCATTGCGCCAGTCGCGCAGCTCGATGCGCGCCGTCGTGGTGGTGAGGCCGTTTGCCTGCAGACGCGGCACGTCGAGCCGGACCGAGGAGAGGAAGTGGTCGGGCCTCAGCACCTTCTGCAGGCGCCAGTTGAGGAAGGCCGTGCGCAGCTGGAACACCGGGTCGGGACCGGTGCCGCTCTGGTTGGCGATGTTGAGGTCGAGGAAGTAGCTGCCGTTGGCGCAGCCTGCATTGGCGTTGCAGATGCCGTCCACGTCCCCGGGCCGTGCGACCAGCATGTAGCCGATGTAGGCCGAGTAGTTGAAGGTGGTGGGCGGGGCGCCGCAGGCCGTCGGGCCGTTCGGGCAGGAGCAACGGCCGTCGCCACCCATGGCGCGCGCGGCCTCCATGGCCGCCATGAGCTTCTCGGGCAGGTCCCCTGCCGTCAGGCGCACTGCCTGCTCGGCGGCCTGCACGACAGGCTGGCCGGTGAGGACGTTGCCCTGGATCGCGTAGACGATGTCGCCGATCGAGCCGGTGAGGTGCCCTGCCCATGCACCTGCCTGGTTGCCGGTGAAGCCGATGGCGCGACCCTGCACGTCGACGATGCCGTACTGGCGCGTCTGGTGACCGGGGTCCGAGGCCGCGAGCTGGGCGAGGATCTGGGCCGGGTCGGTCCCGGCACCGAGCTGGGTGAAGATGAGCAGACGGTTCTGGCCGGAGGAGTCGACGAAGCTCTGTGCCGCTGCAGCACCGCGACCCACGCGCACGACCGAGGCACCATTCTTCAGGTCGAAGCCGGCAAGGCAGGTGGCCGATGCGATGGCGATCTCGCCGGTGCGGCGGTCGACGAGGATGATCGACCAGGTCGCTTGCAGGGGTGCGGCAAGCAGGAGCGCGACAAGCAACAGGACGAGGCGGCGCATGGGAGGCGAGCAAGTCTAGTCGAATGCGCACCACTTGGGACGACCCTGCGTGGGGACCCAACGATTCGTGGCTTCTGCCGGCGCCCAGCCCACAATGGCCATGGCACCGCACCATGAGCCTCACCCGCGTCGCATCGCTGACCCGCGCCCTCCTCGCCTGGGCATCCCAGCCCGGCAACGAGCGCTTCTACGGGCACGACCAGGAAACCGTGCTGCACGGCGTGCTGGAGGACCCGGAGCGCCAGGGGCAGGCACCTGCCGCCGCATGGCTGCTGGGCACCTGGCGGCTCGCCAGTGGACAGGCCATGGTGCTGCAAGGCGATGCGATGGGCTGGGACGTCGCACGCTCGGGCATCTCGATGCTGCGCGCGTCGATCACCCACCGCTGGCGTCGGCAGGGCCCTGATGCCGTGTCGCCGCTCCAACTCGCCCACGCTGCACTGCTGGGCGGGGCACTGGGTGAGCCACAGGAGGCACTGCTGGGCGAGATGCTCATGGAGATGCCGGAGAACCTCTTCGGCCCCCAGGACCAGTTGCCGCTCTTCGTGCGCAGCCTCTACCTGCTCCGCGAGGGACGCAGGCCCCGCTTCTCGCCGCGCCTCGGCCCCTACATGGCGGTGCTGCACGCATGGGACTCGGACCGGCTGCACTTCAGCCGGGTGATGGAAGAGATCCTCGAGCACCACCTCGAACGCACCCAGCGCGGTGAGTTCGCCGAGCCCGCGTTCTCGCTGCTGCCCTCCGAGGTGCTGATGACGAAGGTCGTGCGCACCGAACTCGGCATGCAGTGGACCAAGGTCGAGCACCCGCTGATGTTCACCAACCTCATGGCACTGCAGCCGCGCACCCCTTGGCCGCGCGAGCCACTTGCCGTGGCGTTGGGCCAGCTCACGGCCCCGCGTCGCTGAGTGCCGCGGCCTCGCGGTGGCTGCGCAGCCAGCGGGCGACGGCAAGTGCGTTGGCGAGCCTTGCCGCTGCCCTGCCTTGCACCGGCAGCACCGGTGGCGTGAGACCCTCGCGCTCGACCACCGTCTCGAGGTAGCTCGCGCGCATGTTGCGCAGGTTGCAGTAGCCGGTCTTGAGCGGCACGAACCCGCGGTGGGTGCCGGCCACTGCAGCCCCCCACTCGCATGCCGTGCGCGTCCACGCGGCAAGCGGGGCATCACTGCCTGCAAAGGCCTCGAACGCCGCCCGGGCAGCGTCGGGCGTCATGCCCTCCTCGAGCTGCGCGGCAGGCAGACCCATGTGCGCGAGCCGTGCTGGCGTCGGCAGGCCCGCAGCGGGCCGGATGAGTGCCTCGAACACCTCGTCGGTGTCGACGCGTGCCGCCACCCACTGCACCAACTGTCGGTCCGCGTCCGGCTCGCCGCCGGGCAACGACGACTCGGCGTACGCGACCACGAGGCCGGGGTGCCAGAGCAGCTCGGGCAGCTTGCGCGGCAGGCGCAACCGCTCGCGCTTCTTCCTGCCGTGCCGTCCCGCCTTGTCGAGCTGCGCGAGCTGCAGGTCGATCATGCGGTCGAAGGCCTCGACCAGCCGGTCCACACGCTGGTTGTCGGGCTCGAGGATGCGCAGCGCACCGGCAATGGCCTCGAGCGTGGACACGTAGTCCTCCTGCGGCTCCGTGCGGATGCGGTAGCGACTGGGCTCGGCCGGGTGCAGCCGGACGTGCCGGTGCGAGGCCAGCCAGGCGTTGTCGCGGTAGAGCTTCTTCGCGTGGGCCCAGGTGCCGTCGAGCACCACGAGCGTCGAGGGGCGCTCCCCAGGCGGCAGCTCCGCCAGGTCGACGGCATCGCGGTGTGGGTAGAGCACGGCTGCGTCGGGCGGCAACTCGACGTGGCACGACAGCACCTCGTCGAAGCCCCCGTGGACGACCTTGAGCTCGGTCTGCGGCATGCACATCTTCACGAGCCGCGCGCTGCCGAACGGGTGCTTGGCCTCGTGCGGGTGCTGCAGGATCACGACCTTCGTGCGCGCCTCGACCGTGGGCACCGAGGCGCAGTAGCACAGTCTGCGCGGCCGCAGGCAGCGGTAGCAGCGTCCAGCTGGTGCCTCGGGTCCGTCCATCGACACCTTGTAGCCGCAGCCCTGCCCCTGCGCACCCGCGACGCACGCTTGACCGCCACGGCACGCAGGCGCGAGAGTGCCGGGATGAAGCCGTCCGAGAAGTTCGCGCCGTACGACCGCAAGGCGTTCCTGGCGACCGTCCCAGCTGCCCACCGTGCGATTGCCACCAAGTTGTGCAACCTGCTGGAGGCGTACTTCGAGACCCGCGACATCACGATCTACTCGGGCTTCCCCATCGTGGTCCGCGACGGGGAATGGACTGCGGGCTTCGCGATCCGCAGCAAGGGCCCCATGGTCTACTGCTGCTCGCCAAGGACGCTGGCGGTGATGGGCAAGGAACTCGCACCACTCATGAGTGGCAAGTCGTGCCTCCACCTGCGGCCGGTGAAGGGCCTCGACCTGGAGGCCGGTCTTGCCCTGGTCGCCAAGGCCTTCGGCCTCGCCGCCCGGCACGGCGGCATGATCTCCAAGGCGGACGCGAGGAAGCGCGATGCCGCGAAGGCACGGGCTGGCGCGACAACGGGGCAAAAGAAGGCCGCGGCAAGGCCCACCCGCACCAAGACGAGGTAGGCCAGCCCCGGAAGAGCCCACCCAAAAGCAACGCGCCCGGCAACCTCTCGGCTGCCGGGCGCGTTGTCTGTTTCCGCGCGAGGCGGACTCAGCTCACGTGCCGACGCGCACGCAGAGCGCGTTGGAGGTGAGGATGCCGGCCGGGTTGTCGCCCGCCTGGAAGGGGGCGGACTGGGCGCGGATGTTGATACCCACGTAGCTGGGGTTGTTGGGGATCGCCAGCGGGGTGAGGGCCACGCTGTTGTTGAAGAAGCTGCCGTTCGTGATGGCAGGCACCACGTACTGGGAGCAGCCCGGCATGCCGAAGCCGGCCAGGTCAGCGCCCGGGGTGATGGCCGAGAAGCCGACCACCATCACCGTGAACAGCGTGGTGGGCTTGACGTTCGAGGTCACCAGGTTGGGGGTCGTGCCGATGATCGGGCGGGCGTCCATCGTCAGGATGGCCGGCACCGAACCGTCGCCGGAGACGAAGCCCAGGACCGCGCCGGCGATGGCGAGGTCGCGGTTGCCGGGGTTGGCAGTGCCGTTGCCCGGGGTGAAGCCGGTGATGATCGGGGCGCCAGCCGTGGCCTGGGCCACGGTGCCGTAGATCATCTCGATCAGGCCCGAGCTGTGCAGCACGAGCTGGCAGGTCACGGTGCCGGTGGAGGGCAGCGTGGGGACCCACTCCGGCAGGCTCTGCCAGGTGATGTAGACCTTGGTGGTGCTCGGGTCGACATCGTAGTAGATGCCGCCGATTGCACCGGAGCCACCGGTCCCGTCCCAGTCGCCGTAGGCGGGAGCGATGCTCGGGATGTCGTTGAGCCACGAGGTCACGCCCGGGTACGAGCCGAAGCTGTTGGTGGCCGTGCCGCTCAGGAACACGATGCCGTTGGTGCCGATCATGATCTGGGTCGTGCTGCCGGGCGTGCTGCCGTTGGCATAGGGGAACGACCAAGGCAGGGTGATGGCGGCGTAGAGGCCGTCGTCATTGTTGCCGACCGCCGGAGTGGTGGTCGTCAGCGAGGTGCTGAGGGGCGTCGTGATGGCCGAGGTGCCCTGGGCAACCACGTAGCTCACGCCGTTGGGGACGACCTGGATGGCCGAGTTCGAGATGTCGAACGTGCCAGGGGTCGTGACGGCCGACGGGAACTCCTGGTACCAGCTCGGCGGCTTGCTGTAGCAGCCGGCGCCGTAGGCCTGGACGTAGCCAGCGGTCGCGGCGGGCGTGTAGGTCATGCGGAGGTTGCAGCCGTGGCTGGCGCCGACACCGGAGAAGGTGAAGTCGCGCTGGGTCACGGTGTTGCTGAGCACCATGAACTGGTCCGTGGCGCCCAGCGGAACGTTGGGCTGCACGGAGGGCAGGATGACCAGCGGGTTGAGCGGGCCGCAGTTGGCGACGTTGGCGCTGGCGGCGCTCAGCGTGGGGTTGCAGGCCTTGACGTTGAAGGCCACGCCGTAGGTACCGGCGGGGATGGCCACCGGGGTCGTGAACGTGGCAGTGGAGTTCTCGTTGAAACCGGCCACCGTCAGCGTGCCGGAGCCCGCGAGGGTCCAAGCCGAGGCGACGAGCTCATTGCCCACGCGCGTGGTGGCGCAGGTCCAGATCTCGGCGACCGCGACGTTGCCGCGCTGGTCCGGGTTGACCGAGCCCTCGTTGTAGAGGTTGCAGTCGATGCTGGTGATCGAGATCGCGCCGTTCAGGTTCATGTCGAACAGCGTGGCGAACCCGTTGTACGTGGCAGGCAGCGGGTTGGGCGTGCCCACGTAGTGGGTCGCACCGAACGGGTCGATCGTGATGATCGATGCGCTGCCGAGCGGAGAGTTGCAGTTCTGCGCGTGCAGTGCCGCGGCCAGACCTGCAATCGTGAGGATGGAATGGAACTTTCTCATGGTTGCTTCAGAGAGAACTCGAGTTGGGTCAGAGAGGTCCGGCTACGCACCGGTGAGGGCTGAGACGCGGGAAGACCCTCGCGGGATCCCTGCCTCAGCACCAAAGCCTAACCCTTCCGTGAAAATCGGGGCAAATTCCTACTCAGGACACAAAGGCGAGACGTGACGACGGTGCACCGCAACAGCGACACCGCGCGTACCCAACGGGCGTTGGGATCCAACCTGCCTGTCGGAACCGCTCAGGTCCCGATCCGGATGCACACCGCGTTGGTGGTGAGGATGCCTGCGGGATTCTCGCCCGGTTGGAACGGCGCACTCTGGGCGCGCAGGTTGAGTCCCATCAGGCTGGGCTGGTTGGGGATCGCCAGCGGGGTCCTTGCGACACCGCTGCTGAAGAAGCCACCGTTGGTGACCGCGGGCTGCACGTGCTGGAAGCAGCCGGGCATGCCGAAGGCAGCAAGGTCGAGCCCCGGTGCGAGCGGTGCGAAGCCGAGTGCGACCAAGGTGAACTGGGTGCCTGTCGCTGCCCCGGAGGTGACGAGGTTGGGCGTCGTGCCGAGGATCGGACGGGCATCCATGCCGAGGCTGGGAGGCACGGTCCCGTCGCCGCTGGTGAAGGCCTGGACCACGCCGCCGGACACGAGGTCGCGGCTCGTGGGGTCCATGGTGGTTCCGCCGTGGGTGAAGCCCACGACCACCGGCGCCCCTGTGCCAGTGCGCGTCACGGAGCCGTAGACGATCTCGAAGAGGCCCGAGGAGTGCAGGACCAGTTGGGCCGTGAGCGAACCCGTGGCCGGCGGCGTGTTCACCCACTCCGGTACCGACAGGTAGGTCACGTAGACCTTGGTGTTGGTCGGGTCGACTTCGTAGTGGATGCCGCCCACGGGCCCCGAGGCACCCGAGGCGTCCCAGTCGCCGAAGGCCAGCGCAATGCTCGGTGCGTCCGCGAGCCAGGGGCCGACACCGGGGTAGGAGCCGAACTCGTTGTCCGCAGTCCCCGACAGGTAGACGATGCCGTTGGTGCCGATGCGGACCTGCGTGGTGGTGAGCTGCCCGCTGGGCCCGCGGAAGGGGAAGGCGAACGGCAGGGTGACCGTGGCAAAGAGCCCGTCGTCCAGCGTGCCCACCGCAGGGGGAGTGAGGGTGAGCGAGTTGCCCGTGGGCATGCGGATCGTGCTGGTGCCCTGACCGACGGAGTAGCGGGTCGCACCCAGGGTCGCACGCAGGCAGAGGTTTGCGAGGTCGAGCGGGCCCGCGGCGGCACCGCTCGCGAACCACTCGTACCAGCTCACCGGCCTGCTGTAGCACCCGGCGCCGTACGCAAGGTGGTAGCCGGCCGTGGCGGCAGGCAGGTAGTGGAACCGCAGGTTGTTCGCCCAGGGCGTGTTCGTCAGCGGGTCCGTCAGAAGGTAGTTCCGCGCCACCGTCTGGTTGGAGACGGTGAGGAACCGGTCGCGCGCCGTGGCCGGCACCTGTGCGTTGCCGGTGCCCGGCTGGTTGCCGCTGCCTGCGACGTAGGTCTGGATGCGCGGGTGGAGCGGGCCGCAGTTGGCGACGTTCGGGTTGCCGGCATTGGCTGCCGTGGTGGGCGGCAGCACCTGGATCGCGAGGCCGTGCCTTCCTGCGGCGAGCGCCAGCGGGGTGGCGAAGGTGGCAACGGAGTCGGAGAGGGAGTCCGCGACCGTGAGGCTGCCGGTGCCCACGAGGGTCCATGCCGAGGAAGTGCGTTCCCTCCCCGTGCGCGTGGTGGCGCACCGCCAGACCCGCACGGTCGTGACGTTGCCGACCTGGTTGGGCGTGTCCCCGTCGTCGTAGAGCCACAGGTCGATCCGCGGGAGGGTGACCGCACCGTTGAGGTCCACGTCCATGAAGTAGGCGAAGCCGTTGTAGACCGACGGCATCGGGCTCGGCTCGCCGATGAAGAAGTCCGACTGGTACGGGTTCAACGTCGGGAGCGTCTGGGTGCCGAGCGGCGCAGAGCAGTCCTGTGCAGCGAGTCCAGCAGCCAGTGCAAGGGTGGCGAGGGAGGCGCGGAGGTTTCGCATGGATGCCGTGCGGACGGGGAATGGACGAAGGGGACCCGGGCACGGACCGACCCACGGAGCTTGGGCCCCTGGGCAGACGCGTGCAGGAGAGGGTAGCTGCCGCGCGGGCCACCGGGGGCGGACCACGGCGCGGAGGCGGCGGTTGGTCCCGCTCCGGGACCGCTGGCTTGCGCGGGCCACCAGGAGCCGGGCACCGGTCCAGACTTGGGCACGCGCATGCGGCTTCCTAGAGTGGGCTCCTTGCCCACGAACCGGCCCACGCCCGCCGCAAACGGCCCCGCAGAGCTCCTGCTCAAGGACGAGCCTGCCGTGCGCGTCGAGCGCACCAGCACGCCGCGCGGGCTGGCGGTGCGCAAGACCTACCGGAACCTCGGCCTGCGGCGGCTGCAGACCTGGCTGCGACCCGCCCGCGCACGGCGCGAGCACCGCAACCTCACCTGGGTCGCGTCTGCAGGGGTCGACTGCACCGAGGCATGGGAATGGTCCCAGCAGCGGGCACTCGGCTTCGTGTGTGAGTCCACCCTGGTCACGGGCTGGGTGGCAGGCTGCAGGAGCCTCGAGCAGGTGGTGCGCGATCTGCCGCCGTGCTCGCGCCGCGCAGGACTGGCGGCGGCCATGGGCCGGCTCCTCGCACGGCTGCACCGCGCCGGACTGCTCTGGAACACCGCCTACCCGCGCAACGTGCTGGTGCGCGAGGGCGAGGGGGACCGGCTCTGGTTGTGTGACGCACCGGACCTCCAGCGCTACCCGCGCCCGATCCACGCCACGCGGCTGGCCCACTTCGACCTCTACGACAGTGCGTTCTCACCCAGCCGCATGCGCATGTGGTCCTCGACCGAGCGCCTGCGCCTGGTGCTGGGCTACTGCGACGGCAACCGGACCCTCGCCCGCGCCCTGTGGCGCGCACTCTCCCACCGCAACCGACTGGTGCGCCGCTGGAAACGGCAGGTCCTTCTCGGCCTCGGCAGCGGTATCGTGTCGAGCTTGTTCCCATGGCTGCACCGCAGGCACAGCGAATGACCGAGTCGATCCACCGCCCCCTCGTCGAGAGCAAGATGCGCAACTACAACAGTGTGCGCGGCGCCGAGGCCTACAAGGCGGACCACCAGAAGAAGTTCCACCGCAAGTTCTCGGACCGGAAGGAACGCGCCCTGCTGCAGGAGTATTTTGCCGTCGTCGGCGCCTGCGACACGGTCCTCGACCTGCCCTGCGGGCACGGCCGCCTGAGCGACCTGCTCAAGCAACAGACCAAGCACCTGCTCGAGGCCGACTGGTCCTTCACCATGGTGGAGCTCAACCAGCGCGACCACGGTCGCGACGGTCGCGGCTACATGCGGTGCTCGGCACTGGAGATCCCGCTGCCGGACCGCAGCGTCGACTGCGTGGTGAGTTTCCGCCTGTCGCACCACCTCGCGACGCCCGAGCTGCGCGAGCGCCACCTGCAGGAACTGTTCCGAGTGGCGCGCAAGGCCGTGATCGTGACCTGGTTCTCGTCGACCTCACTGAAGAACCTCCTGCGCGAGCTGCGCCTCGCAGTCGGGCTCTGCAAGACGCCCAAGAACACGCTGGCCAACGCGCGCGTGCGCCAGCTGGCGGAGTCGAACGGGTTCCGCCAGCACAGTGCGAAGCCGTTGTTCGTGGTCGGCTCGGGGCACGTGATCGGCTTGTTCCTGCGCAGCGGGACCTGAGTCAGCGCCAGGGACGCGCGGTCTCAGAGCCAGCCGACGACCGCCAGCAGGATCTCGACGACGATCAGGACGAGGATCCCCCACTCGAGGAACCGCGAGCGGCGTCCCTGCCAGAGGTCCACCACCGAGTCGGTCGCGCTCTCGCACGCCGCCAGCTTGTGCAGCATGGCCGCGTGGCGCTGGGCGAGCTCGAGGTTGGTGAAGAGCGCGTCGTAGACCTCGGCCACGCGGGGGTGCTCCCACGTGCCCTCGGGCCGGTCGGCGAGGTAGAACCAGCGCGCGAGCTCGAGTCGGTCGCGCATGAGCTGGCCGATCCTGCGCACCAACTCGCGGGTGCGCATGGGCAGGCGCCCAAGGCTCGCCAGGTCGCGCGCCACCACGAGCACCTGGTCGAGCAGCGTGTCCGCGGCGCGCTCGTACCGCTCCAGCGCCGCCGACTGGGCCATGAGCAGGGCCACCGCGCCCAGCAGCTCTGCCGAGCGCTCTGGGATGACCACCTGGTCCCATCCCACCCGCGGTGCGACGGGGCTGTGCTGCGGGTCCACGCTGACGGTGTAGGTCTCGCTCGTCTCCTGCAGGAACCGTGCGCCGGTGGCCTGCTCGATGCGCTTGCGCAACTCGGCGTCGAGTTCACGGGCGTAGTCGTGCACCACCGCACCGAAGGCGAAGGTCCAGAGGCAACCGCCACCAGGGGCATCGTGCACAACGGCGTAGGCGAGCCGGCGCCGCTCGGGCAGACCCATGCGGGCCGAGACAGTGGCAAGGTCGACGCGCTGGTCGAGGGCGATCGCGGTGATGGGGACTCCACCCATGCACCCACTGTCCGCTGGCTGGGGCGCGAATCAACGCGCAGAACTGCGTACCCGGTCGAGCAGCGCACGGATGCGCTGCTCGTAGCCACGGGGGTCGTCGGTCCACACGTTGCCGTGGCCGGAGCCGTCACGGATCCACAGTTCCTTGGTACCCTCGGGCATCGGCAGCGCGGCGAACAGGTTGCGTACGACGGCCTCGGGCATGCGGTCGTCGAGGGCGCCACCCACGACCAGGACGGGGAGCGAGGACGGCAACGAGGCGAGCACATCCTGCGGCCGTACGTCGGCGAGGCGGAACCCCGACCAGATGCCGAGCCAGCCGAGGGTCATGGAGCGCCACGGTTCGACCATGCGGATCAGGTTGCGGCGGTCCTCCTCGCGGTGGAACTGCAGCATGCGGTGGCCTGCGGACAGGAGGTCCTCCATGGGCGCGTCGAGAGCGAGCCCGGCAAGGCCTTCCACGTGCGGCAGCGCGAGGCTCACCGCAGCCGTGCCCATGCTGACCCCGAACAGCACGAGCGGCCCGGCGCTCATCTCGCCCGCACGGCGGAACTCGGCGATCGCGCGGGCGAGGTCGTGCGACTCGTGCAACCCGAAGGTGGCGGGCACCCTGCCGCTCGCTCCGTGGTTGGGCATCTCGACCAGCCACACCTCGCAGCCTGCGCGGCGGAACATCGCGCCCACCGGCTCGAGTTCGAGCGCACCGCGAAACAACCCGTGCACGAGCACGGCCACGGCACGCGGCGGGTTCGCGGCAGCATCCACCTTCCACGCACTGATCTCGGTGGCCCCCTCGGGACGCGCCCACCTGCGCCGTGCAGCGGCAGCAGCGGCCAGGGCCGGGTCGACGTCTGAGCTGCCGTCGCGTTCTGCGCGCAGCGTGACGCGGGTCTGCAGTTCCCAGGTGCCGTCCGCGAGGATGCGCGGACCGGCATAGCCGGCCTCGTCCGAGCGGGTGTGCACGAAGCGCGAACCCACCAAGCCCATGGCGCACGGCACCGTGACGAACGCGTGCAGGGGCAGCAGGACGGCATGGATCGCGGCGATGCGCAGCAGCAGGCGGCGCAGCGGCCGGCGCCGCAGCGCCTGCACGAGCACGCACGCGAGCGCGATTGCGAGGGTCGGCAGCAAGAAGGCAAGCGTGCCGTAGGCGGGCAGCATCATGGCGCAAATGGATCCGTGCCGTCGGGCAGCAAGCCGGCTGCGCGGCCGCGCGCGAGCAACTCGCGCACCGCCGCCCTGCCTTCCTCGCCGAGGTCGATGGAGAACCGGTTCACGTACAACGCGATGTGACGGTCGCACACCTCGTCGGACATCTCCTGCGAGTGCGCGCGCACGAAGGGGCGCGGGTAGGCAGGGTGGGCAAGTGCGTGCTGCACGGATGCGCGCAGCACTGTCTCCACTGACTCGACCACCGGGCGCGGGAGGTCCTTGCGGGCGGCGATCACGGCAAGCGGGATCGGCAGGCCGGAGACCCCCTCCCACCACGTGCCGAGGTCGGCAACCGAGCGCAACCCGTGCGATGCGTAGGTGAAACGACTCTCGTGGATGACGAGCCCGCCGTCGCACTCGCCGCGGGCGACGGCAGGCATGATGCGCTCGAAGCGCATGGGCACGAGCGTGCAACTGCCGCCGAGCGCGAGGCGCAGCAGCAACAGCGCCGTGGTGTTGGCGCCTGGCACGGCAACGCGCAGGCCACGAAGCGCCTCGAGGTCGCGCACGGGGCTGTCGTCGCGCACCACGACCAACGGCCCGACGCCGTGGCCCAGTGCGGCACCGGCACCCAGTGCCACGTGGGTGGCACCGACCGCAGCGAGCGCCGGCAGGCTGAGCTTCGTCACCTCGAGCCGGTCGGTGCCGCGCACGGCGCGCTCGTTGAGCCCCTCGATGTCGTCCATCACGGGGTCGAGCACGACACCGTGCCCACCACACGCGCCACGGCCGTGGACCGCGGCCCAGAAGGCGAACGTGTCGTTGGGGCAGGGCGAGAAGCCGAAGCGCAGCCGCCGCGGCCCGGTCACGGCATGCGCTCCATCAGCACTGTCACCGCCTCGGTGAGCCGCTGCACGGCCTGCTCGAGGTTCCACGCGCCACGGGCACGGTCACCCGTGAAGTTGCTGATCGCCCGGAGCTGCAGGAACGGCACGCGGTGCTTGAAGCAGACCATCGCGACGGCCGCACCTTCCATGCTCTCGACGCTGGCAACCGAGCGCCGCGCGATCTCGGCCGACGTGGCCTCGGTGGCACTGCACGTGCTCACCGTCGCACCCTGCACCACGCCGACGCCCAGGAGCTGGGCGGCAACGGCCGTGCGCTCCGGATCCATCACCCACGGACCGTTCTCGCCGAAGTCCATCTCGCTCATGGAGTGGAAGCCCTCGGGCATCATCACACCGTCGTCCGCGAGCAGGTCACTGCCGATCATGCACACCGAACCTGGCTCGAGGCCGTGGTCGTGCAGCGCGTGGCGGGCAGGGTAGGCACCGCCGACGCCGAACAACAGCACGGCCTTCGGCCGCTCGTGGGCGATCAGCTCGGACATGGTGGCCGCAGCTGCAGCCTTGCCCGTGCCGAGCACCAGTGCGCCGCGGCGCGCAAGGGAAGACCCTTCCACGTGGGATGCGCAGACGGCGAGGAACGGGCGGTGCGTCATCTCAGCGCTGCAGGGTCGGGATCGCCTGCTTGACCGCAGGCAGCAACCGTTGGAAGTCTTCCTCGCGCGCGGTGAACTCCAGCGTGCGGACGTACGGGCGCTTCTTCAGCAACCCGCGGTCGAACCGGAACACGGCCACCAGGTAGCCGCGCCGTTCGCCGTCCACCGTGGCGGCACACTCGAACCACTTGCCCGCATGGCTGTCGCCATCGGCAACGTCGCCCTCGGCCACCAGCGTGTAGCCGCGCTGTTCCACCAGGTCGTGACGCAGCGTCTCGGCCCAGAACGCAAGGTCGCCGCCATTGGGCTCGGAGAACTCGCGGCACCAGACGCGCGCGTCGTCCGCGGTCACCGCCTTGAAGTCGGGGCGCTCCTCCAGCGGCAGGAACTCCGCAGGCAGCTGCAGCTTCAGCGCGCCGCAGGCGGCCAGCAGCTGGCAGCACAGGAGCACGAGGAGGGCGCGCATGGCGCGGCCGCGGTCAGAAGTTGCGCAGGACATTCTCCACCCCCACCTGGTTGACCCAGTCGAAACGGCTCATGGTGCGACGGCGGCGTTGCGGACCGCTCTCCGTGATCGCGTGGAACTCCACCGAGAGGGTTGCCATGGCAACCTGGTCGGCGAGGAACTTGCGCCTGCCCTCCATGCGCTCGATCTCCTCGGTGAGACGGCGCAGCTGCTCCTCGATGCGGAGGATGTCCTCCACCTTGTCGGCCTTCTCCAGCAGGGCGAGCAGCCGATCGCGCGACTTGCGCGCATTGTCGAGCCGGATGCCCAGGTCGAGGAACTCCTCGGTGACGTCCGACGCGTTGCGCTCCTCGGCGAGCACGCGCCCCCAGGTGCGCACCGCGGCAAACGCCTCCTCGAACCGGCTGGCCGGCAGCCGCACGGTGAAGACGTTGCCCTGCTGGGTGGTCAGGTAGCCCTGCCACTCCTTCACCTGTTGCAGGAACTTCGTGGCGGCCTCGCCCACGCGAGCGACCTCGAGTGCGACCGAGCCGCGGTACACGAGCATGCGCTCGGCAGGTGCCGTGGCCCAGGCACCCGGGTCGCCACCAACGTCGCCGCCAGGGCCTGCCTCGGCGCTGCGGGCAGGAGCAGACTCTTGCGGCGGCATGCCGGAGCCCCCGCCGCCGACAAAGCCCGCGTCGAGATCGCCGAGACGCGCCTCGGCACGAGGCGCGTGGCACGCCGTGAACAACAGGAGCGCGAGGGCCAGCAGGCCGAGGCGCGACAACAGCGAGGACATCGGGAACCTCCGGGTGGGACGACCCTTCTATCCCTGCGACAGGCATGCCGCAAACGCGTTGGGGCTGCTGCTCCGTGATCCGGTAACCTCGCTGCCATGCCCACGGCGTCGACCGCACTCCTCCTCGCCTTGTCCCTGCTGCCTGCGCAGCCCCAGCAACCGTCGAGCGGCGAGCCGCAGGCGCCCGTGGTCCAAGTCGCGTGGGAACGCAGCCTCGACGACGCGCTGTGGGCGCGGCAGCAGACCGGCAAGCCCCTCCTCGTGTGCGTCAACATGGACGGCGAGGTCTTCTGCGAGCAGTTCGCCAACCGCGTGTACCGCTCGGAGGAGTTCCTCGACCTGAGCCGCGGCTACGTGTGCATCGTGCTGTCGCCGGACCGGCACACGCCCATGGACTACGATGGCCTCGGCAACCGCATCCCGTGCCCGCGGTTCGGGGGCATCACCTGCGCCGAGCACCAGAACGCGGAACCGGAGGTCTTCCGGCGCTGGTTCCAGGGCACCCGTTCCGCGCCGCGGCACGTGGCCGTGGGGCTCGACGACAAGGTGCTGTTCGACAAGTACCTCGCCTCGCGCATCGAGGACCACCTCGTGGCGATCCGCGAGCACCGCAGTGCCACACCGACTGCCGTACCCCCCGAGGCCATGGACGCGCTGCTGCAATCCCGCAGCGCCATGGCGCGGCAGCTCGTGGAGCAGCGCTACCGCGGCAGCGCCCGGGAACACCGCATCGCCCTGCTGGAGGCGGCCGCCGCAAGCAAGGCCGAGCCCTTCGACCTGCTGCGCATGGGCCTACGCGACGACGACGACGGGGTGTTCCGCGCCGCTGCTACCGCGCTGGCTGCGACCGCAACCGCAGTGTCGCTCATCGACGTGCAGGATGCGCTCGCGCGCCTCGAGGACGGACCGCTGCAGGCAGCGCTGGAGCAGGCCTGGGAACGCAGCGCCGTGGCTGGCGCGGACCAGCTCGCCTGGCAGCGGTACCGTGCGGCACGCAGCGGCGCCCTCGCGGGCGCGGCGCTCGCGACCCATGCACCCCTGCCGCTGCGCGGCCCTGCCGAGGCAGCTCCCGAGCGCGAGGCGCTGGAAGCCGCACTCGATGCCGCCGAGAAGCGCGTGAAGGCGGAGCCGAAGGATGCGGCCGCATGGCTGGACCTCGCATCGCTCAACCTCGACCTCGGCACCCTCCTCGCCGCCGACGGCGCGCGCACGGCATCGCTGTCGTTCGAGGACGCGCTGCGTGCGGCGAAGCAGGCGGAGTTGCACGTGGATGCCGCCCGCTCGGCGCTCCTGAGCGCACTGCTTGCAGCCATCCACTTCCAGCTGGGCGACGATGCGCTGGCCGTCGAGGCCGCCCAGCAGATGCTCACCAGCGCCAATGCCCTCGGGGAGCAGGCAGCGCTGGGCCGCCGCCGACTGTGCGAAGCCCTGCGCGCCATGCTGCGCGCCGCGGCTGCGATCACCACCGAGCGCACGGCGGCAGATGCAGCAGCCGACGTCACGAGACCGGTCCAGGGCGCCGCGATGGCGGCCACCCTGCTGGTGGCCGCCGGCGAGGCCACGGAACAGGATCTGCTCACGGCCGCAGGCATGCTGGAGTTCGCGGGCACGAGGGCCCTCGCGCAGGGCCTCCTGGACCGCGCGCGCATGTTGTCCCCGGCCTCACCCACGGCCCACGAGCGGCTCCGCAACCGCATGCTCGTCGACCGCGGCGCCGAGGCACTGCGCGCCGACTACGCCGCGTACGTTGCCGCCGCCGAGGACAAGGCCACGGCCAGCTGGTTTGCCGGCTACGCGGCCATCGTGGCCGCCGAGTTGCAGATGAAGGACAAGCGCTTCGACGTGGCGCTGGCTGCCTACACCGACTGCATCGAGCGCTTTGCCGCGTCCGTGGCCGCCAACGCGGACTACGCCGACTCCGCCAACCACTTCGCCGTGCTGGCACTGGCCGGCCGCGCGCTGCTCCACCACCAGCAGGGCACGGCCGACGCTGCCGTCGACGACCTGCTGCGAGCCCGCAGCCTGCGCGCGGCCAGCATGGACGAGGTCGACGGGCTCGGCCGCAAGCCGTCAGCCGTGGCGGAACGGATCGGCCGCGAGCTGCGTGCGCAGGGCAACACCACGGCCGCCGACCGGCTCGCGCGCGGTTCCTGACCGCGACGCAGTTGCCTCAGGACTTGCCGGCGTAGCGCCACAGCGGCTTGCCGCCAGCCTGGCCCGTGCTGGCGAACCGCACACCCATCGGGTCCTCGACGCGCTGGATCGGACCGTTGCCGAGCGGGTCCACGAGCTCGAGTCCGCGGTTGCCGAGGTGCACGTCCACGGCCAGCCGCAGCAGGCGCAGTTCCACGACGGCCATGCGCATCGATTGTTCTGCGGACGTGAGGTTGGGCACCATCACGGCCAGCGCCGGGTTGGGAACCAAGGCAAGCGCATCGACCGAGCTCCTGAGGGTCTGCTCGCGTGCGGTCCACGGCTGGTGGCTGGACTGGAAGTGGGCGCGTTCGTGGTCCCGCACGACCCGCCATGCCTCTGCGAACATCCAGCGGTCCGAGAAGCCGTAGCGCCACGACGACAGCGTCGGGACCCCGGCGGACTCGAAGAGGTTGGCCTGGCTGCCGAGGAGGCCGTGGGCCAGCAGCATCGACTCCTGCAAGGGCAGCACCGACGGCACGTACGCGTCGAGCCGCTCCAGTCCTGCAGCAAGCAGTTCCAGCGAGGCCTCGTCGAGCTGAGCCAGCACGTCCTCGCAGAGCGTCTCCCTCAGTGGGATGGCCAGCATGGCCGCGCCGATCATCTGCTCGATGAGGAGCGGGGACCGCAGCAGGTCGGCGCCCACCGTGGCCGTGTCGAGGGCCAGCTGCACCGCCTCCATCGGCCGGTCCTCCGCGGCGTGCAGGCGCACCATGGCACCCGCGGCATTCACTGCGGCACGCACCCACAGCAGGTTCGTGACCCGTGCGCTGAACCCATCCTGCACCCGCGTGAGTGGCCGCGCCTCGCCGCAACGCGCACCTGCGCGGATCTCCGCGACAACGGGCTCCCACTGCTGCAGCAGCGTGCGGCCGGCCTCGTCGAGCTCGGCCCTGCCGGTGGCCAGTGCGGCGAGGCGCCGCTGGGTGTCGTCACGGTCGAAGGAGCCCGCCAGCGCCGCCATGCGGCCATAGCTCTCGAAGGCATTGCCCGCGG
>JBEGVB010000181.1:0-4103 GCA_041178545.1 Planctomycetota bacterium
CGAAGTTCGCAAGCAAGGGAGAGGAATGGAACCACTGGCGTGCCCCTCGCGGGGCGCGGTTTTCTTGTCCCCCGACCTGCGGTCTGTGCCGGGTCTCCCCTTGGGGGGTGTCCACGTCGGAAACCCAAACAACCAACCCAAGAAAGAACCCAAGCCATGTTCCGTACGACCCTGACCGTCCTGTTCGCCGCCCTGACCCTGAGCGTTCCTGCCTTCGCCCAGAAGGGCACCACGGGGCAGGATGCCACCCAGGCCAAGCCCCTCGCCGAGCTCAAGGAGACCGAGAGCACCTGGGAGGAGGTTCCCGTCCTCAACGGCACCGGCTCGACCAAGCCCCAGACCGGCAGCGAGGTGATCGTCGTCGATGCCGCACCCTCGACCAACGACCCGCTCGCCTACCCTGCGAAGCCGATGGGCGCGAACGTCGCGGAGCCGTTGGAGTTCCCAATGGCGATGGCCGAGGAGGGCGACCTGCCGGCGCTGAAGCTCGGCTGTGAGCAGGGCATCCTGCGCGCCGACGTGTATGCGGCTTCGCCCAAGTGGTTCGGCGGCGTGCTGCTGAGCCTGCAGGGGGAGACGGCCAAGCTGGATTGGCTCGGCCAGTCGATCCTGGTGGATGCAACCGTGATGGGCCTTGGCTTCGGCACGGACGGTCACCTCTCCCTCAAGTTGCCGGTGGGCAGCGACTTCCAGGGAATCAAGTTCTTCGGCCAGGCGGTGGTCGCCGACGGCCAGTCGATCCTCGTCGGCGAAGTCGTGGCCGCGATCGCCAACTGAGCCTGCAGACCCACTACCCATGCCTGCAAGCAGCCGGTCCTGTGCTGGACCGGCTGCTTGCGTTTCGGGCCACTGGTGCCGTGGCGGTGGTCCTCCGGTGCCATTCCGTCGCTGCAGGGAGGCGCTGCAAGGTTAGGCTCCCGGGCCAAGGGGTGAGTCCATGCACGAGTCTCCACCGTGTGGTCCAGGGTCCCGGAACCGCTCGGCTGCGGCAGCGACCCGCGACCTCCTGTCCCGCCTGCTGAGCGCACCTCGCCTCGACACGCACCGCTACCGGTTCGATGGCGAAGTGGGGCACGGCGGCATGGGTGCGGTGGTGCGGATCCACGACCAGCACCTCAACCGACAGCTGGCGATGAAGGTGATGCTCGCCCCCGTCCGTGCCGAGCCAGGCGCAGCGACGCAGGAGGAGAATCGCACGCTGGCACGGTTCCTCGAGGAGGCGCAGGTGACGAGCCAACTCGACCATCCCGGTGTGGTGCCGGTGCACGAACTTGGCCTCGACCCCGAGGGCAAGCCGTGTTTCACCATGCGCCTGGTCCAGGGCCAGACGGCCAGCGAGGTGTTCGGGCTCGCGCGCGAAGGGTCTGTGGAATGGACGCTCACGCGGGCGTTGGAGGTTGTCCTCAAGGTGTGCGACACCATGGCCTATGCGCATGACAAGGGCGTGCTGCACCGCGACCTGAAGCCCCACAACGTGATGGTCGGCCGCTTCGGCGAGGTCTACGTGGTGGACTGGGGCCTCGCCAAGCTGGCGGGACAGCCGGATGAAGCCGAGACGGTCCCAGGGCAGGCGGACCGCGTCGAGAGCGTGCGCCATCGCGATGCCATGGCACGCCCCGAGTCGACGCTGGCGTCGTTGCACGACCAGGCGCTCGGGACCCCTTGCTACATGTCCCCCGAGCAGGCGCGCGGCGAGGCACTCGACGAGCGCACGGATGTCTATGCCATCGGGGCCATGCTCTACCAGTTGCTCGCGGGCCACCCGCCGTACCTTGCACCGGGTAGGGTCCGTACGCCGCAGGAGGTGCTCGCGGACGTGCAGCAACGACCTCCCGTCCCGCTGGATGTCGTGCGCAAGGATGTGCCTGCAGAACTCGTGGCTGTCGTCGACCGCGCCATGGCCCGCGACCGGGCCCATCGCTACGGAAGCGTTGCGGACCTCGCTGCCGACCTGCGCGCGTTCCTCGACCAGCGCGCCGTGAAGGCCTACCGCACCGGTGCACTCGTCGAACTGCGGCTCTGGGTGCGACGCAACCGTCCGCTGGCTGCTTCGCTCGCCGCTGCCATGTTGATCCTCGTGGCGGGCATCGTGGTCACCACGGCGAGCGCGGAGGAGGCGCGCAGGCAGCAGCAGGCTGCCGAGGAGAATGCGATTGCAGAGGCCGCGGCCCGCCGCCGTGCGGAGCAGGTCAACTTGTTCGTCACCAGGGCGTTCCGGTCATCGGACCCGGACGAGAGCGGTCGTCAGGACGCCACTGTTGCCGAGGCCATGGCCAGTGCGCGGGCCCAACTCGACTCGGGTGTACTGGCAGAGGACCCGCTCAGCGAGGCGTTCCTGCGCGGCACGATCGGCAACATCCTCATGAACAGCGGCCGCCATGCGGATGCCGAGCCTCTGGCCGAGCAGTCGCTGCAGCTCTTCCAGCGCATCCACGGCGGCGACCACGCCAACGTCGCCGGCGGCCTCAACTTGCTGGGCTGTGTGCGGTCCGAGCTGGGCCGCGACCGGGAGGCTGCGGACCTGTTGGAACAGTCCCTTGCGATGTACGAGCGGGTGCTGGGGCCCGAGGCCACGGACATCCCGAGCACGTTGGCAAACCTGGCCACGGTGCGCGGCAAGCTGGGGCAGGTCCAGGAGAGCGTTGTCCTCAAGCAACGTGCGCTGGGGCTGCTCCGTGCGCGGCACGCGGGCGACCACGAGGACCTTGCCGACCTGCTCGCCAAGCTGGGGACGGGCCTCAATGTCCTGGGGCGGTCTGCCGAGGCGGAGGATGTGCTCGCCGAGTCCCTCGCCATGACGCGACGGCTCCACCCTGGCGACCATGCTAGCACCGTGCGTCGGCTGCTTGCACTCTCCTCAGTGTGCGATGCCAAGGGCGACGCGCAGGGAGCCGAGACCCTGTGCAAGGAGGCGCTGGCGATGGCGCGCAGGATCTACCGTGGGGACCACGTTCTGGTTGCCGAGTGCCTTGGCCAGGCCGCGAGCCTGGCGCACAGCCTCGGTCGCTCCGAGGAAGCCATCGTGCTCTACCGCGAGTCGCTTGGCATGGTCCAACGCATCCACCCGCGCGACCACGAACTGGTGGCCCTCACCCTGCACAACCTCGGTCTGGTCCTCAGCCAACTGGGGCAGCATGTGGAGGCCGGCGAACTCCTCGGGCAGGGGCTCGCCATGCGACGCCGCCTCGCACCGGGCGACCACCCCGACGTGGCGGCGAGCCTCAGCAGCCTTGGCACCCTCGAGCTGCAGACCGGCGAGTTCGAGTCTGCAGAATCCCACCTGCGCGAGTCGCTTGCGATGCGGCAGCGGTTGTTTCCCGGTGGGCATCCGGAGATCGGGAGCAACGTGAACAACCTCGCGATGCTCTACCACACGCTCGGCAAGTTCGCGGATGCAGAGCCGATGTTCGAGCAGGCGCTCGGGATGGCGCGTGCGTCCCACCCTGGCGACCACCCCGACGTGGCCCGCAGCATCAACAACCTTGCCGCAGTCCGGCAGGCGCGCGGCAGCCTGGCCTATGCCGAGCCCTTGTTCGTCGAGTCGCTGGGCATGTGGCAGCGCCTCTACCCAGGCGACCACCGGGAGGTGGCCAACACGCTGGTGAACCTTGCTCTCCTGCAGGTGCGTCTGAAACGTCCTGCAGAGGCCGAGCCGAAGTACATCGAAGCCCTTGCCATGCTGCGCCGTCTGTTCCCGGAAGGTCATCCGACGACGGCAGGGACCCTGTTGAACCTCGGGGCGCTCTGGCAGTCGCTGGGTCGCGGCGCAGAGGCAGACCCGCTGTTGGTCGAGGCCGTTGGCTTCTACCGGAAGCTCCACCCAGGGGACCATCCGGACCTTGTGCGAGCCCTCGCCAACCACGCGAGCCTGCGCAACTCCATCGGGCGGACCGCAGAGGCGATCCCGCTGCTGGAGGAGGCGGTGGCCATGGCGGAGCGTGTGTACCCCGAGGGCAGCCGGGAGCCGAAGGCCTACCGCATGCTGCTGGAGCGCTACCGGGCGGCGGCTGGCCAGCCTGGGAAGGACTGAACAGGGTCCCGGCGCTTCCGGTCCGCGCCGTTTCGTCTCCCGACCTGCGGTCTGTGCCGGGTCTCCCCTTGGG
>JBEGVB010000182.1:0-10014 GCA_041178545.1 Planctomycetota bacterium
CGTCCAGCCCGAGCACGCTTGCCGTGCGCTCGATCTCGTCGAAGAGCACGGTGCGCGTCGCACTGCCGCCGGGTGCGAGCAGGACCGGCGCAGCGACGTCACCGTCGGCGTTGCACAGGACGGGCCCACCCATCCCGGCCACCCCGGGCAGCAGCTGGGTGCCGCCGAGGAAGGGAACCAGGCGGGCCGGGTCGATGCTGTCGCCCTCACCACGGGCGAACAGCAGGTGGAAGACCTCGACCCCGCCGAGGCGCGAAGCCAGTTCGTCGTAGGCGACACGGGCAGGCTCGTGGCTCGGGAGCAGGGTCACCGGGTCGTTGTCCGCGCGCAGCGACGGCAGCTGGACCGCGGCAAGGGTCGTGCAGGCAACGGCGACGGCACCGATGGCCAGGCGGTTGGAGCGGAGTGCAGCCAGCCAACGCACGGCAGGGAAGTCGGTTGCGCCGCCCGCAGGGTCCCCCGCTGCCGAGCCAAGCAGTACCGGCAGGAGCAGGAACACGAACGCGTGGAGCAGGCCGAGGCCGAGTGCGGCGCGGATGCCGAAGTCCACGACGGCAGGGACCTCGCTGGTCGCCAGCGAGAGCAGGCCCACCATGGTGGTGACGGTGGCAAGCAGCGTGGGCGACTGCATCTGCCGTGCAGCGCTGGTCGCGGCCAGTCGGGCGTCGAGACCCTCGTGCCGTGCACGGCGCCAGCACTCGACGAAGTGGACGCTCGTCGCGACGCCCATGGTCAGGAGCACGGGGTCGAGGAGTGCCGCAACCGGGTCCAGCCGGTGGCCTAGCAGGCTCACGATGCCGCCGGTCCAGGTGATGGCGAGGAGCGGTGGCAGCAACACCGCGACGGCAAGCGCCCACCGGCGATAGACGGCTAGGGCGAGTGCAAAGAGGCAGGCACCGAGCAACGGCACGATGTGCGTCCGGTCCGCGGCCACGAGTTGGGACAACCGCGCCTCGACCAGGGGGAGGCCCGTGGCGGCGAAGCGCAGCGTGCGGGGCCCGAGTTCCCTGGCCCGTTCCACGACCTGCTCCCCGGTTCGCCCGGGATCGGTCTGGTCCAGGTCCACGGCAACCAGCACCATGCCCTCGCAGGGCGCGGGGAGGTTGCGACAGCCGATCACACCGGGGACTGCCTCGACGGCCCGGCGAGCCTGTTGCACCTGCGCTGCGTCCTCCGCGAGCACAGGTTGCTCGCCCGGCACGCGCCAACACAGCAGCACGACCTGTTCGCTGCGGACCACTTCGGCGAGCGCCGCGCGGTTGTGGTCGTCGCGGGTACCGGGAGCCTTGAGCGCGGCGTTGGTCGGGTCGACGGCCTGGCCGAGCTGTGCGCGGAAGAAGATGCCCGTGGCCGGCAGCAGGAGAAGCAACCACCACGTTCTGACGAGTCTGGAAACCACCGAGCCACGGGGCATGGCAGGGCGATGCACAACCTGTGCCGTGTGCCCGGGCTTTTCCCGATCCTGCCCCACGCGAGCGGCAGCGGGCAGGTGTGACCCACCGTTTGCAAGACTTGCAACGGGGTTGCAGGAACGACAATGCCGGTGGCGGGGAGGCCTCGATCCTGCAGCCGGGTCGCGGTGTGGGCATGCGCCGAGGCGTGGCACGCGCCTTGCTCCATGTGCACCATGGTCCGCAAGGTTCTCTCCGTCGTGGGTGGCTTGGCCGTGCTCGGCTTGGTCGCAGGTTCTGCAGGTGCGTTGATGGTCGTGAAGGACCGGATCAGCATCGTCGTCCAGGACGAGCAGCCCGCGGGTGCTCCCGATGCCGATGCCATGCTGCGCGACGAGTTGGGAGTCCTGCAGCAGAAGGTCGGCGCACTCGAGCAGTCACTCGCATCCAACTTCGAGCGGCTCGGAACCGCCCTCGACGAAGCGGACGCGAAGCGGCACGAGGAGCTGCTGGAGAACGACACGCGCGACGAGCAGGGCAGGGCCGCCCTGTTGGCCGAGCTGCGGACGCAAGCGAGCCGCATCGGGGAGCTCAGTGCCGCGGTGGGCCGCATGGAGCAGGGGGTCGAGGCCCGGATCGCCCAGCTGGCCGCCAACCAGCAGAATGCGGCGCAGCAGCCGCCGGTACCGCCCGCCGCGGTGCCCACCGAGCCCAAGCAGGTCGAACCCGTCGCGGTGGAACCCGTGCCCGAGCCAAAGCAGCCCGAGGCGGCGACCCCACCGACGCCTGAACCCATGGCACAGGCCGCCGGGGAGAAGCCGAAGCGCAAGGGCTTCCTGTCCTTCTCGATCCCCGACTCGAGGTTCCGCTTCGACACCGCGCAGACGTTCACGCTCGTGCCGGACCTCTGCCGCGTGGGGTTCGACGCCAAGAGCACGCTGCACGACTTCACCGGGACGACCCAGAAGGTGAGCGGCGAGTTCCGCGCAGACCTCGACGACCCCAAGGGTGGGTGGAGCGGGAAGGTGCTCTGCGTGGCCTCGACGCTGGTGACCGGCGTGGAAGGGCGCGACTCCAACATGTGGGAGCACCTCGGCACCGAGAAGCACCCCAACATCGAGTTCACGATCGACCGGTTCGAGCCGGGCCGCGTGGACGTGGCCAAGGAGGAGGTGGACGGGACCATCCACGGCCAGATGTCGATCCACGGCAGGAGCCGCGACGTGAAGATGCCCGTGACCATCCGCCTCGACAGCTCGAAGCGCGTGCAGGTCGAGGGCCAGATGCCGCTCAAGCTCACCGACTACGACATCGAGGTCCCGAGCCAGCTCGGCGGGACCATCAAGATGGAGGACGAGGTCAAGGTGTGGATCGCGCTGCGTGCCCGCGGCGACGGGGGTGCCAAGTGAGTGCCCTGCGCAACGGCCTCGCACTCGCCATCGTGTCCCTGCCGCTCGCAGGCTGCATCCCGTCCAACGTGCTGGCGCCGGACCAGCGCATCGCAACGGTGGCGATGGAGGACCGCGTCTTCACGCCAGCGACCGCGGAGCTGAAGCTCGAGGGCTACCACGAGTCCATGTCGATCACGGGTGACGCGGCGGTCTCGCTGCGCAAGGTCTACTACCTGTTCCAGCCCGGCGGCACCTACACGGCAGCAGCGCTGGTCCAGGATGCGGGCGTCTCCAGCTTCCAGACCCTCACTGGCACCTGGAGCCTCGGGGCCGACGGCCTGCGCCTCGACGGTGCGGATCCCGTACCGGTCGAGACGAGCGGCGAGTTCGTGCGCATGCGGAGCGCGGGCGGCACCCTCGTGCTGCGTCGCGGGGTGGTCGATTGACGAGCGCCGCGACGACCAACTTCGACCGCTCCGGCTGGTGGGACGAGGACTGCAGTGCATTCCGCTCGCTGCGCTCCGTGAACCGCTTCCGCCTCGACCTGCTCCACGAGTGGTTCCCGCAGGGGTTCCGTGGCATGGACCTGGTCGACCTCGGGTGCGGCGGAGGCCTGCTGTCCGTCCCGCTCGCGACGGATGGGGCGCGGGTCACCGGTGTCGACGTCGCACGTGAGGCCCTGCAGGACGCCTCGGTCCGCGGCGGCCCGAACTTCCGGGCCGTCGTCGCCGACCTCTGCACAGCCCCCCTGCCCGACTCCTGTGCCGACCTCGTGCTGCTCGCCGACGTCGTCGAGCACGTCGACGATCCTGCGCTCGCCCTGGCGACAGCCGCGCGGCTCCTGCGTCCGGGCGGCCACCTGTTCGTCAACACGATCTCGCGAACGTTCGCGTCGCGGGTGCTCGCCATCTGGGCCGCCGAGGGACTCGGTTTCGTCCCGCGCGGCACCCACCAGTGGGAGCGCTTCGTGACGCCCCTGGAACTCGACGCCATGGCCAGGGCAAGCGGGCTCACCCGGGTGGCACTCGTGGGTGAGGCGCCCCGGTTGCTGGCGACCCTGCGGCACCGAGCCATCGTCCTCGCACCCTCGGGCCGCACGTCCGTTGGCTATGCCGCGCTCTACCGGAGGGCAGCATGAGGTCCACGCGCGTCCTTGCCGCCCTGACGATGGGACTGCTCGTGCACGGACTGTTCGCGTGCGCCGTGGGCTCGATGGCCTTTGCGCTGCTGACCGGCTTGCAGCACGGCCACGGTGGCTTCCACGGCACCTCTGCATGGGTGGCCAATGCGCTGCTCGTGCTGCAGTTCCCACTGCTGCACTCCTTCCTCCTCGGCAAGGCGGGGCGCAAGGTGCTCGCACACCTCTCGCCGGTCGGCCACGGCAAGAAGCTGGGCCCCACCACCTACGTGATGACAGGCTCGCTGCAGTTGCTCGCGGTGTTCTGGGGCTGGAGCCCCAGCGGCACGGTCTGGCACGACCCCGCAGGAGCCATCGCCGTGCTGCGGTACGCGCTCTTCGCCGGCGCGTGGCTCTTCCTCGTCAAGGCGCTCTGGGACGCGGGCATCGGCCTGCAGTCGGGCGCCATCGGCTGGTGGGCCCTGCTGCGCGACAAACCCGTCGACTACGGCACCATGCCGGTCCACGGCCTGTTTGCACGTTGCCGCCAGCCCATCTACCTTGGTTTCGCACTGGTGCTCTGGACCGCCCCGACGCTCACGCCCGACTGGCTCGCGCTCACGGCTCCCTGGACTGCCTACTGTGTGCTGGGACCCCTGCTCAAGGAGGCCCGTTGGGAAGCGATGTTCGGCGCCCGCTTCCGTGACTACCGTAGGTCGGTGCCGTACTTCCTACCCCGGACGTTCCGTTGAAGATCGCTGCAGCTGCATCCGCGTTCCCAGACCACTGGTACCCACAGTCGGTCCTGACCGACTACCTCGTGGGCGCCTTCGGTGACCCGCGCGTCTCCGAGCGGCTCCGCACCCTGCACCACAACACGCGCGTGGAGGGACGCCACCTCGCCCTGCCGCTCGAGCAGTACGCCTCGCTCACCGACTTCACCGCGACCAATGCAGCCTGGCTCCGCAGCGCGCTCGACCTCGGCGAGAAAGCCGTGCTGGCTGCGCTGGCCCGGGCAGGCATCAAGGCCGACGAGGTCGATGCCATCTTCTTCTCCACGGTCACGGGCGTGGTGAGTCCATCCGTCGACTCCCGGCTCATCCAGCGCGTGGGCTTCCGCCACGACGTGAAGCGCATCCCCATGTTCGGCCTCGGCTGCGTGGCAGGTGCTGCAGCGGTGTCCCGTGCCGTCGACTTCGTCCGCGGCCAGCCCACGGGCGTGGCCTTGGTGCTCTGCATCGAGATCTGCTCGCTGACCCTGCAACCGCGCGACCTCTCGGTCGCCAACCTCATCAGCACGGGCCTGTTCGGCGACGGCGCAGCCGCTGCAGTCGTGGTCGGTGCCGGGCACCGTGCCGCAGGCACGGAGGTGCTGGCCACCCGCTCCGTCTTCTACCCGGACACCGAGGACGTCATGGGTTGGGACATCGGCTCCCACGGGTTCCGCATCATCCTCTCTGCGCAGGTGCCCGAGGTGGCACGCACGCAACTGCCCAAGGACGCAGATGCGTTCCTCGCCAGCCAGGGCAAGTCGCGCGCCGACGTGAGGAAGTGGATCGCCCACCCGGGTGGTCCCAAGGTGCTCGAGGGCATGCAGCAGGGCCTGGGGCTCACCGACGCAGACCTCGCCTGCAGCTGGCGCAGCCTCGCCCGCGCAGGCAACCTGTCGAGTGCCTCGGTGCTGATGATCCTCGAGGAGACGCTGCGCACCAACGCAGGCGCACCGGGCGAACTCGGCCTCATGCTGGCCATGGGACCCGGGTTCTGCAGCGAGTTCCTGTTGCTCAGGTTCTGAGCGCAGGCGCGCCGCTCAACTGCCGGACCCGGGGTCGCCCTGCGGCCCGTCGAGTGCTGCCAGCTTGTTGTAGAGCGTCTTGAGGGCGATGCCGAGGGCGGCGGCCGCCTTCGGCTTGCTGCCGTCGTGCTGCGCCATCGCGGCACGCACCGCAAGCGTCTCCAGCTGGTGCAGGTCCAGCGTGGGCAGGGCACCTGCCGCGGCAGTTGCAGCGGGACGCGAGCCGAAGACGATGGCGTCGACGTCTGCGGCACCCATCGTGTCGCGGTCCGCAAGGACGCTCAGCCGCACGATGGCGTTCTCCAGCTCGCGCACGTTGCCAGGCCAGTCGTGCCGGCTGAGGCGCTCGACCGCGGCGTCCTCCAGGCTCATTGCGCGGCCCGAGCGGGCCGACTCGCGCTCGAGGAAGGACCGCGCGAGCGCGGGGATGTCCTCGCGCCGCTCGCGCAGTGGCGGCACCTGCACCTCCAGCACGGCCAGCCGGTAGAAGAGGTCCTGGCGGAAGCTCCCGTCCGCGACCCTTGCCGCGAGGTCGCGGTGCGTGGCCGCGACCACGCGCACGTCCACCCGGCGCACCTCGTCGCTGCCCACCGGCCGGATCTCGCCGAACTGGACTGCGCGCAGCAGCGCAGGTTGCAGATCGAGCGGCAGCTCGCCGATCTCGTCGAGGAACAACGTGCCGCCGTCTGCAGCCTCGAACAGTCCCTCTCGTTTCTGGTCGGCGCCGGTGAACGCACCGCGCTTGTGGCCGAAGAGCTCGCTCTCGATCAGCTGGCGCGGGATCGCGCCGCAGTGCACGACGACGAACGGCTTGGCCGCGCGGGCGGAACCGGCATGGAGCCTGCGGGCCACGAGTTCCTTGCCGGTGCCGCTCTCGCCCCGCACCAGCACGGGCTGGCTGGCGCGGGCGATCCGGTCCACCTGCTGGTCGAGCCGCTGGGCCGCCGCACTCTGCGCACGCACCACGGTTGCACCCGCTGCGCCATGGGCCGCGGCAAGGCGCAGCAAGCGGTTCTCGCGCAGCAAGCGCGCGTGGGACTGCGCCCGCCGCACGGTCTGCTCGAGTACGTCGAGGCTCACCGGCTTGGTCAGGAAGTCGAAGGCCCCGCGCTGCATCGCCTGCACGGCCAGTTCGACCGTGCCGTGTGCAGTGCACACGACAACGGGCAGCTCCGGGTCGTGGGCAAGGATGCGCCCGAGCGCGTCCATTCCGCCGACGCCCGGGAGGTTGAGGTCGAGCAGCACCGTGTCGGGCCCGCTGCGCTCCACGACAGCCACGATGTCGTTGGCGTCGGCTGCGGACTCCACGTGCTGCCCCATCCGCCCAAGCTCCAGGGTGAGCACGCGCCGCAGCGAGGAGTCGTCCTCCACGAGGAGCACGCGCGGCATGGGTTCCTGCGGGGTCATCGGACCGCACTCTAGCTGCTGGATCCGGTGCGCGGGAGCACGGGAAAACGGTTGGTGCGTTGCGAGCAGTGGCCCGACACTGGGCATCCCGTGTCGCCGCGACTCCCAGCTGCCCTCGTGCTCCTCGGTGCCACCGCCCTCGGGCAGGTGTCCGTGGCGCCTGGGGACACGATGCCGCCGCTCCCGGACGTGCAGGGTCGCGCCGGCATGGCCGCCGTGGCAGTGCAGCTGCCGGACGGCAGGAAGGCCGTGCTAGCTGCAGGCGGCGCCAACTTTCCCGACCGCGCACCCTGGGACGGCGGCACCAAGGTCTTCCACGCCGAGGTGCTGGTGCTGGGACACGCAGACGGCGCGTGGCGCTGGAGCAGGCGGGGCACCCTGCCAGAACCGGTTGCATACGGAGCGTTCGCCCCCCACGCCGAGGGCATGGTGGTCGCAGGCGGTGCCAACGGCACCGGGCACCTGGGCACCGTGCGCGTGGTGCGGCCCGATGGCACGTCGCGCGAGCTGGCACCGCTGCCCACCACGCTCGCGTACAGTGCCTTCGCGTCCGAACGCTCCCGGCTCTGGGTCGCAGGCGGCCAGGAGTCGCCGCAAGCCACGCGTGCGCTGCCGCAGCTGCTGTCGCTCGACCTCGCACAACCAGGTGCCACGTGGCAGCGCCACGACTGGCCCGGGGCCGACCGGATCCTCGCGACCGCAGGCGTGCTCGACGGCTCGCTCCACCTCGTGGGCGGCTGCCGCCTGGCGCCGGACGCTGCGGGCGCGCCTGCGCGCACCTGGCTGCGCGACAGTCTCGCCGTCCCGCTCCGTGGCCTCGTCGCAGGAGCGCCAGTGCCCTCGCAGCCTTCGGTCCTCCTGCCGTGGCCGGTGGCCGCGAGCGCTGGCCCTGCCGTGGCGCGGGAGGGCGTGCTCCTGCTCGCCGGTGCCGACGACGGGTCGCATGCAGGCAAGCCGCCCCAGACGCACCCGGGGCAACGCGCCGCCATCGTCCAACTCGACCCGCGCGCAGGCACGGTCACCGAGCTCGCCCAACTGGCCACGGGCGTGGTCACCGCCCCGCTCGTCGCGCTCGACGACCAGTGTCTCGTCGTGAGCGGCGAGACGCGGCCCGGCGTGCGAACGCCTGCCGTACAGTCGTTCCGGCTCGACCCCTCGATCCCGCTCGGCTGGTTGGATGCTGCGATGCTCGCGCTGGGAGTCGTCGCACTCGGTGCCGCGCTGTTGCAACGCCGCCACGGCAACCGACTCGCAGCACCCACCGACCGGCCCGGTCGCGCCGCCTGGGTGGCGGTTGGCCTGCTGTTCGTGGTCGCCGCGCTCAACTACCTGGACCGCCAGCTGCTGGCGACGATGGCGACGCCCATCCTGCGCGACATCCCGCAGACGAGCGCCCAGTTCGGCCTGCTCACCTCGGTCTTCCTCTTCGTCTACTCCGCGCTGAGCCCCGTGGGCGGCATCCTCGCCGACCGCCACAGCCGCAGGACCGTGATCCTCGTCTCGCTGGTGGTCTGGTCCGCCGTGACGTGGCTCACCGGCCACGTGGCCAGCTGGGAGCAACTGCTCCTCGCACGCGCGCTCATGGGCGTGAGCGAGGCCTTCTACATCCCTGCGGCACTCGCGCTCATCACCGACTTCCACCGCGGCAGGACGCGATCGCTCGCCACGGGCCTGCACATGGGCGGCATCTACGCCGGACAGGCACTCGCAGGGCTGGGCGGCCATGCAGCAGAACAGCTTGGCTGGCGCACGACCTTCGGCGCGTTCGGCCTCGTGGGCGTGGTGTACGCGCTCGTGCTGGTGGTCTTCCTGCGCGAGCCGGAGGGCCCCCCGGGAGCACCCCGTGGTCCAACGCCTGCCGACCCGAGACCGTCGCTGCGCGAGATCCTGCACGCCATCCTCCGCACCCGCGGCATCTGGTTGCTCCTCGCCATCACCGGCATGGCAAGCGTGAGCAACTGGTTCGTGCTCTCGTGGCTGCCCAAGCTGCTGCAGGACCGGTTCGACCTCTCGCTGGGCGAAGCGGGCACGCTGGCCACGGTGCCCAGCACGGTTGCCAAGTACCTGGCCGTGGTGCTCGGGGCGCTGGTGGCCGACCGTTGGGCGGCCCGCGACCCACGCGGCAGGGCGCGAACCGCAGCCGTCGCCTTCTTCGCAGCAGGTCCGATGGTCGCGTGCACGACGCTCCTGCCGGGCGACGCCATCGCGCTCTTCGTCGGCTTGGTGGCGTTCCAGGGCATCGCGCAGGGCGTGCTGGACGCGACCCTGATGCCCATCCTGCGGTCGCAGGTGGACGGCCGCTTCGCCGCCTCGGGCTACGGATTCCTCAACCTGGTGGGTGCCGGCTGCGGCGGCCTCTCGGTGCTGTACGGCGGCGCGCTGCGCGACTCGGGCATCCCGCTCGACGCAACGCTCGCGCTCTCCGGCTGCGGGCTCGTTGCCTGCGGCGTGGCACTGCTGCTGCTGCCCGCTACCGTGGCACGCGATGAGTGACTTCCGCATCCACGGCATCTGCGCAGCGACCCACACGCCGTTCCGCGCCGACGGCTCCCTCGACCTCCGTGCGGTGGAGGCCCAGCGCGACCACCTGCTGGCGCGCAACGTCGACCAGGTGTTCATCGCCGGCAGCACCGGCGAGAGCCACTCGCTCACCGTCGACGAACGCCGCAGCCTCACCGAGCGCTGGGTGGCCGCAGCACGCGGCACCGGGCTCCGCGTGGTCGTGCACGTGGGCTCCAACTGCCTCACGGACGCTGCTGCGCTCGCCGCGCACGCGCAACAACAGGGCGCGGCCGCCGTGTCGATGCTGGCGCCCTCCTACTTCAAGCCGCGCACGCTGCAGGACCTCGTGGCCTGCTGCGAGATGGTCGCGCGCGCCGCACCGGGCCTGCCCTTCTACCACTACGACATCCC
>JBEGVB010000183.1:0-30524 GCA_041178545.1 Planctomycetota bacterium
TCGAGGCCGACGACCAGTGGTTGATGTACCGCTGCAGCATCTCCAGCGGGATCGCACCCTCGGCCTTCGGGTCCTTGCCCAGCTTGATCAGCTCGGCGGCGCGCTTGGCGATGCGGCCCACGCCGTTCTCGCCGGTCTGCATGTGGTACGCCTCCTCGGTCAGCATGAACTGCGTGGTGCGGGCGAGCGGGTCGAAGCCCGACTCAGCCAGCGAGGCCAGCTGGTACTTGCCGTCGCGGTCCGTGAAGGTCGTGAAGCAGAAGAAGTCGACCCAGTTGTCGATCGGGTAGTTGAAGGCCTCGAGGATGCGCGGGTTGTCCTGGTCGCCGCTGTGGCGCTCCAGCATCGCCTCTGCTTCCTCGCGGCCGTCGCCGCCGAAGTAGGTGTGCAGCAGGTAGACCATCGCCCAGAGGTGACGGCCTTCCTCGACGTTGACCTGGAACAGCGAGCGCAGGTCGTGCAGCGACGGGGCGGTGTGGCCCAGCATGCGCTGCTGCTCGACCGACGCGGGCTCGGTGTCACCTTGGGTCACGATCAACCGACGCAGCCGGTTGCGGAACTCGCCGGGGACCTCGTTCCACACGGGGGCACCGAGGTTGTCGCCGAAGTGGATGCGACGGTCGGCAACCGGGTCGGCGAGGAAGATGCCCCAACGGTAGTCGGGCATCTTCACGTAGTCATAGTGCGCCCAGCCACCCTGGCCCACGCCCACTGCGGTGCGCAGGTAGATGTGGTTCTGGTTGAAGTCGGAGGGGCCCATCTCCTTCCACCACTCGAGGAAGGCCGGTTGCCACTTCTCGAGTGCCATCAACAGGCGCTTGTTCTCGCGAAGGCCGACGTTGTTGGGGATCTTTGCTTCGAGGTCGACAACGCTCATGTTCTTCTCCAGTCGAAACGCGCGGGTTCAGGGGCTCCGTAGCGGGTGAGTGCGCCCTCCTCGCCAGTGGCGTTGGGGCGCGTGAAGATCCAGTTCTGCCAGGCGCTGAGCCTGCCGAAGATCTTGGAGTCGCAGTTCTCACTGCCGGCGAAGCGCAGCGACGCCTCCATGCCGGTGAGTGCGTCGGGTGACATCGACGCGCGCTCCTCGATCGCGATGCGCACGTCGTCGTCCCAGTCGATCGGGTCGAGCAGGAACGTGCACAGGCCGGCCTCGTCGGCCTCGGCGCCCCAGAGGGTCGGCATCTCGCGGGCGAGCTTCTCGCCCTGCTCGGGGGTGCGCAGGAAGCGGTTCTGCAGCCGCGTCATGCCATGGCTCATGGGCAGCGCACCGTTGGCGAGCGGTCCCACCGAGAGCTGTGCCTTGTCGCTGTCGAGCAGGTAGATGCGGTCGCCGCCCAGGGCCAGCTCCAGGAACCCGCCTGCGAAGCAGCTGTCTGCGTCGGCGAGGGTGAAGATGCTGCGGGCGCTCAGGTCCCAGCGGCGCAGTGTGCGCGCCATCTGCAGCAGGATCTCGTTCACCAGCCAGTGGTCCCTGTTGGCGAGCAGGTCCTTCTCCACCGCCAGCAACGCGTTGCGGTCGCCGCGCGTGCGCAGCAGCCACAGTCCCACGTTCTCCTCGGTGAAGCGCAGCTGGCAGATCGCGTCGTCCAGCTCACGGAAGCAGCGCAGCGCCCAGCTGTCGGAGCCCGCCTTGGCGTACTCGTCGCCCGTGCGCGGCTGCGCGCCCTGCGGGCCGTGCACCGTGATGCTGGCAGTGCGTGCGTCGCGGTCGAGCGCCACTTCGACATGGCGGTAGCGGAAGCCCTTGTCCGTCATCTCGGCGCGGATGGGGTCCAGTGCGATGCCCTTGCCGTCGGCACCGAGGCCCTTCTTGCCGGGCAGCGAGGCCGCCCACTGCTTCGCGCGCTCGTTCACCTTGTCGGCGAACTGGCTCTTGGTCCAGATCGCGTCGACCAGGTTCCAGGCCAGCGCCTTCTTGCCGCGCATGCCCTCGGCAATGGTGCAGAACACGTCGGCGCGGTCGCGGCGCACCTTGCGCTTGTCGACCAGCCGTGTGAGGCCGCCGGTGCCGGGCAGCACACCCAGCAGCGGGACCTCGGGCAGCGAGACCGCGGAGTTGTTGTCGTTGACGAGGTGGATCTCGTCGCAGGCAAGTGCCAGTTCGTAGCCGCCGCCGGCGCACGCGGCGTTGACGGCGCAGATGGCCTTCAGGCCCGAGTGCTGCGAGGCATCCTCCAGCGAGAGACGGGTCTCGTTGGTGTACTTGCAGAAGTTGATCTTGAAGGAGTGGGTGGACTCACCCAGCATCCCGATGTTCGCACCCGCGCAGAACGCACGGTCGTTCTGGCTGCCCACCACCAGCACCTTCACACCGGGGTGCTCGAAACGCAGCCGCTGGACCGCGTCGCACAGCTCCATGTCGACACCGAGGTCGTAGCTGTTGAGCTTGAGCTCGTAGCCGGGGCCGAAGGGGAACTCGGGGTTGACGCCCATCTTCAGGTGGGCGACAGCGCCGTCGATCGTCAGCTTCCAGTGCTTGTAGCTGTCGGGGTGGCGTTGGAAGTCCATCATGTGCGGGTGCAGGGTCAGGAGTCGGTCCGGGCCAGGGTCCGGAGGGGACCGAGGCCGCAGTTTCGGGCGTGGGATTGTGGTGCCGTCCTGCTCGACCGGCAAGCACCATATCGCATCCTGAGCCACTCGGATTCATGCACTATGGTGCATGATTGGCCGGTTCCGGCGGCCCGCCGATCCGTCCCACCAGCCAGAGGTTCCGTTCGAACAACGAGAGGGCATAGAGCAGACCGGTGGCTCCCTTGGCGTCCATGGCACCGGCGATGGACCCGCGCACCTGCTCCAGCATCGGCCCCCGGTCCCCGGTCATCGCCGCCAGCATGGCGCGGTCCTCGGCGGCACCCGACCGGTCGGTCTCCACCAGCTGGGTGAGGATCGCATGCAGGCCCTCGGTCATCGAGGTGAGCATCAACTCTGCTGTGGAGCCCGGCTCGGCCCTGGTGGATGCAGCGAAGCGGGCGACCTCCTCCAGCAACTGGTCGAGCGACCGTTGCCGCATGTCGAGTGCGAGGAGGCGGTGGCTGTCCGCTGCCTCGAGCGAGGACTCCATCTGGTCGCCAATGGCCTCCCTGACCTCGGCACCGAGCGACCGTGCGCCCTTGTGCAACTCGTCCACCTCGCGTGCAGAGCGCGTGCCCTCACCCCGGATGCCGTCGAGGAGGTCGGGCAGGCAGGCGACGATGCGGCTCTGTTCGCGCGCGACGAGGTCGAGTGCCGTCTGGGCGTCGCAGCCGTCCGCCAACGCGAGGTAGCGCGGGCTGGCGAGGTCCTCCTCGGTGGTGGGTGGGCTCCAGCGCGCGAGCCAGGACTCCCACCTGGAGGAGAATGCGGCGGCGATGACGACGCAGAGCCCTTGCTGGACCGCGAAGGCGAGGGCCATGCGCTTGGCCGGGTCCATCACGCCAAGGTGGCCGAACAGATCCGTGACGCCCGGGGACTGGCGCACGGCCTCGATGGCCGTGACGGCTGCCAGCACCACGCCGGCAGCGGAGTTGATGCATGCCTGGAACAGCGCCAGCTGGCGCGGCAGGCCGCGCAACCCGGAGCCGAGGAGCATCGTCGTGATGCCGACGCCCACCCCGGTGCCGTGGACCACCATGGCACCCTGCACCTCCGTGAAGAGGTCGCTCGTGGTGAGTGCGACCACGATCACGACGATGGCGGACGTGGACTGGATCACGAGCCGTGCAGCGACACCGAGCAGGAAGCCGAACGAGAGGGAACTGCTCAGCAGGGCCGCGACGTCGACGAACCACTCCTGCCGCGGCACCGGTGCCGTCGCCTGCTTGAGGAGCTCGAGTCCCAGCATCAGCAGGCCGACCATGAAGGTCCCGCGCCACAGCGGCAGCAGCGGTCGCCCGGCGCGGATGGTCGAGAGCAGGCCACCCGTCCCGAGCGTGTAGAGGATCGCCGGGACGATGTCGAACGCGGCAAGGAACGGCAGCAGGACCGTTCCCACGTTGGCCCATGCCACCATCCCGAGCCCGCGCCGCAGCACGAGTGCACCGCTGCCGACCATGCCGGTCACGAGGAACGCTGCGGCCGTCGCGCTCTGGGTGAGCATCCCGAGCCCGAAGCCCCACGCCCCGGCAAGGGCCGGGCTGCCGGTGAACCGCGCGATCTGCCTGCGCACCGAGCGGCCGGCAAAGGCCGTCAGGGTCGACTTGACCCCGTCGAGTCCGTGGAAGAAGAGCGCCAGCCCGGCGAGGAACGAGCCGAGGGCCACGAGGGCCGAGAACTCACCTTGGTCAGGGAGCATCCCCGGAACCTCGGATCGAACGGGTCGTGCTCCAGACGATCCATGCGATGCCGACGAGGGACTCGACCATCAGGACCTCCGTGAGCAGGCGCATCCTCTCGTCTCTCGACCTGGAGGCTCGTTCGTACTCCGCCACTGCCTCGTCGCGCAGCTCGGCTGCGATGGCGCGGACCTGCTCGCTCAGGCTGCGATCCTTCCCGCGCAGTGCTGCGTCCATGGTCCTAGCGTCCGCAGCGGGCACCGTGGCGCGGCCCACCAGCTGCTGGTCGTATTCCTGCTGGAGGACTGCCATCTCCGACGTCAGTCGCTCCATGGCCGGCTTCCGGGTGGGTCGGGCCCGCTCCACCAGCGAGGCAAGGCGCCCGAGTTCCTCGGCCATCTCCTTGCGCTCCGCAACGAACCCGGCGTGGTGCTTCGCGTAGTCCGCCTCGACCGAGCCCCGCAGCAGGATGTTCTTCCACTCCTGGACCTGCCGCTTGAACGCTCCTTCCACTGCGAGTGCGCTCGCACCCGACTGCTGGAACAGGACGAGTTGGTCCGTGGAGCGTGCGTCTGCGCCGCGGATCATGCCCAGACCCATCACTGCAGTGGTGGCGACCACCACCAGGCCGAGCGCCGCGCCGGTCCCGAGCCTGCGTACGCCGCGCAACCGCTGGCCGCTCACTGTGCGGCACCCAGGGCAGCTGCGAGGTCTGCGTGGATGCCGAGGAAGGGAGCGATGCCGGCGAACTCGAAGACCTGGCGGACCATCGGCCGCAGCCCAGCGGCATCGACCCTCCCACTGCCCGGGCGGAGCCTGCGTGCAACCGCGGTGAACACCCGGATGCCGGCCGAGGACACGAACTCGGTCGCGGAGCAGTCGAACAGGGCGTGACGGACACCCTCGGCGAGGGCGCTTTCCACCTGCTGGAGCACGGTCTCACCGTTGGTCCCGTCGAGCCGCCTGGGGAGCACCACGACGAGGAGGTCGCCTTGGCGTCGGAGTTCTGCGGGGACTGGAGCAGTGGACATGAGGGGGGTGGTTTACCGCCTGGGCTGCCGTGGGACGATGGCGTCGCGGTCCCGTCCGACAATCTTCACGGAAGCCGACCTTGCTCCCGGGTCCCACGGGGTTGCTTCCCGCCGGTCCGCCTCGACCCGGGAGTGCCCCGATGCCGATGAGATGGGCTCGATGCCACCGCGAACTGCGCGCCGACTGAACCAACTGGCCCGCGCGCTGACCCTCGTGTCCAGCGCGGTGGCTGCCTGCGTGTGCGGGGTCTGGGCATGGTCGCCCGGGACGGTGCACGGGCTGGAGGCGAGGCTGCTGCAGCACCAGCGCCAGCGCTGGGTCGACGGGTTCCTCGCCGCTGCGGACCATGTCGACCCTGCCGAACGTCTGGGAGCCCTCGACGCACTCGCCGGGCAGGTCACCGCCCGGGGCAAGCTCGACCGGTCGCTGGTGCTCGCGCAGGAAGTGGCGCGCCAGGCTGCGGCACTGCACATGGCTGCAGGGAACCCCGAGGCGGCAGCACGCCACGCGCGGCGGCTCGTGGCCATGGACCCGCGCAACGTGGGCGACGTGGCGCTGGCGGTCCGCGTGCTGGGTGCGCGCCCCGAGACCCTTGCCGAGGCACTCGAACTCCTGCAGGTGACGGTTGCAGCAGTGCCGGCGGCACGCGCCGTGGTCGAGGCAGGCTTCGAACTGATGGTGCGCAGTGGCGACCTCGACGGGGCAGCGCGCCTCGCCGTGGCAGCATGGCGACAACCTGCCTCCAACCGTTGGCAGGTCGCATGGTCGGACGAGGCGATGGAGCACGCCTGGTTCCTGCCCGCGCGCGAGGGCGCAGGTGGTGTCGAGGCCCGGTTCCGCGTGGACCGCGACGTGAGCTGGCTGCGGGTGCTCACCCCGGAGGGCGCCGCGATGGAAGTCGGTGCGGCCCGCATCGGCACCGAGTCGGACGGAGGCGCCACGAGGTGGACCGAAGGTGCCGACATGGAGGTCCGCGCGGACGGCACCGGCAGCGCGGCCCTGCAGTTCGAGTTCCCCACTGCGCAGGCGCGCGGCACCACGTTCGTCTTTCGCGCCGCGGTCCGGCCGCGGGTCGCTCGCTGGCTCGCCGAACTCGTCAACGGACCCTCCGGCAGTGCGGTGGCACGGCACGCGGCAGGTGCGGCAGGTGACGTCCTGCATGCCGAGTACGTCGCACTCCGGGAGGCGGCCAGGTGAGGCGTCTCGCGCACATGGCGTGGGAACGCGGGTGGCTGCTCCTGCTGCCGTTCCTCGCCGTGTTCGCACACTGGGCGGCGTCCACGTGGCGGCACTGGAGCACCTTTGGTCTGCGCCTCGACACGTCTCCGTACACGGTGACCCTGCACGACAGCGGGTTGCTGCACGCACAGCACCTGTTGCGCAGTGCCGCGACCGGGCTCCGGCACGTGGACCCCCTGCACACGACGGCGGGTCGCTCGGTGCGCGCCGTGGAACTGTTCGTGGCCGAGTCCGACCTCGCGCAGCTGGAGGGCAACCTGCCCTACTCGGGTGACGACTTCGTCGATGCCACGATGCGTTGTGGGGGGACCGAGCACGAGGTGCGCGTCCGGCACCGCGGCGACAACCTGCCGCACTGGGGCCACTTCAAGAAGTCGTACCGGGTGCGCGTCCGCAAGGGTGGCGCACTCGACGGCATGGTCGAGTTCAACCTGGTGGTTGCCAAGCTGCCGGAACAACACAACAACCTGCTGGCCTCCGAGCTTGCGGCCGCGCTGGGCGTGATGGCCCCGCGCACCGAGCTCGCGCAGGTGTGGCTCAACGGCAGGTTCCACGGCCTCTACGAACTGGTCGAGCAGCTGGGCGCGCAGACGCTGCGCAACCACGGCCGCGTCCCCGGCGCGATCCACTCGGGGGACCTGGTGCTCCGGGACGCCTGGACGGGGACGCCCAACCGCGTGTTCGAGAACGCGCTGCAGTGGGAGGTGGTGGGTGCCGTCGGCGTGCCCACGGCGGCGGTGCGTGCACCGCTGGTCGAACTCGTGCGGGTCCTCAACGAGCCGTGGTCCGAGTCCGTGCTGGAGCGGCTCGAGCAACTCGTCGACATCGAGGCCTTTGCGCGCTTCTCGGCCCTGGAGGTGCTCACCCAGAGCCACCACGACGACGAGACGCACAACTGGCGCCTGCACCACGACCCGGCCACCGGGCGCTTCGAGCCCATCGTCTGGGACCTGATGCCGTGGGGCGAGACCTCCCGCATCGCCGACGGGGGCGGCCCCGAGCTGGACCCGGTGTTCTCCCACCTGCACGAGGCGCTGCACTGCCATGCCGGTTTCCTCGCCGAGAGGCATCGTGTGCTCGAACGTTTCTTCGCGACAGGCGGCGACACCCGCCTGCTCGCCGCGGTCGATGCACGTTTCGCCACTGCCCTCGAGCTGTTGCGCGCGGACCGCAACGCGATGCCCCAGGACGACGCGGCCATCCGCGACGCGATGGCCGGGATGAGGCGGTACCTCGTGGACACCCTCGACGGCGTGCGCACGGCCCTTGCCGCCGGTGCCGGGGCGCGCTGGTCCGTGCCGGAGGGCGAGGGCCGTGGCCTGTTGCTCGCCGTGGGCGGGCCCGGGGTGCTGGGGCGGGTGGAGCTGCGCTTCCGCAGCCCGCTCTCGCCCGGGTCCCTGCGCCTCCGCCTGCAGCGCGACGGAGCCGTGCAGGAACTGCCGCTCGTCGGTCGCTGGCAGCACGGCGGATCCAGCCTGTTCGTGGAGCTGGACCTCGTTGCCGCCCGCGCCCGACTGCTCGGCAGGCGTGCTGGCGCGAACCAGGCGCGCTGCACGCGGCGCGTGCTCGAGCCTGCGGTCGTCGAACTCGTCGGGGAGGACGTGGAGTGGGACCAACTCGTCGAGGTGCGCGGCGACGGTCGCGTGCTGGCACTGGACCGGAAGCTGCAGCTCCTGCCGTGCAACGACCTCCACCGGCTGGTGGTGGCGCGCGACGCAGGTCCCCTCCTCGTGTCCGGCGCGTGGGACATCGCGGGAGCCCACGTGGTCCGGCACCCGGTGCGCATTGCGCCGGGCACCGTGGTGCGACTCGCGCCCGGCGCAACCCTGCGCTTCGAGTCCCAGCTGGTCGCGGAGGGCACCGCGGAGCAGCCAGTTCGTTTCGTCCCGGCTGCCGACGCCCCATGGGGGGCCGTGGCGTTCGTGGGGGAGGGCGCCAGCGGCTCGGTCCTGCGGCACTGCGAGTTCCTGGGCGGCAGCAGTCACACCGACCCCGTCGCTCCCCTCGAGGCCATGGTGTCGGTGCAGGCAACGCGCCTCGTGCGCTTCGTCCAGTGCACCTTCCGTGACGCCCCAGCAGCAGCCCTCCAGGTGCAGTTGCTTGCTGCCGATGCGGAGTTCGACCAGTGCCGGTTCGAGGCCGCTGCACAGGACGCACTCGGCGCCGACACCAGTCGACTGGCCGTGCGGGGGTGCACGTTCCTCGGCGCAGGCGCGGACGCGCTCCGGTTGTGGGCCAGCAGCGCCTTGGTGACCGACTCGACCTTCGTGCGCACCGGCCGGTGTGCGGTTGTGCTCCACGACGGTGCTCGTGCGCTGGTGCTGCGAACCCGTGTCGATGCCGCGGTGGTCGGCATGTCCGCCCGGGACGGCTCGGTGCTCCATGCCGCCAACTGTGCGCTCACCCAGTGCAGCCAGCCGCTCCTCGCAGAGTCCACCGAGCCACGGCACCGCCCGGGCGGGACCGTGCACCTGCTGCAGAGCACGGTCGGTAGCAGTCCCTCGCAGCCGGCAGTGGACCGTGCCTCGGCGATGGCTCTCGTCGGTTGCGGACTGGGCTGGCAACCTGCAGGCTCGGACCTGCGTCTCCCCGACGGTTCGCTGCCCCGCGGGCGCATCGTGCACGAGGCCGTGCGCAGCGAGTCTTCCCGACGGCTGCCCGTCGAGCTGCTGGACGCGGTGCCCGGTGCCATGGCGGCATGGCAGACCATTCGCGATGACGTGCGCGGCATCCCGTGAGGTAGGCTCGCTCCGCGGACCCCTGCATGGCCCAACTCCCTGTCGACAACACCCGTCGCTACCTCGATGCGATGAAGCTCCTGCTCTCGGGCGCGGCATACGACGAGAGCTCCCACGACCTCATCCACCCATCGAGGGTCGAGGTTTCGCCGTGGACCCATCCGCGGTCTGCGTTGCGCACGCGTTGGTTCCGCTTCGTGGTCCGTTGGCTCAAGCGCAGGAACCACGAGGTCCGTTTCCTGCGTCCCTTCGACCTCCAGCAGCGCATCGACGGCAAGGACTGGCCTGCGATCGGCTACACGATGGTTGGACTGAAGCGGCTCGACAACCTGCAGGAGTGCGCCGAGCGCATCCTCGCGGAGGCAGTTCCGGGCGACCTTGTGGAGACGGGCGTGTGGCGCGGCGGTGCGTCGATGTTCCTCAAGTGCATGCTGCGCGCCCACGGTGACACGGAGCGGGTGCTCTGGCTCGCGGACTCCTTCGAGGGCATGCCCGCGCCCAAGCCGGGCACCTACGCAGCGGATGCCGACTCCCCGGACCTGACCAACGAGCGTTACCTCGTCGTGCCGCTCGAGCAGGTGCAGGCCAACTTCCGGCGGTTCGGCCTCCTCGACGACCGGGTCCGGTTCCTCAAGGGGTGGTTCTGCGACACCCTGCCGGGCAGCCCGATCGAACGCATCAGCCTGTTGCGCCTCGACGGCGACCTCTACGAGTCGACCATGGACGCCCTGCGCTCGCTCTACCCGCGCGTGAGCCGCGGCGGCTTCGTGGTGGTCGACGACTACCACAACTGGGTCGCGTGCCGGAAGGCAGTGGACGAGTACCGCGCGGTACACGACATCGGTGCGCCGCTCGTCCCGATCGACGACCACGCCGTCTACTGGCGCGTCGGGGACTGAGCCTGACCCTGCTGCGCGCCTGCGAGCAGCCATGCTGCCCAGGCGGTGAGGAACGGCACGAGGGGCGCGTGGTAACGGTTCTGGCTGTCGAGCAGCACGAACGGCAGTGACTGCACGAGCACGCCGGTGAGCAACACGGCATCCACACGACCTGCGACGCGACTCCGCACGCGCAGGACGGCTGCTGCGACTGCGGTGCCGGCAAGCAGCCACCATGCTGCCGTGCAGGCGATGCCGAACCAGCGCATTGCGCCCTCGCCGAACCGGGCGCCGATGGCAGGGCCGTTCCACCAAGCCGCGAAGGTCTCGGACCGGAGTGCCGTGGCCGTCCGCTGCACGGCGCGCACGCCATAGGTCGTCGGATTGGCGCGGATGAATGCCATGGCCTCGGCCTTCATGGCTTGGTGCCGTTCCGCGACCCCCAGGTGCTGGAAACGCTCCGGGATGTCGGTCGTGGGCGGGCCGTCGTGGTTGCCCATCCACAGGACCGGTCCGCCGTTGAAGGCACTGAAGGTGAACTCCCCGAACACGCGCTGCTGGCGCATGCCCCATGGCGTGCAGAGGGCCAGTGCGAGCGCGAGCGTGAGTGCGGCAGCGACGGTTGCGCGCATGATGCTGCGGTCGGCAAGCGCCCGTGCAACCCATGCCAGTGCAGGGAGCACCAGCGCAGTCGGTCGCGTCAGCAGTGCTGCGGCGAGCAGCACGGTCGCCACGGCATGCCCCGGCCAGCTCCTGCCCCGTGGGGAGAGCACCAGTGCCGAGTACCCCGTCAACAGCACCAGGAACAGGTTCTCGGAGAGCACCGTCGTCGGCAGCAGGACCCAGGACGGGTAGCAGGCGGCGACCCATGCTGCGACGCGGCCTGCCCGCTCGCCGAAGCATGCCCGCGCCAGCGTGGCCTGCGTCCAGACCAGCAGCACCGCCAGCAGCAGGTTCGGCAGGAACCAACCGGGGAACGAGCCCCCGGTCCACGGTGCGAACCAGGAGAGGAAGGCGGAATAGCCAGGCGGCCAGAAGCCGTTGGGGTCACCGTTCTCGAAGCAGAAGCCCCGGCCCGACGCGATCCCGAGTGCACCCTCGTGGTAGACGATCGCGTCGCTCACCGGCACCGGCTCCACGAGTGCCCACCACGCGCAGCGCAGCAGGATCCCCGTCAGCAACGGTGCGAGCAGTGACCTGCCGGCTCGTTCCATCGCAGCCTCAGCGCACCGGCTTCCCGACCGCTGGCGTTCCCACCACGTCGAGGGCCACGACGACGGGCATGTCCTCGTCGAGCTTGGCGGGGAACTCGACCGTCAATCCTGTTTCGGTGCGTGCCGTACGCAGCTCCGTGCCGCCTGCGAGCAGGCGGCACGCCTTCACCTCGTTCTGCAGCGCTGGCAAGACGAGTGCCCCGTCTGCCGGTGCATCGAACACGTGCAGGTACAGGCGCGTCGAGCCGTCTCCCGACGGCTTGCGGGTGCACCTGCCGAACGTCAGGTTCTCGAACGGGCTCGCCTGCGTCCCGTGCACCGCCTCGCCGTTCTGCCTCATCCACGCGCCCATCGCACGCAGTGCATCGACGCTCTGCTGCGGCACCGATCCGTCCGCCTTCGGACCGATGTTGAGGAGGTAGTTGCCGCCCTTGGACGCGATGTCGACCAGGTTGCGTACCATCTCGGGCGCCGACTTCCACGCGGCGTCGTGCTCGCTGTAGCCCCAGGTGGTGTTCATGGTCATGCAGGTCTCCCAGTCGACGCCGGGCATGCCGGTCGCGGGGATGTGTTGTTCAGGGGTGATGAAGTCGCCGTAGCGTGGGTCCAGGCGCGGCAGGTAGCCCTCTGTCGCCATCGACGCCCAGCCCGCCTCCGGGCTGCGGTACAGGCGGTTGTTCATCACCACCGCAGGTAGCTGCTTGCGCACGGAGGCCATGAGCTCGGTTGCGCGCCATGCGGCATCGCCCTGGAAGTCGATGGAGCTGTAGTCCCACCAGACCACGTCGGGCCGGTACGTGACCAGTTCACCCACCTGGGCAAAGAGGTACTCGAGGTACCTCGCATGGTCCCTGGTGCCGGGTGCATACGGCTTGTCGCGGAGCGGGTGGGGGAGCTGGGCGGAGCGCAGGTACTCGTACTGCTCGTGGTGCCAGTCGATCACCGAGTGGTAGAAGCCGACCCGAAGGCCCTCGGCACGCAACGCACTGGTGATCTCGCCCACGAGGTCGCGCTGCAGCACCGTGCCCGCGTCAAAGTCGCTCACCCTGGAGTCGTGGAGCGCGAAGCCGTCGTGGTGCTTGGTGGTGAACACCACGTACCGGCAGCCTGCATCCTTCGCGAGCCGGGCCCACTCCTTGGCAAAGCCCTTGGCCGGTCGGAAGAGCGGGAGCGCCGCCTTGGCATAGGTGTCCGTGTCGGCCTTCACGTACTGCTGGATCCACTCCATGCCGCCGCGCGTGCCCACCGCCTTGCCGTCCCAGGTGCCGGCCAGTCCCGAGTAGAGACCCCAGTGGACGAACATCCCGAAGCGCGCCTCGCGCCACCACTGCATGCGAGCGTCCCGCTGGACAGGGGTCTCCTGACCGGCCGGCGCGGGGGCCGCGGGGTCCTGGGCCCGGGCCGCTGCACACAGGGTCGCCATGAGGAAGGCCATGAGGACGGCGTTTCGTCGGCTGGGCATTCCCAGAAGGTTCCGGGGCCCTCCGCGGGTGGCAAGCAGTTTCCTCCCACGGGGCACCGAGTCGGGGTTCCGTCGTGCCGAGCAGGGTGACGAACTCGTTGCATGCGGCAGACGCGCGACTCGAACGCGCGTTTGCGTCGTGCCGCGTCTGCGCCGCTCGCCCCGGTCCCACGGGCTACTCTGTCCCCGAGGAGTTGCCATCGTCCAAGGGTCGGGCAGAATCCTGTCTCTCCCTCGCGCGCCGCGTTTGGTGCGCTCCTCACTCCACCGTCAGGTCCCCATGCAGCACCCTAGCGCACTCTTGTTCGCGTCGGTCCTCTCGCTCGCCACCGGCGCACTTGCCCAGGTCGGTCCCCAGACCGTGTTGCGCACGCAGGATGCGCAGTCCTGGCAGGTGGGTGGCGCGCTCGTTCGGGTCGAGGGCACGCGTGCACAGGTGAGCCGCGACCAGGGCCGCAGCTGGCAGGACCTGCAGGAAGTCGACGTCCGTCTCCACCTCCGGTGCGGTCGCTTCGACCCGACCCTCACGCGTCCCGTGGTCGCCGAGCGGCTCGAGGTCCCGCAGGGCAACACGCTGCACGTCGTGCAGTTCGAGACCCAGATCCTCGCCGAGTACCGCGGTGCCGTGGAGCGACTCGGCGGCGAGATCGTGGCCTACCTGCCGCAGAACGCGCTCGTCGTGCGCGGGGACCAACTGCTCGTCGACGCCATGCGCGCGATGCCGTGCGTCCGTTGGGTCGGTGGGCTGCCCGTTGCCTGGAAGCTGGAGGAGGAGCTGCATGCCCTCGCCGGGACCGACGGGTCCGAGAGCGCCGACTACAACGTGATGTTTGCGCTCCGCTCCGACAGCGATGCGCTTGCTGCGCAGGTGCGCGACCTCGGCGGCAAGGTGCGCATCGAGGGCGGCGTGTTCCACGTGTGCTCGCTCACCCCGCGCCAGTTGCTGCAGGTTGCGTCGCTCGACACCGTCCAATGGGTCGACCGCACCACCGAGAACGGCACCGACATGGACAACGCGCGCGTCCAGGGCGGCGGCAACCACGTCGAGACGGTTGCCGGCCTCACCGGCCAGGGGGTCCGCGGCGAGATCAGCGAGGGCCTGGAGCAGACCCACCCAGACTTTGCCGGTCGCCCGGTCCTGCTGCACTTCGACGGCACCGACAGCCACGGCCACTGCACGGCAGGCATCGTGTTCGGCAGCGGCGTCAACCAGGTGCAGGCCCGCGGCATGCTGCCCAGCGGCACCATGATCGAGGCCGCATACAGCGCTTGGACTGCCACGACCACGCGCTACCAGCTGATCCAGCAGAGCACGGACCCGGCCTTGCCCTGGCGCGCCATGTTCCAGACCGCGAGCTGGGGCGCTGCCCGCTCGCTGCTCTACACCTCGGTCTCGGCCGAGTCCGACGCGGCGATCTTCGACTTCGACTTCGCCTGGACCCAGAGCCAGTCGAATGCCGGCAACCAGCAGTCGCGCCCGCAGGCGTGGGCCAAGAACATCATCTCGGTGGGTGGCGTGCGCCACGCGAACGACGCCAACCCCGCCAACGACACGTGGGGCGCCGGCGCCTCCATCGGTCCGGCCAGCGACGGCCGCATCAAGCCCGAGGTGACGTCCTACTACGACAACGTGTGGACCTCGGACCGCACCAGCACCGCGGGCTACAACACCGCGGCTGGAACGGCTGGCGACTACTTCACCGGGTTCAACGGCACCTCGTCCGCCACGCCCATCGTGGCCGGCCACCTCGGCCTGCTGCTGCAGATGTACACCAACGGCGCGTTCGGCAACCCGTTGCCGCTGCCGGCCACGGATGCCAACCGCTTCGAGAACAACCCGACGTTCAGCACGGCCAAGGCACTGCTCGTCAACACTGCCGTGCAGTACCCGTTCGTGGGTGCGGCCGCGGACCTGTCGCGCGTGAAGCAGGGTTGGGGCTTCCCCAACGTGCAGGTGGCCTGGGACGAGCGTGAGCGCATCCTGCTCACCGACCAGTACACGCCGCTGCAGCAGGGCCAGTCGCGCACCTACCTGACCTGGATCGCCCCGGGCACCACCGAGTTCCACGCCGCCATGGTCTACCCCGACCCCGCGGCCAGCCCGACGGCCGCCATCCACCGCATCAACAGCGTCGACCTCCGCGTCGACCAGGTCGGCACCGCCAACACCTGGTGGGGCAACAACGGCCTGCTGGACGGCAACTTCAGCACGGCCGGCGGCAGCCCCAACGACCTCGACACCTGCGAGAAGATCATCCTCAACAACCCCACGCCCGGCGTCTACGCCGTCAAGGTGCAGGCCACCTCGGTGGTGCAGGACGGCCACGTCGCCACCCCGCAGCTCGATGTCAACTTCTCCCTCGCGGCGCGCCCCATGGGCGGTGGCTACCGCAAGGGCACGTTCGACTTCGACCTCGTCTCCACCCAGCAGGGCGAGTTGGTCGTGAACTGCGCCAACGTCCCGACCACCGGCTGGACCGACGGCTTCACCTTCTTCTCCCTGTCGACGCTGCAGCCCAAGGGCTTCGGCAACTTCTTCGGCATGGAGGAGGACTTCCTCGCCTCGTCGATCTTCGCCCTGCCCGCCACGGCCGGCGACGTCTTCCACTTCACCAACGCGGCGGGCCAGTACCCGTTCGTGCCCTACGTGTTCTCGCCGGCCCTCATCGGCACCCTGAGCGGGCTGCGCTTCGACGGCTTCTCGATGCTGTTCGACGCCAACGGCCAGATCGCCGGCATGTCCAACGTGGACCGCGTCTCGATCCGCTGAGCCCCGGAGAGCCTGAGCCCAGGAGACCCAGGGAGCCACAGGACTCGCCGGGCCCAGACACTGCGGGCCGCGCACCCAGGAGGGAGCGCGGCCCGCGGTGCTTCCCGGCCGGGGTACCCGGCGCCGGTCACTCCGGCAGGGGGAAGCGGGTGCAGAGTTCCTGCACCACCGGGCGCAGGCTCGCGGGGTCCTTGCCCTGAACGATGCCGACCACCACGTCCGCCAGCACCTCCATCTCGCGCTGCTTCATGCCGCGCGTGGTGACCGCCGGCGTGCCGAGGCGCAGCCCGCTCGTGACCATGGGCGGCCGCGGGTCACCGGGCACTGCGTTCTTGTTCACCGACAGCCCTGCCAGCAGCGCGCGCTGCTCGACGTCGGCGCCGGTCATGGTCGTGCGCCGCAGGTCGACCACCACGATGTGGCTGTCGGTGCCGCCGGTGACGATGTCGAGCCCCTGCGTCTGCAGGTACTTGGCGAGGTGCTCTGCATTGTCCTTCACCTGCTGCTGGTAGGCGCGGAAGGAGGGCTGCAGCGCCTCCCCGAAGGCCACGGCCTTGCCTGCGATCTGGTGCATGAGCGGGCCGCCCTGCGCGCCCGGGAATACGGAGGACTGGATCTGCTTCAGCACCTCCGGGGTGGAGAGGATCATGCCGCCGCGCGGGCCGCGCAGCGTCTTGTGGGTGGTCATCGTCACCACGTCGGCGATGCCGACTGGCGAGGCCATGACTCCACCCGCCATCAGGCCCGCGGGGTGGGCGACGTCTGCCATGAGCAGCGCGCCGGACTCGACCGCGATCTCCTTGAAGGCGCGGTAGTCGATCGCGCGCGGGTAGCTGGAGCCGCCCGCGATCAGCACCTTGGGCCGGTGGGTGCGCACCAGGTCGCGCACCTGGTCCATGTCGATCCGGCCGTCCTCCGGGCGGACCCCGTACTGGTGGGCGTGGAACAGGACGCCCGTGTGGCTCTTCGCGTGCCCGTGGCTCAGGTGGCCACCGTCCTTCAGGGCCATGCCAACGATCGTTCCGTTGGCGCCGGCCAGCGCGACCAGGACCGCCAGGTTGGCGGTGGTGCCCGAGTGGGGCTGGACGTTCGCATCCCCGGCTCCGGGGAAGAGTTGCAGCGCGCGCTTCCGCGCCAGATCCTCGATCGCGTCCGCCACCTCGCAGCCGCCGTAGTAGCGCTTGCCGGGGTAGCCCTCGGCGTACTTGTCCGTGCACCGGCTCGCACAGGCCTCCCGCACCGCGGGGGACGAGTGGTTCTCGGAGGCGATGAGGGTGAGCGAAGTCGCCTGGCGGAGGTCCTCGCGCTCCAGCAGGTTCGCCATCTCGGCGTCCTGCGAGGCGATGGTCGGCTTCGGCATGGTGCTGTGCGCGTTCTTCACAGCCGGAACCTTAGGGAGCCGGCGTGCCGCGGACCAGTCGGCACCGCCCCACCTTGCAACTCTCCCCCTGCCATTGCGGGCGTTCTTGGTGTTCAATCCCGCGCTTCCGCCACGGCAGGCGACTCGATGCTTCGAGCGCGCACCGGACGGTGTCCTTTTCGAGGAGCATGCAGAGTTGAGCAGCAGAGAGACCGAACTTCGCGGCTGGACGATTCGTGACAGCGCGGAGATCTACCAACTGACCGCCTGGGGCGGCAACGCGTTCAGCATCAACGACCGTGGTGAACTGGTCGTGCAGCCCAACGGGCCCAACGGTCCGCGCTTCAGCCTCCCCGAACTGGTGGAGGACCTGCGCAGCCGCGGCCTCGAGCTGCCGATGCTCATCCGCGTCTCCAACATCCTGCAGAACCGCGTGACCGCGCTCTCCGGCGCGTTCCGCAAGGCCATCGAGGAGTCCGGCTACAAGGCGCGCTACCGCCCGGTGTTCCCCATCAAGGTGAACCAGCAGCGCGACGTGGTCGAGGAACTCGTCGAGTTCGGCCGCGAGTTCTCGATGGGCCTCGAGGCAGGCAGCAAGCCCGAGCTCCTCATCGCGCTCGCGCACATGACGAACCCCCAGGGCCTCGTCATCTGCAACGGCTACAAGGACGTGCGCTACATCGAGACGGCGATGCTCGCCCAGAAGATCGGGCTGCACTGCATCCTCGTCGTCGACCGCTACGAGGAGCTCAACCTGATCGTGCAGGTGAGCAAGCGCTTCAACCTGCGCCCGCACATCGGCGTCCGCGCCAAGCTCGCGAGCCGCGGCGCAGGCAAGTGGCAGGAGTCGGGCGGCGAGAAGTCCAAGTTCGGGCTCACCGCCGAGGAACTCGTGCAGGTCATCGAGCGGCTCAAGGCGCTCAACATGCTCGACTGCCTTGAGCTGCTGCACTTCCACATCGGCAGCCAGATCACCGCGATCCGCGCCATCAAGGACGCGCTCAAGGAGAGCACCCGCATCTTCACCGAGCTGCACGACCTCGGCGCCGGCCTCAAGTTCGTCGACGTGGGCGGCGGCCTCGCCGTCGACTACGACGGCTCGCAGACCAACTTCCACAGCTCCGCCAACTACAGCCTGCAGGAGTACGCCAACGACGTGGTGTTCGCGCTGCAGCAGGCGTGCGACGAGAAGGGCATCGCCCACCCGGACATCATCAGCGAGTCGGGACGTGCGCTCACTGCGCACCACGCGATCCTGGTCTACGACGTGCTGGGCGTCTCCCAGATGCGCACCGACTTGCCGGCCGGTGCCGAGAAGCACGAGGACTCGACCATTGCCAACATGGTCCAGATCCACAAGGAGCTCTCGCTCAAGAACTTCCAGGAGAGCTACCACGACGCGCTGCAGCTGAAGGAGGAGGCGATCAGCCTCTTCAACCTCGGCTACCTCGACCTCAAGGGCCGCGCGATCGCCGAGTCGCTGTTCTGGGCCATCTGTGAGCGCATCCGGCAGATCGTGCTCACGCTCGACTACGTGCCGGACGAGCTGCAGGGCCTCGAGAAGGCGCTTGCCGACACCTACTACTGCAACTTCTCGGTGTTCCAGTCGGTGCCCGACCACTGGGCGGTGAAGCAGCTCTTCCCGACCATGCCGATCCACCGGCTGCACGAGAAGCCCACGCGCCGAGCGGTCCTCGCGGACCTCACGTGCGACAGCGACGGCAAGGTCGACAAGTTCATCGACCTGCGCGACGTGAAGAGCGTGCTGGAGGTGCACCCCTACACCCAGGGCAAGCCCTACTACCTCGCGATGTTCCTCGTGGGCGCCTACCAGGAGATCCTCGGCGACCTCCACAACCTGTTCGGCGACACCAATGCCATCCACGTCTCCATGGACGAGGAGCACGGGTACCGGATCGAGCGCGTGATCGAGGGTGACTCGGTCAGCGAGGTGCTTGCGTACGTCCAGTACGACAAGCAGGAGCTCGTGCGCCGCATGCGCTACCGCATGGAGAGTGCCGTGCGCCAGGGTGCCATCAACATGAAGGAGTCCGCACTCCTCATGAAGCGCTACGAGGAAGGCCTCTCTGGCTACACCTACCTCACCGACGAGCAGGAGGAGACCAACGACGTCATCCCTGCCGTGCCACCGGTCGAGGTGGCAGCGCCTACGGCTGCCGTGCAGCCCGAGCCGGTGCGCGCAGCGCCCAAGTGACGGGCGCTGCCGACGGAATGGTGGCCTTCGCGTAGCGCGAGGCTGGGGAAACTGCCGGTCGGCCCGCGTGCGCGCGGCCGACCGCCCACGCCCCAGCTCAGGCTTCCGGCGTCGGTTCCTTCGGCAGCTTCTTCCGCGGTCCGAGGGACGACGCGGCAACCTTCGCTGCCGGCTTCGGAGCCTCGGGCTGAGGTTCGCTCAGGTGCTTGCGGTACAGCTCGAGCATCGACTCGGTCTGCCACTCCAGCCAGGCCTTGATCTCGGCGGCCAGCTTCTCCCGCGTGGCACCGCGGATGCGCGGTGCAGTCATCTTGTGGGTGGCTGCCAGGAGTCCCTCTGCGTCGTGGACCTCGAGTGCCGAACCCTTGGTGTCGCCGAGGAGCACGCTGGCTGTGCTGAGCAGGCTGCGTTCCTGCAGCAGGTCCGGGTGGAACAAGCCGACCTCGAACAGCTTGCTGAGGTCGAACAGTGGGCGGGCCAGCACCGCGCGCACCGGCGTCTTGGCGTCGGGCAGGTCCTCGAGCATCGCGCGCAGTGCCGTCAGGCGGGCGTCACCCCAGAGGATGATGCTGCCGCCCGGTGCCAGAGCCTTGGCAAGGTGGTTGGCAAACGCCTCGCGCGGGTCGGTTCGTTCCGGGTGCACCAACGCATGCCGTTCGATGCGCCCGGCCTCGTGCAGGGTGGTGAGCGCGTAGGCGTAGGGCATCTGCCGCCATGGCCGCTGGCCCGGGTACTGGGGCAACACCTCGGTCGTGCAGTGCACCGACAGGAAGTGGAGCGGCCACTGCAGGTGGCGGAGCTCCTCGCGCAGGAACGGCTCTGCCAAGGGCTCGTTCTTGGCGATGCACTGCAGCGTGCGCCGCTGGCGGAAGCTCAGGCCGGGCCGCAGCGGGTCGACGTTGCGCAGGTCGTCGATGCCCTCCTGGTGCAGCAGGTTCTCCTGTGCGCGCGACAGCTCCGGAAGGAGCCGTAGCGGGAACTCGGGCGACTCCTTGGCACAGCGTCCCATGTATGGGCAGGGGAACGGCACCGTGCAGTAGGTGCCCATGGGCAGCTGCAGCGAGGACTCGTCCTGCACCATGGTGCGCAGGCTCTTCACGCGGTTCGCGGCCTTGCCGACGCGCGCGCGCACCCGCTCGGTCACGTCGATGCTCTTGAAGAGGCTGTGTGCGGGGTACTCCTCGCCACCGGCGTGGGCGTAGCGCGAGTTGACGTGGAGCACGTGGGCGGCGCGGACCGTGAAGCCTGCCGACTCGACCACGTGGACCTGCAGGGCCAGGTCGAAGATGTAGCGGGGCTTCAGGCTGGTGCCGGACTTCACCTCGAAGAGGTCGAGCTTGCCGTCCTTCTGGCGGAGCAGGATGTCGCACTGGGCGACCATCCCGTCGTGCACGAAGGTGGCGCCGAGCACCACGGCCATCGAGTTCTCCACGGCCAGCAACGCGCGCGTCGCCTTGTCAGATTCTTCTGACGACTTGCCCTCGATCCGCGTGGTCTTGCCGAAGGCGCTGCCGGCGATCTCGGTCAACTTGCGCCCGGCCTCGGCGAGAACTCTCCGGTTTTCGGACAAGTCCGTGCCTGCTGCCTCCCCGCGTGCGTCCAGGAAGAGCCGCTTGGGGCACTGGAGACCTGCTTCGAACAGCGCCTTGCCCAAGAGTGCCTGTGGGCCAGTGCCAGATGCCTTTGCGTTCTTCTTCAAATGAATGTGGGGCGCGAGGTCGGAGGAGCGACGACCTGTGAGTTGCGCCAGAGTCTATCCCTCGGCTCCCCCGGTCTCAAACGCGCCGTCTCGTCTTGCGGTAGAGCACGATCAGCACGATGCCGACGAGCCCACCGGTCACCAGCGGGGTCCAGAGCCGGTCCGAGAGGGTGACCTCCCCGCGGGGCTTGCGCGCAACGGTCAGGGTGGCGGCCAGCTGGCGGAACCCCTCGACCCGGGCTTCGAACTCCTCGGCCCAGCAGCGGAACGAGAAGGAGACGGTCCGGCCCCCGGTCGGCACGTGCAGGTCGAGGCTGCGGACCGGGCGGCTGCCGTCGGCCGGTTCGGCCAGCCGGACCGACTCCACCGCCGGCAGCCGGTCGGTGCCCAGTTCGACCCTGCGCACCCCGGACACGCTGTAGGCCATGTGCAGGGGCGGCCCGGCCTCTGCCCACTTTGCCTGCAACTCGGCAGCGAGGTCGACGTCCTTGAGGATCCACTCGCCTTCCTGCTCGACGACCCAGAGGTGCACTCCGTCGAAGCTGCCGGCCTTCCACTGCTCGACCGGGCCCACGCAGTAGAAGCTCATGGGGTTGGTGCGGCTCACGTCGCCCGGCAGCACGTCGCGCAGGGAGCGCGACTCGTCGGGCGACACCTGCCGCCAGTCCGCAGGCAGTTCCATCGCCCAGGTGAGCGAACGGCTCTGGAATCGCGCGGTGGCCGACCCGTCACCTGCAGGTGCCTGTACCTGCGGGACCTGGGCGAGCAAGGACCCGGTGAGGACGAGGGGCAGCAGGATGCTCGCGTGCACGCAGCCATCTTGGCGCCGCTGCCGCCGCAGGGAAAGGGCGAGGCTCAGGCGTGCAGGCTGGGCGGGATGGGGCAGTCCCAGCGCGCTGCGAGCCCGCGGACCAGTTCGACTTCCTGGGTGCCGAGCATCCCGTCCGCGGCGGCCGCGCGGCCGCAGGCGAGCAGCATGCGGCGCTTGTCGGTGCTGCCGAGCCGGTCGAGGTCGGCGAGCGCGACCTCCAGTGTGTCCACCGTTGCCGCCGCGCGGGCCGGGAGTGCGAGGGTGGCGTCGAGCGCAGCGGCCCCGTGGGCAAACGCATGGCCGGCGGACGCCTCGTCCTCGGCCCCGTGCCATGCGATGCAGCCGAGGCAGAGCGCTGCCTGGGGCAGCATGGCGCGGAGCGGCCGTTGGCGCAGCGGGGCGGCGCGCGGCGACTCGGTGGGCGTGTGGCGTGTGACCAGCTGCAGCAGCACGAACTCGGCCACCGACACCGTGCCGTCGTGTTGCGCCAGTGCACGGGCGTGGGTGCGCAGGGATGCGCGCTCCGGCGCGGGCAGGGTGCGCAGGGCAGGCAGTGCGAGTTCGAGCAGCGGCAGCCGCAGGGCCCCGTCCAGCGAGTCCACGAGGGACGCGAGTTCGGACACGCGCCCGGCGGGCTCGCCCTGGGCCGCCAAATGCTGCAACTGCACCTCGCGCGCGGCAGCATCGTGCTGCACGAGCAGGGCCAGCACGATGCAGCGCGCGCTCGCGGGCGTGTGCAAGGCCTCCACCAGTTCGCGCGGCAACGCCCCGAGCAGTTCGCGGGCAGCCGCCATGTTGGCTCGTCCGAGAGTGCCGGTGGTGGCGACCAGGTCCTCCGGCGTCACGCCTCGCGGTCCGGTGGGCGCGAGCCCGCTCGCAAGCGGAGTCGTCGCGGCCACCGGCGCCGGTGTGGCGGCAACGGCTGCCTCGAGGTCGGTCCCGCGCAGGTTGCGCAGGAAGCCGGGCAGGATGCGTTCGATCCGCTCGCGGACCGGTGGGTGGGACGCGTGCAGTCCCGACAGGAACCCGCGCACGCCCTCGGCAAACAGCATGTGGCGTGCCTCGGGCGTCCGCGGTGCGGCGAGTGCCGAGCCGAGGCCGCCGATCCGCGCCAGCGCCATGCCGATGCCGTGCGGGTTGCGCGTGTACTGGACTGCTGCCGCGTCGGCGAGGTACTCGCGCTGGCGCGAGATGGCTGCCTGCAGGATGCGGGCGAGGAAGACCCCGAGCGAGCCGACCACGAGCAGTGCGAGTCCGCCGGCGAAGAGCGCGACGGCTGGGCTGGAGCCCTTGCTGCCGCTGCTGCGCACGCGCGCCATGTTGGAGCCGATGTGCAGCAGGATCCTGCCGGCAGTGGCGATGCACACGATCCCGAACAGCACGCCCATGAGGCGCATGTTGAGCCGCATGTCGCCGTGGAAGACATGGCTGAACTCGTGCGCGACCACGCCCTGCAGCTCGTCGCGGTTGAGCTGCTCCAGCGCGCCGCGCGTGACCGCGACGACGGCGTCGGCAGTGCCCCAGCCGGCGGCAAACGCGTTGACCGCGGGCTCGTCGTCGAGCACGAACACCCTTGGCACCGGCACCCCAGAGGCGATCGACATCTCCTCGACCACGTTGCGGAGCTGACGTTCGGTGCGCGAGTCCGTGTCCGGCGTCACCTCCCTGCCGCCCAGCAGTTGTGCCACGCGCGGGCCGCCGCCTGCACGCAGCATCGCGGTGCGCACCAGCGAGGCCGTTGCGATGGTCCCGCCCACCAGCAGCACGGTCCATGCGAGCACCTGTGGCTGGAACCAGCTTGCCGCAGGGTCGCTCGTCACGATCGTCCACGTCACCAGCCCGTAGACCGCGCCGAGGATGCACACCACCGCGGTGCCGAAGCCGAGCACAAGCCACTTCGTCGCGCGCTGCGCCTCCCGCTGCCGCGCGAAGAAGTCCATCGTCTTCACGGTTGCGCCTCGAGCTCGAACGTCACCGTGTCCCCGCGCCGCGCGAGGAACACGCCGCCGCCGGCCTCCCGGAAGTGCTCCGACAGGCGCTTGCGGTACCACGCGCCCGTGCGCAGGTGCACCGCCCCGTCCGTCACGCTGCGGTCGCAGTTCTGCTCCCAGTCCTGCTTCGTCAGGGCCTCAAGGTAGAGCGCCCCGTCGCACAGGCGGCCCAGGTTGGCGATCGCGCGCGCAGCCTGTCTGTCGTCCAGGTACTGCATCACCCCCTGGCAGACCACGAGGTCAAAGGTGCGGCCCGGGTCGAAGTCGACCGCCGAGCCCTGCGTCCAGCCGTGCTTGCGGCACAGGTACTCGCTGAACTCCACGCCCAGGTAGCTTGCACCAGGCCACGTCGCGAGGACGGGCTTGCGCCAGTGGCCGAGGCCACAACCGAGGTCCAGCACCGAGCGCACCTCGACGTCGAGGTACGCGAGGTAGGTGCCCACGAACCGTGCCAGCTTTCGCACCGCCGCAGCGGACGAGACCCGCGTCGCGGGGTCGCCGTAGAAGCGGCGGTAGTAGTCGGCGTCGAACGACGAGGCGCGGGTCATGGCGGGTCCGGGAGCCGTCCGTGCGGTCCCCAGTGCGAAAGATTGACGCGGAAACGCCCGGGAAGCACGAACTCCTTGCCGTCCCGGCAGTGCCCCCTAAGATCCTTCGCCTTCCATCCCGCACCCTGGCCCGCGCCGGACGTGCGGTTCCGCCCCAAGTCACGTCGGAGTCTCTGTGCCCAAAGAAGAAGCTCTGGTTCTCGAAGGAACGGTTGTCGAGACGCTCGCCAACACGAAGTTCCGCATCAAGGTCGACAGCGGCCACGAAATCCTCGCCCACATCTCGGGCAAGATGCGCCGTCACTACATCCGCATCATCCCCGGCGACAAGGTCACCGTCGAAGTGTCGCCCTACGACCTGACGCGCGGTCGCATCATCTACCGCGCCTGACCGTCAGGCGCCCGACCCTCGGGCCCGCGGCCGAGGGCTGCTTGCACGCGTTCGTGGAACCATCGCGTCCCCGCCTCGTGCACCGGTGCATAGGCACCGCCCCGGTACAGCCTGCTGCGCACCCCGCGCTGCACCGACAGCACTGCTGCCTGGTCCTCCCGCTCCACGCGGTCGAGGTCGCCGCCGGCTCCGCTCGTGCGCAGCCCTGGCCGTGCCACGAACGCGAGGTAGCGAACGCGCGTGCGCGACGGCCCCAGCGGCTCCACCGAGTTCACCGAGAGGCCCCACGGGTAGAAGTTGAGCATCGTGCCGGGGAACAGCCAGAACCACAGTGCGGCCACTCGCTGGCCTGCAAGTGCGTGGCCTGCCGGCAGGTCCAGTGCTGGCTCGCCGGGCCGGGCGATGCCCACCTGCAGCGTGCCGTGCGGGTGCATCTCGTAGCGGTAGTCGCGTACGTCGATGGTGTCCGTGAGGCCGCCGTGCAGGAAGGGCACGTGCAGCCCCTCGAGGTAGTTGTCGACGTAGAGCGCCCAGTTCGCGTCGAACTCGTACGCGTGCGTGTGCGTTGCGGTGGTCGGCAGCGCGGCGACCAGGTGGCTGGCGTGGCGCAGCACGGGCTCCACCCACTCCGCGAACGGCACCCCGCCCAGCAGGTTGACGAAGCGCAGCGTCCCCAGCGTTCCCGTGCCGATGCGTGCCAGGTGGTCGGCTGGCGTGGGGAATCCCGGCACCGCCTCGAAACCCGGGCCGTGCTGGCACCGGCCGTCCATCGCGAACGACCTGCCGTGGTACGTGCACCGCAGCGCCGTGGCCCTGCCGGCCTCGTCGCACAGCACCTTGCCGCGGTGCGTGCACACGTTGGACATGCAGTGCAGCGCGCCTGCAGCGTCGCGCGCGAACACGATCGGTTCGTCGAGCGCGCCGGGCAGCAGCGTCGCGGGCAGCACGTGCTGGGGGGCGAGCGACTCGGCTTGCTCGGGCGCAACCAGCCATGCGCGCGGGAACAGCCGTTCGCACTGCGCGGCAAACGCCCCCGCGCCGTAGAAGCTGCCGTCCGGTCCGCGCTCGCTGGTCATGGTCCGATTGTGCCCGTGCGTGGCCCCGCGGGCGAGGTGCGGGGGACGTTCCTCAGTGTTGCAGCAGCGCCATCCCGCGCGCCACGTGCTGCGCGTGGAGCTGTGGCGAGACGTTGGCACCGCACACGATGAGGCCCACGCGCTTGCCGGAGAGCCGCTCGCGCAGCGGGCCCAGCAGTGCGGCTGCCGTGGCGGCGCCCGCAGGCTCCACCAGCAGCTTGGACTCCGTGAAGTGCAGGGCCATCGCCTCGCAGAGCGCGTCGTCGTCCACCTGCACGATCCCGTCGAGGAACCGGCGGCACAGCGCGTAGCTGTGGGGGAGGGCCGTGGGAGACCCGAGGCTGTCCGCGATCGTCGCCACCTTCTCGATGCGTTGTGGCGAGCCCGCCGCGAAGCTCCGTGTCATCGAGTCCGCGCCCAGCGGTTCCACCCCGTGCACCTCCACCTGCGGGGCCAGTTGCTTCACTGCTGCGGCCACCCCGGCTGCGAGTCCGCCGCCGCCGACCGGCACCACCAGTGCCTCCAGGTCCGGTGCCTGCAGGTGGAACTCGTAACCGAGCGTTGCCGTGCCGAGCGCGATGCCCGGCCCCTCGAACGGGTGCACGAAGAAGCGACCTTCTGCGTCGGCAAGGCGCTGTGCCTCTGCGAACGCCAGGGCGATGTCCGGAAGCAGCACGACCTCCGCGCCCATGGCGCGCGTGCGCTCGATGCGCAGCGGGTCTGCCGTCGCGGGCATCGCCACCTTGGCGTGCGTGCCGAGCCTGGCCGCAGCATGAGCCACCGCCAGGGCGTGGTTGCCGGCGCTCACTGCCGTGACCCCGCGCTGCCGTTGGTCTGCCGTCAGCGCGCCCATCACCGTCAGCGCGCCGCGCACCTTGAACGAGCCGGTGTGCTGCAGCTGTTCCAGCTTGAGGGTCACTTGCGTCCCTGCGCCGAGCCGGCGGCGCAGCGCGGGCGTGTCCCAGTCCAGCGTGGGGGTGACCCGGATGGCGCCGCGCAGTGCTGCGTGGGCCGCAGCAATCTCGGCGGGGTTGGGCGGTCGGACGTCCACGGGTATGCGGGGCTGTGGGGTGCGGGGTGGGGTGTGGCTCCGGGCAGGGAGGCCATGAAAAAACCAGGAGCCCGCGGCCCTCCGCCGCGAGCTCCCAGACTCTCTCGCCAAATGCACCGGTTACCAGCCGGTGCGCAGTCTCACACCCTCCTGCACCGGGATGCGCAGCTTGTGTCCGCGCGTTCCAGTGGGTGCAACGAGGCCAGGGCGTGCGGTCAGGCTGCCGAGGCTCTCTTGCGCCGGGGGGAATACGCAGCGGCCCCCGGGGGGTGGCCAAGGTTTCTCCACAAAATGTGGAGATTTCCTCTAAGGGCCGGTCGCATCGTACCGATACCGATCGCGGAGTTGTTGGAAGTATCGGGGTGCCTCCCAACCGCGCCGCCTCGGGGCGCCGCCAGGAGGGAGTGGGACGGCAGGGGCAGGTCCGGGGGCGATTCCTGGCCCGTCCGTCGGCCGCCGCGGCCCTGGTCCGGACCAGTCCCAGCACTCGGGCCAGCGGTCACAAATCCTTGTCAGACCTTGCCGTCGAGGGGTTCAACAACTCCGCGATCAGTACCTACCAGCGATGAAACGCCGGGTGCCCCTCCCGCACCGCCACGAACAGCCCTTCGCACGTCGCGCAGACCTTGCCCCCCGCCTCCAGGGTGCCGGTCACCTTGGCCCGGTCCTCGGTGGACTCGACCACCTTGGCGCGGAGGGTGACGGGGCCCGAGGTGGGGGTCGGGCGCCGCAACTTGACCGCGTACTCGGCGGTCACGGTGCAGGGCGGCGTGCCGAGCCCGTTCTTCACCATGAGGTGCCACGCCGCAGTCCAGTTGAGGTGGCAGTCGAGCAGGGTGCCGACGATGCCTCCATTGAGGACGCCCGGGAAGGCCTCGTGCATGGTCCTGGGCTGCCAGGTGCACACCACCTCGTCACCGGCGACCACGCTCTTGAGGCGGAGCCCGTCCGGGTTGGCGGGGCCGCAGCCGAAGCACGCGTTGCGTGGGGCGTACTGATCCTGCAAGGACTGGCTCATCGAGGCAGTTTAGGCAGGAGAAGCGAAATGACCAACCGCGGGACGCGGTGCATGATGGCCCGATGGCCACGACCCGCCGCCGGTTCCTGCGCGACAGTGCCCTCACGGGTGCCGCGCTGTCCCTCGCATCCTGCTCCGTCGCCCGCCGGGCCCCAAAGCCCCTCGACGCCAAGCTGCGCCTCGGCGTCATCGGTGTGGGCGGCCGTGGCTGGGACAACTTCAGCGGCGTGCTCGGCCAGGACATCGTCGCGATCTGCGACGTCGACGCGCGCTTCCTCGAGCGCGCCGCGGGCAAGGTGCCCAACGCGCAGAAGTACCGCGACTTCCGTGAACTCATCGCGCGCCCGGACCTCGACGGGGTGGTGGTCAGCACGCCCGACCACACGCACTACCCCGCCGCCAAGCTCGCCCTCGACCGCGGCCTCGACGTCTACTGCGAGAAGCCGCTCACGCACACCGTGAAGCAGGCGCGCAGGCTGCGCGAGACCGCCGAGCGCAACGGCTGCATCACGCAGATGGGCACGCAGATCCACTCGCTGCCCAACTACCGGCGCGTGGTCGAGATGGTGCAGGCAGGTGTGCTGGGCACGGTCCGCGAGGTGCACGTGTTCGTGAACGGCACCGACTGGTCGAGCCAGGGCCGCGCCAACCCGGAGCCGGTGCCCGAGTTCCTCGAGTGGAAGCTGTGGGCCGGCCCTGCGCTCGAGCCCCTCTACAGCCCCGCCTACCACCCGGCCGGCTGGCGCCGCTTCTGGGACTTCGGCGGCGGCACCACGGCCGACATGGGTTGCCACTACATGGACCTCGCCTTCTGGGCCCTCGACCTGCGCCACCCCGAGAGCGTGCAGGCTGACGGCACGGTGATGGAGGACGGCGGCACCCCCAAGGGCCTGCACTGTGCCTACCGCTTCCCCGCCGGCCGCAACCGCGAGGCACTGGGCCTCACCTGGTGGGCGGGCAGTGCGCGCCCCAAGGAACAGCTGGAGTCGCGCGGCATCGACTGGTCCAACGGCGTGCTGTTCGTGGGCGACAAGGGCTGGTTGGTGGCCGACTACACGCGCAACGTGCTCGGGCCCAAGGATGCGTTTGTCGACTTCACGCCGCCGCCCAAGACCATTGCCGACTCGATCGGTCACTACGAGGAGTGGATCCTCGCCTGCAAGACGCGCGAGCCCGCGACGGCGCTGTGCAACTTTGGCTACGGCGGTGTGCTGACCGAGGCCGTGCTGCTGGCCAACGTGGCGTTCCGCGGCGCCCGCGGCGAGAAGCTCCTGTGGCGTCCCGAGAGCATGGAGCTGATCGGCGCGAACAAGGCCGGGGACCAGGACCCGGGCCGCGCGGCCATGAAGTTCCTCGACGTGAAGCAGCAGCCGGGCTGGCCGGCCTGAGCCGTGCGCCGCGCGCTGTCAGGCGCGCAACCGCGCGAGCTTGGAGCCGACGGCAAGGAGCAGTGCCTGCTGCTCGCTGGTGAACTCGTGGGGCACCGGCTTGGCCACGCCCAGCACGCCGCGCAGTTCCGCGCCGTCGAACATCGGGCACGCGATGGAACCCTCCATCCGCGTGTCCTTCGCGCCCGGGCGCACGACTCCCGATGCATCGGTCTGCAGGTTGCACACCTGCACCGGCGCACGGCGCTCGGCCGCGATGCCGGCCATGCCCTTGCCCACCGGGACGGTGCGCACCTTGTCGAGCACCACCGGCGGCAGCCCCCGTTGCGCGACCAGCTGCAGCAGGCCCGCGCCGTCGAGCAGGTGCACGGTTGCGACAGCACAACCGAAGTGGTGTAGCAACTCGTCCAGGACGGCTTCCCATGGCGCATGCTCCGGGCCGTCGAGCAGTGCCTCGATCCGGGTCAGCAGGGTGGGCTGTTCCATGGCGAGCGCAGGATAGTCGATCAGGCACCCGAGCGGACGGCCGCAACCACGCGTGCGACCTCTGCACCGTCGGTGCGGCGTTGCTCGTACTCCGACGGCTGCGCGGCCCCTCCCATGCTCACGAAGGGATTGCGCCATGCCATCGCACTGGGCGCGAGGACCGCAGCGGACAGGTGCACCTCGGCCACGCCGGTTCGCCGCACCAGCTCCGCCACGTGGTCGCTGCGCACGCCTGCTCCTGCCATCACCGCGATGCGCCCTGCTGCCTGCCGCACCAGGGCAGCCACCTGCATGGCCCCCTGCCTCGCGGTCTTCTGCCCACCCGAGGTGAGCACGCGCTCGACCCCGAGCGCGACCAGTTGTTCCAGCGCCGCGGCCTGGTCGACGCACATGTCGAAGGCGCGGTGGCAGGTCACCGCCATCGGCCGTGCCAGGCTCACGAGTCGCGCCATCCGCTCCACGTCGAGGGTGCCGTCCTTGCGCAGCACGCCGACCACCACTCCGTCGGCCCCGGCCTCGCGTGCGTGGACGACCTCATGCTCCATCGTCGCGAACTCACCCTCGTCGTAGAGGAAGTCGCCACAGCGCGGACGCACGATGACGAACACGGGGATGTGCACGCGGTCCCGTACCGCAGCAAGGAGGCCTCCGCCCGGCGTCACGCCACCCAGCTCGAGGGCGGCACACAGTTCGATGCGGTGCGCGCCTGCCTGTTCGGCTGCAAGCGCGCCTGCCACCGAGTCCACCGCCACCTCGACGACGACAACCGCTGTGTCCATGGGGGAGCACTTGTAGGGACCTGCTGCGCAACCGCAACGGCGCGGAGAGCGACAGCGCCTCCCGGAACACCGCGAGCTGCCGGCCCGGCACGTGCCAGACCTGCAGCTCGCATGCGTGCCGCGCCCGG
>JBEGVB010000184.1:0-2613 GCA_041178545.1 Planctomycetota bacterium
CCCGCGATGGCCTGGATGGCGACGGCCGAGTCGGAGTAGTCGACGTCGGAGCCGCTGCCGATGTCGATGTCGATCTCCTCGATGAGGCCGAGACCGAGGCCCACGTAGGGTCGCAGGCGGCCTTCCACCGGCACGCGGTAGATGCCGTTGGCGAAGAAGCCGAGGGAGGAGAAGTCGCCGTCGGTGATGGTGGGGCCGGTGCTGCGGACCTCGTCGACGGGGTTGGTGCGGTACCCGATCTCCAGCTCCACGGCCCAGTCGTCGGTGATGCGGTAGCCGCCGGCGAAGTTGTAGGCAAAGCCCGGGTCGAACGATGCCTCGGCCTGCTGCAGGGCACCTGCGTCCGAGCTGTCGAGGTTGGTGCTCGGCAGGACCGACAGGCCACCGTTCAGGCGCAGGTAGGCGCGCGGTGGCGCGTCCTGCGGTTGCTGCTGCACCGCGGCCAGGGCGGTGGGCTGGACCGGGGAGTCCGCCAGGGCGGGGTTGGGGGCGGTGCGGTTGCCGGGGGCCGCGCAGGAGGTGGTCAGGAGAAGGAACGTGGTCGGGAACAGGAAGTGGTTCAGCTTCATGCCACTGGTTTCGCCGAGCCAGGCGACGCGCATGCGTCCAGTCTGCGTCGAATCGGCGTCAACTGCGCGGCACGTCGAAGCGCACCGAGGCCGTGTGCTTGCCGCCCTGCACCGCCACCGAGAACTCCCAGCCGAACCGGGCGCAGAGGTCCTTGGCGATGCCGAGCCCGAGGCCGTGCGAGTCCTCGGTGGGCTGGGTCCCGGCAGGCAGTGGGTTGACGATGCGCACCCCGCCGTCGACGTGGATCTCCACGGGGCCGTCGCCGCGATGGCGCAGTGCGTTGTCGACCAGGTTGCGCAGCACGATCTCGGCGCACAGTGGCTCGCCCTCGAACGGCCGGTCCGACAGGACGTGGAGTGCCACCTCGGTTGGGTCGGTGCCGGCGCGCTGCAGGTCGGACAGGACGCGCTGGAGCAGCGGTTGGAGCGTCAGGGTCTGCAGTTCCTCGGCGCGCACGGGCTCACGGGCCAGCCACAGGAACGCACCGATCAAGGACTCGACCCGGTCGTTGGCGACGCGGATGCGCTCGACGAGTGCGTCTGCCACCGGCGACATCTCGCCGTCGCGACGCAGCAGTTCCACCGCCCCGGCGATGATCGCCACCGGTGTCCGCAGTTCGTGGCTCGCCTCGCGGGTGAACCTGCGTTCGCGGTCGAGGGCCGCAGCGAGCTGGTTGCGCGCGGCCAGCAGCTCCCGTGCAAGGCTGCCGATCTCGTCGTCGCCAAAGTCCTTCGCGAGGCTGCGGTCCGCGGTCGGCCCCTCGGCGCGCAGCAGCGGCGCAAGGCTGTGCAAGGACGAGAACACGCGGTGCAACTGCCACCAGAGCACCACGGCACCAGCCACCGCCAGGACCAGTCCGGTCAGGATCACGGCATCGTAGGCCGGTGCGGCGATGGCCTCGTCGAAGGCCTCGAACGGGCGGACGTCGTACACGAGCTCCAGACGGCCGGTGGCGCCGGTTGCGATGCCGACGAAGAGGTCTGTCTCGGGCGACGCGCCGTCGAGCTGGACGTCGTTCAGTTCGTGGACCCCCGGTGGGAGCCGGGCGATGCGCTCGCGGAGCTGGGGCGGGATCGGGTCCACGGCACCGAGGATGCGCATGCCCGGGGGCAGTGCCGCGGTGGGTTCTGCCTGCAGGGTGGCGAGCATGTGCGCGGTCTGCCGCTGGAAGACCGCGTCCTCGGTCTTGAAGGCCACCTGGGGCAGGAGCAGTGCAAAGGTCGCGACCATCAGGCCTGCGAGGGCCACCGTTGCGCGTCGCAGGCGCCGTTCGAGGGGACCGCGCGTCATGGGTTGGCAGCGAGGCGATAGCCGATGCCGGGCAGGGTGTGCAGCAAGGGTGGACCCTCGGCGCCGTCGATGGCCTTGCGCAGCGCGTAGATGTGGGTTCGCAACACGCCGTCGCCCACCGGGTAGTCGGGCCACAGCGTGGCGAGGATGGTCTCGCGGCGGACCACGGCAGGACTCGCGCGCAGCAACATCTCGAGGATGCGCAGGCCGACGCGCGTCGGGGTGAAGTGCCGCTCGCCGCGCCTGCACCGCAGGGTCGACAGGTCGAGTTCGAGGTCTGCGCACCGGAGCGTCTGGGCGGCGGCAGGGGCCGCGGTGGTGGCCGGCTCCGGCGCAACCCGTCGCACCAGTGCCTGGAGGCGGATCGCCAGCTCGCGGAGGGCAAACGGCTTGACGAGGTAGTCGTCGGCGCCGGCTTCGAACGCCGCCACCTTGTCCTCGAGGGTGTCGCGCGCGGTGAGCACGAGCACTGGCGTGCGCTTCCGCGCCTGCTCGCGCAGGCTCCGGCACAGCTCGATGCCGTCGAGTCGCGGCAGGGCAAGGTCGAGGACCACGACATCGTGGTCACCTGCCGCAGCCGCTGCGAGGCCGCGGATCCCGTCCTTCTCGTGGGCGACCACGTGCTGCGCGGCGAAGTACTCCAGCAGGTTGCTGGCGAGCGCCTGGTCGTCCTCGATGAGCAGGATGCGCATGTCGGGCGAGAGCCTAGCGTCGGTGACGGTACGGCTCGGGTGGTTGACGCCGATTTGACGG
>JBEGVB010000185.1:0-2630 GCA_041178545.1 Planctomycetota bacterium
TCGTGCTCGACCGTGTCGTCGAACACGATGCACCGGCCCTGCTGCCAGCGCACCACGTGCGGGCCGAAGGCCATGCCCACGTCGCCGGGCGGCACGCGCAGCGCGAGGTGGCAGCGCAACACCCCCTCGATCTCGCCGCGGTGCGGCTCGAGGTGGGTGCCCGGCAGGAAGCGCGAGAACCCGGCGTTGACGAGACCGGGGACCGCAGCGAGTGCCGCTGCGGTGGCAGGGCAGCGGGCGAGGTGGTCGGCGCACTCCGAGCCGCCGCCCGCGAGGGCGTACCAGTGCCACCCGCGTTCGTCGTACCCCGGCGATGCCGTGGTGAGCGAGTCCGGGCTCTCGACGAAGGCGCTGGGCGAAAGGGCGTCCAGTTCGGTGGCGATGGCCGCGAAGGCTGCCTCGAGCGCCCGCACGAAGGGGAAGCAGCTCGGGTCGCGGAGTGCAGGGCAGTCCATGGCGGCGGCACAGGCTAGCGCGCGGTGCCCGGGCGTTCCCGTCCGCGTGAAACTCCGCGCGTCGGCATCCGTTCGGGTGGCCTCCACGAACGAACCCCCCACCATGATCCAGATCGGCAAGCCAGCTCCCGCCTTCACGCTCCCCAACCAGGACGGCACGCACGTGTCGCTCCGCGACCTCGCCGGCCGCTGGGTCGTCCTCTACTTCTACCCCAAGGACGACACGCCCGGCTGCACGGTCGAGGCCTGTGAGTTCACGGCGGCCCTGCCGGACTTCCGCGGCCTGTGCGCCGAGGTCTACGGCTGCAGCGCCGATGGCGCGTCCGCGCACCAGAAGTTCATCGCCAAGTACAAGCTGGGCGTGGGCCTGCTGACCGACGCGGACAAGTCGGTGATGAAGAGCTACGGCGCCTACGGCAAGAAGCTCATGTACGGCAAGGAAGTGGAGGGCGTGATCCGTTCGACGGTGCTGATCGCCCCGGACGGCATGGTGGCCCACCACTGGCCGAAGGTGAAGGCCGAGGGCCATGCTGCCGAGGTGAAGGCCGTGCTGGCGAGCCTCCAGGGCGGTGCCGCGGCTGCTGCGCCGAAGGCAAAGGCCAAGAAGGCTGCCGCGAAGAAGGCCGCTCCCAAGAAGGCAGCCGCCAAGCCCGCCGTGGCGAAGAAGCCCGCCACGAAGAACCTGAAGAAGGTCGCCAAGAAGGCACCGCGCAAGGCCAACTGAGTCCGGCACGGTCGCTGCGGTGCCCATGGCACCGGGCGCACGGGCGGGCTGCGGCCCGCCCCTCAGCTCACCCACCCTGCCCGGCCTCACCCGGGCCTGTGGCTCGCGTCGAAAGGACGCTGAGGAATGCCGCGAAGAAGATGGCCTCGGGGGCCGTCCACGGGGCACCCTGAACGCCCATGGACGTGCTGCACGTCATCCACCAGTTCGCACCCGAGACGCGCGGCGGCTCCGAGTCGTACGTGCTCGACGTCGCGCGCGCGCAGCGCGACCGCGGGCTCGCAGTGGGCGTGCTGACCGGCAGCATGGCGGCCTGGCCGCAGGTGGGGGTGGAGAAGCTCGAGGTGGAGGGCCTGCCGGTGTGGCGCCTGCACCGCGACGACTTCTTCTTCGACCACCACGCCAAGCTCTGGCACGCAGGCGTGGACGAGGCCTACGGCCGGCTGCTGCGCGAACTGCGCCCGAAACTCGTGCACGTGCACCACTGGGTGCGGCTCAGTTGCCACCTGGTGCAGCAGGCGGAGGCGCTGGGCATCCCCACCGTCGTCACGCTGCACGACCAGTACACGAGCTGCCCGCGCGCGTTCCGCATGCGCGCCGACGATCCCGCCTGCAGCCGCGTGCTCGGCGGCGCGTCGTGCGGCCCCTGCGTGCCCAAGTACGGCCACGAGACCGAGGGTGAACTCGCGCTGGGCGTCGAACTGTTTGCCGCCAGCCTGCGCGCCGAACTGTCCGCTGCGCGCGCCGTGCTGGTGGGCGTCGACACCACGGCTGACCTGCTCAGCCGGTTCTCCTCGGTGCCGCGCGCGCGCTACACGACGCTGCCGCTCGGCTACCGGCCGCGCTGGCCCGGTATGCCGCGGCTTGCGGCACCGGCACGCGGCACACGCATGCGCCTCGCGTACTGGGGCGGTGTCGGCCGGCACAAGGGTCTTGGCGTCCTCGTCGACGCCGTGCGCCTGCTGCACGACGATGCCACCCTGCGCGGCAGGTTCGAGCTGCACGTGCTGGGCGGCTTCGAGTCACCTGAGTTCGAGGCCGAACTGCGCGCGCATGCAGCAGGCCTGCCCGTCACCTTCCACGGCACGTTCACGCCGGCGCAACTGCACGCCGTTGCGCCGCACGTTGGCGTGTTCCCGAGCACCTGCATGGAGACGTGGGGCATCGTGCTCGACGAGTGCGCCGAGCTCGGCCTGCCCGCCGTGGTGAGCAACCTCGGCGCGTTGCCAGGTCGCGTCGAGCCGCGCGGCGCACTGCCATGGGGCCTCGTGAGCGAGGGCGGCAACTCCGCATCGCTTGCACACCAGCTGCGCCGCATCGTCAGCGAGGCGGGACTGTGGGACCGGCTGCAGCAGGCCGTGCCTGCCGCGGGCTTCGGTCTCGACCAGCACGTCGAGGCGCTGCAGGGCGTGTACCACCGCGCCAACCTCGCAGGTCCCATGGGCTTCGCC
>JBEGVB010000186.1:0-2770 GCA_041178545.1 Planctomycetota bacterium
CATTGCTGGCGCACGGGATGCGCAGCTGCGCGCCGCCGCGGCTGTTGTCGAAGTTGTGGACCGCGTACTCGTAGTGGTACTGGCCGTTGCCGAGCGCGGTGACGTTCACGGCCACGTAGAACGTGCCGTCGTCGTTGCCGTTCTTGCCGCCGTTCACCGTCGCGCCCTGCCAGTGCTGCAGGATGGTGCCGTGGATCTGGCCGACGGAGTTGTTGGAGAACGTCCAGCCAGAGCCGCCCCAGCTGGGGTTGAACCCGCGCGAGGCGAGGTTGTCCCACCGGTTGGCGCTCGCCTCACCCTGGTGGATGAGGTGGATGCCGTAGAAGTAACGCGCGCCCTGCACGAGCAGGTCGGCCTCGCGCACGGTCACGCGGTTCTTCACCGCGTCCATGGCCGAGACCATGGCGTTGCTGAGGCTGCGTGCGCCGTCGGTGAGCGCAGCGCCCGTGACCTGGGGGTCGCCGCGGTCGAAGTAGCTGCCCACCGGCTGCCAGGTGCCGAGCCAGGGGTCGATCTCCTCGGGAGGGCCGAGCCAGTAGCGGTCGCCGTTGTTGCCGGCGCCGTAGGTGTCGGAGCAGTTGAGGCCCATGAGCGACCCGGTGCCCGGGTTGACGCACGAGCCGCAGGCGCCGCTGAAGTTGGTCGAGGTGAAGGCGTGCTTCACGTAGGACCAGTCGTTGATCTGCACCATGCGGCCGCCGGACTCGCGCACGATCATGAACCCGAACGTCGGGTGGTTGCCCTGCATGGCGGCGTACCACGGGATGTTGACGCTGCCCGGGTTGCACATCGTGTTGAGCATCGACATGCCCACCTCGCCGTTGGGGTGCGCGGCACCGCGGCGTCCCCAGTAGGTCAGGTCGTTCACGTCGGACAACCTGCCGTCGAGGCCGGCCACGACGTTGGCCTGGGCGTAGAGGCCGGGAACCGCGGCGAGGGCGAGCGCGAGAGGGAGCAACCGCTGCATGAATTCCTCCGTACAGGAAATGCCCGGCGGTCCCACCACACGGCAGGTTGCGCGAGCCGCGAAAGACTAGCAAGGAGCGGAGGGACGGGAAGGTCCCACCTCGGGACGAAGGCAGGTGCGCGCGGGCCTCCGTCTCATTTCGGTTCCACGTCATGCCACAGGGGAACCGGAGGAGTTGACGGAACCTTTCCCGTAGGCCTTACTTCCTACACGAGCGCCACCGCTCGGTGCACACCTCGGAGGGTCCGAGGTTGCCGAGAAGCGCCCAACCTGCAGATCTCACCATGCGTCTTCCCATCCTGTTCACTTCTGCACTTCTCGCTGCACCGGCGCTCTTCGCCCAGCAGCTCTCCGAAGTCGAGCCCAACGACACGGCCGCCACGGCAAACGCCCTGGTGATTGGCAACCAGCTGAACGCCAACTTGGTCGCTGCTGAAGCCGACTGGTACACGTTCACGCTGGCCTCGGCCGCGCGCGTCGCCCTCTTCACCAACGGGCTCGACACGCGCATGGAGCTGTACGACGCCACGGGGACCACGATCGCTGGCCTCGACGACGACGGCCGGACCAGCTCGAACGCCTTCGCCAGCAGCCTCTTCATCAACCTGACGGCTGGCACCTACACGGTCAAGATCGTCGGCTACAGCGCGACCACGACGGGCCTCTACTCGGTGGACCTCGGCGTGTTCTCCACCTTCGGCTACTCCGGTGTCGAAGTCGAGCCCAACCAGGTGGTTGCGCAGGCCACGCCGGTCACCATCCCCTCGAGCGGCGCCCAGATCCAGGGCAGCCTGTCGGCCCCCACGGTCCAGCTGACCGACGCGGTGCTCGCGGGTAGCACCACGACGCTCATGAATGCAACGGCAGCACTGACGGCAGGCGCCTACGCGCCCACGATCGCTGGCTACGGCACCTACTACGTGAAGTTCACGAGCGGCGCCAACGCGGGCCTCATGCGCCAGATCTCGGCCAACACCGCCACCACCATCACCTGCACCGCCTTCACCACGTCACCCGCAGCCGGTGACACCTACGAGGTCGTGCTGGTGGACGTCGACTTCTACCAGATCACCCTCGCCCAGCAGTCGGGCCTGTGGTTCCAGGTGAACGAGGGCGATGCTCCCTTTGTGTGTGGCCACCGCTACGAGTTCTACGATGCCGCCGGCGTGCCCCTGCTCGCCAGCAGCACGACGCAGCCTGCCTACGGCACGAACGCCGGCAACAGCAGCTCGCTGAGCGCGCGCACCAGCCAGATCCGCGTCTGGCCGGCAGGCACCTACACGCTGGCCATCCGCCCGCCGACCGCCCCGTTCACGGCACCGTACAACGTGCTGACGTCCGGCAACTACCGCCTCGAGATCTTCGAGCTGAAGATGTACACGGGCGCCACGGTTGCCGAGGTCGAGCCGAACAACTCGGTCGCCACGGCCACCCCGCTGGGCTTTGGTGGTGTGGGCACGGGCAACGTGACCAACAGCACCGGCGCGGACGCCTTTGACATCTGGGGCCCGATCGTCGTCACCAAGCCATCGACCCTGATCGTCCAGAGCGCCCAGGACCTGAGCGCAGGCGCCGGCACCGCCATCCTGGACACCACGGTCAACCTGCTGTCGGACACGGGTTCCATTGCCCTTGCCGCCACCACCGGCAACATCCTGAGCCCGACCAGCCACGGCCGCGTTGCGGTCTCCTTCGGCCTGCCGGGCACCTACTACGTCGAGGTCCGCAGCCCCGGCACCGGCACCACGCAGGTGGGCAACTACAAGATCGAGCTGTCGCAGGTCATCGACGTCCCGTACCAGG
>JBEGVB010000187.1:0-7096 GCA_041178545.1 Planctomycetota bacterium
CGAAGTTCGCAAGCAAGGGAGAGGAATGGAACCACTGGCGTGCCCCTCGCGGGGCGCGGTTTTCTTGTCCCCCGACCTGCGGTCTGTGCCGGGTCTCCCCTTGGGGGGTGTCCACGTCGGACACCCAACCAACCAACCCAAGAAAGAACCCAAGCCATGTTCCGCACGACCCTGACCGTCCTGTTCGCAGCCCTGACGCTGAGTGTTCCTGCCTTCGCCCAGAAGGGCGCCACGGGGCAGGATGCCACCCAGACCAAGCCCCTCGCCGAGCTCAAGGAGACCGAGGGCACCTGGGAGGAGGCTCCCGTGGTGGTCGGCACCGGCTCGACCAAGCCGCTCGCCGAGGAGCCCGCCGTGGTGGTGCTGGAGCGCCGCGCGGCTGCGCCCATCAAGGTGATCGCCGAGCCCATCGAGTACCCGAGGTACGAGGAGACGCCCGCGGTGGGCACGACCGACGGTGCCGAGAGCGACCATCGCCTCGACCTGAAGCTGGGGCTTGACGGCGGCATCCTGCACGCGGACCTCTTCGCCTCGATGCCCAAGTTCTTCGGCGGCGTGCTGCTGTCGCTGGACAACGAGGTGCTCGACTTCGGCGAGTTCGGCATGACCCTGTTGCGTGATTCGGCAGTGATGGGCCTTGGCTTCGGTGCCGAGGGCCACCTCGCGCTGAAGGTTCCTGTGGCCAAGGACCTCGGCGGCCTCGAGTTCTACGGCCAGGCAGTCATCGCCGACGGCTACCAGATCCTCGTCGGCAAGGTGGTTGCAGCGATCGCCAACTGAGCATCGAGTGCCGACGGAGCGCACAGCATCCGGCCGGTCCGTTCGCGGGCCGGCCGGGTGCGTTGTCGTCCAGCCTGTTTGGAACCGGGGGTGCAGGCGTGGACCCAGACTCGGTTCGAGGAGTTCCGGAGCCACAGCCTGAGGCCTCGTCAGGAAGCCCTCCTCCACAGTGGGACAAGGTCCTGAGTGGGCGTCTTGCTCACCCCATGCTCCGCGGTCCCTTGCGCCCATGCCATTCCCCCAGCGTGCAGCACGTGGGGCAGCCCGCTACCATCCCGGCCATGGATGAGCGCCCCGGCGGCACTTCCCACCACCTCAAGCCCATCGGCGTCGCGGGGGTGGACGGCAGGATTGATCTCGGCGACACGACAACGCTCGGTCGCGCGCCCTCCAACACCGTCCCGCTGCAGGGTTCTGCGTACCCCAACGTGTCCAGCCACCATGCGCGGATCTCGCTTGTGGCCGAGGGGGCCGTGCTGGAGGACCTCGGTTCGACCCACGGCATCCGCGTGAACGGGATCTTCACCAAGAAGTGCCAGCTCAAGGACGGGGACATCCTCGAGCTGGGCGAGAACGGGCCGCGATTCGTGTACGAGACCCGCAGCCCAGACCAGGTCACCGGCCCGGTCCAGCTCCCCCGTGGTGCCGTGGGCAGGCCCGAGCTGACGCGTTCCACCATCCTGCGCGTGAAGAAGGAGCTTGGCGTCCCGGAAGAGCAGGACGTGGGCTCAATGCTGCACCAGACCGACCGGCGTTCGCGGGGCCGCGTCCTCAAGGTCGCATTCGTGCTGGCGGCATGCGTACTCGGTGCGTGGTACGTGTTGCAGCGCAACCAGGAGGTCGAGCTCCAGCGGCTTGCTGCTGCCAATGACCGGGTGAACGCCCTGTTGGAGCAGGCGGGCAAGTCGTTCGAGTCCCAGCTCTCCACCTGGGAGGTGCAGAAGCAACAACTGCTCGCCTCACGCGACGAACTGGAGAAGCAGCTCAAGATCCTGTCTGCCAGTGTGCCAGCTTCGGACGCAACCTTGGTGAAGCTCCAGGAGCAGTTGAGTGCCACGCAGGAGCGGCTGCAGCGGTTCGACCCAGTCAACGTGGAACGAGCACGACAGGATGACATCGACCGCATCCGCAAGACCGTCGCATGCATCGAGGTCTCGATGCGCCTCAAGGACCCTGCCACCGGCAAGTACCTGCGTCGCGTCGGGCTGAACTACAGTCTTGGTGACGAGGGGACCGTGCTCGAGCAGGCCGTTGGCAGTGGCACCGGGTTCTGTGTGACGAACGACGGGCGACTGCTCACCAATGCCCACGTGGTCGACATGACCGCACACACCCAGCCGGTGGAGACCCCGGTGGGGCAGTTGCAGCAGGAATGGGTCTACAACGTGGTCTTCTCTGGCACGGATGTCCGCCATCCAGCAACCGTCGAGAAGATGCTTGGCAACAACCAGAACGACATCGCCTTGGTGCGCATCAAGCCCTTCGAGGGCATGCCCGTTCTTGCAAGCCTCAACCTCGAGGTGGCCCGTCCCAAGGTCGGGGCCGAGGTCTACCTGCACGGCTTTCCGCTCGGCAAGGAAGCGGTGCAGGATGGCGCAACCGTTCACGCTTCCAGTTTCCGTGGCATCCTCAGCCGCAACCTCGAGGACTGGATGCAGGTGGATGCTGCCGTGCACCCCGGCAACAGCGGCGGACCTGTCACCGACAGCCAGGGCAACGTGATCGGCATCGTCACGCGCGTGCAGCTGATCGGGGGCGAGGCGATCGCCCCGGACATGGGCTACGTGATCCCGATCGCCAACGCCAAGCGACTGATGGATGCAGTGGCCGCCCCGAAGGCAGGGGCCAAGGTGGAGTCGGCGGTGGAAACCAAGAAGTGATGCCAGCAGGAGGACCCACATGGAGCGCAATGCCGAACCGGACGAACAGATCACCCGGACCCTCGAACTGGTGCGGAAGGCCCAGGACGGTGACAAGGAAGCGCTCAACCGGCTGTTCGACCGCTACTACGAGCGCGTGCGTCGTTCGGTGCGGGTGCGACTCGGTCGCGGCCTGCGCAACCGCCTCGAGTCCGGCGACGTCCTGCAACTGGTCTTTGCGAAGGCGTTCCAGAAGTTCGACCAGTTCGAGATGCGCAACGAGGGGGCCCTCCTCAACTGGCTGAGCGAGATCGCGGTCGGGCAGATCCACGACGAGGCGGACAAGTCCAAGGCCGCCAAGCGCAAGCACGAGGGTGCCATCCTCAGCATGCACGGGGACGACGACGCAGAGGAAGGCAATGCCGTCCAACTGGAAGGGGATGTCACCGGCCCGCTCGACACCGTGCAGAAGCGCGAGTCGCGTTCGGCCGTCGACGAGTGCATGGACGCGCTGCAGGAGCACTACCGTGAGGTGATCCTGCTGCGGGACTACGACGGCATGGAGTGGAAGGACATTGCCAGGAAGCTCGGCAAGAACACGGATTCAGCCGCGCGCGAGCTGCACAGCCGGGCCATGCTCGCCCTCTCCCGTCTGCTGCGCGATCGTGGTGTCGGACCGGATTCCTGAGAAGAAACCCTGCGTCCCGTTTCGCAGCTCCCCTGAGTCCACCAGCCAACCTCGGAGGCACGTCATGAGCGACATCCAGAACCTGGTGGACTCCCTTGCGATGGAGTACTTCGAGGGTCTCGAGCGCGGGGCTCCCCCGGACGTGGAGAAGCTCACCTCGAGGCTGCCAGACGAGAGCTCGCGCGAAGAGCTCCGCAGACTGATCGACACGGCGCGCTGGGCACGCAAGTCGTTCCCCGAGACCCTGCGCTCGGAGACGGTGCTGGCCGACCGCTATGTGCTCATCGAGGAGCTCGGGAGCGGTGGCTACGGCAAGGTGTGGAAGGCGCGGGACCTCGTGCTGGGTCGCGTCGTCGCGATCAAGGTGTTCCACCCGCTGCACGACCCCGACAAGATCGGTTCCATCCTGCGGCGTGAGCGCCTCGCCCTCGCCCGCGTCAACCATCCCTCGGTGGTGCGGTGCTACGACTCCGGCAAGGACGGTGACCACCAGTTCCTGACCATGGAGTACGTCGAGGGCGTTGCGCTCGACCACTTGGTCCAGCAACTGGCGAGGGCATGTCCCACCGGCTGGCCGGACCGTGCCACGGTGCAGTCGCTGGTGGGTGCGCCGCGTGCGCCCGGCACCACGTCGTTGGTGGGCGACGACTGGTTCCACACAGTGGCCTCGATCCTGGTCGAGATCCTCGGGGCACTCGCCCTTGCCCACGGGGAGAAGGTCTTCCATCGCGACCTGAAGCCCCAGAACGTCATCCTGCGCCCGGGTGCGCGACCCGTAGTGCTCGACTTCGGCCTCGCGGGACTCGGAGAACTCGCTGCGGGCTCCGTGACCCAGCGGTTGTTCGGGACCCTGGAGTACCTGGCACCCGAGCAGATGAAGAACGAGCAGACCGGCAAGGACTGCCAGACCGACATCTACCAGTGCGGTCTCATCCTCTACGAGTTGCTCGCGTTCCAACGTGCCTTCCCGGGCAAGAACCGCACCCAACTCGTCAGCCAGGTCGGGCGCGGGGTGCAGGTTCGGCCGGGTGGGATCCGCAAGGGCGTGCCTGCTGCGCTCGAGGACATCTGCATGAAGGCGTTGGAGGTCAGCCCCGACCGCAGGTACCCGAGCGCCGAGGCGTTCCTCAAGGACCTGGAGCGCTTCCTCGAGGGTCAGGTGCCCAGTGCCTCGCGGCTCGGCATGGCCGGTCGCCTGATGTGGAGCGCGCGCCAGCAGGTGCGACGCCATCGTGTGCTGGTCTCGGCTGCTGGTGTCGTGATGATGGCCGTGGCAGCCACGGTCCTCGCCATGCCCGACGCACCAGACTTCGTGGAGAGGCGGCTCGATGCTGCGCACTACCAGCTCACCGTGTCGCGGCCCATGGGAGTGTTCGCCTTGGTCCTCGCGAAAGGCGAGGACGGCAAGACAAGGTCCTTCGACCCCGTCCAGCTCAAGCACGGTCCGGACGGTCGGCCCGAGGACACGCTGGCCTTGGCCAAGGGTGGCAACGACGTCCACGTGCACGAGCCAACCAAGGAACTGCTTGCCGGCAGCGTGGGCCTGAGGATGGTGCCGGTGCCGGCCGGGGACGAGGACGCAGTTGCCTGGATCAGCGACATGCGCCGGCGCAAGGAACAGACAGGCCGGTCGCCGGACGTGGCAGAGGCTCTGGCCTCTGCCCAGCAGTTGCGCCCCGCCTCCCGTGGACCGGGCGAGTTCGACCTCGAGCGCGCACTCCGGAAGGTCTTGGAGGAGTAGCGCGCGGGGGCGAGAGCGATTGGCACCGAGCACGCGACGGTCGGGCGAACGAATCCAGCTGGCGATTTCGTGGACACGGGCCTGCGGCTTCCCCGGCGATTCCCCTTGGCGGGACCAGAACCACCCCAAGGAGTCCGCCATGAAGCCTTCCCTCACCATCCTCGTACTGCTCGGCATCGCAGCCTTCGCCTGCTGTGGCCTCGGCATGGGCTGGCTCTCGCAGTCGGCGTTCGTGGCAACGCTCGTGTGTGTCGGCAGCGGCCTGCTCTGGGCGGCCCCTGAGGCTCCTGCACCTGCGCAGTGAGGGGTGCGCCCATCGGCATGCAGCTACTCGCCGACAACGTGGTGCCGCGCGGACTTGCCCCGAGTAGTCTCGCGCGGGACCCTAGCCTCCCGCTCCGAGGAGAACTGCATGTCTGAGCCGTCCGTGAACCCGGTGCGTCTGCAGCTGTTGTTGGACCAGGCCATGAGCCATCCGGAGGCGGAGCGCGCCGCGTTCGTGCGGCGTGCGACTGGCGGCGATGCTGCATTGTGCGCGGCGGCGCTGGCACAGCTCGCTCTGCAGACCAGTTCGAGGCCCAAGCCGCGCTTCTTCAGCCGCGGCCGCGAAGCTGCGGCAGACACCGACCAGAGGTTGCCTGCGGAACTGCAGGGCCTGCGGGTGGGCCAGCGGGTCGGCGACTTCACGCTGGTGCGGTTCCTGGGCAAGGGCGGCATGGGCCAGGTGTGGGAGGCGCGGCAGGAGAGCCTGCGCAAGCACGTGGCGCTCAAGCTGCTGTTGTCAGACCGGATCGACGACCGGGCGCTCGAGCTGTTCGTGCGCGAGGCGCGGGCGGGCGGCAAGTGCCACCACCCCAACTTGGTGGCGACGCTGTCGCGGGGCGAGGACCAGGGCATCGCGTGGCTGGCGCAGGAACTGGTGGCAGACGCGCAGACACTGGCGGATGCACTGGAGCGCTTCCGTGGCCTCGACCAGCTGCCGCAGGGCTACCACCGTCAGGTGGCCTTGCTGGTGGAGAAGGTGGCGCGGGGCATGCAGGCGGCGCACGACGCCGGCGTGGTGCACCGCGACCTGAAGCCGCAGAACATCCTCATTGGCGCGGACGACGAGCCGCGGGTTGTGGACTTCGGCCTCGCGCGGGTGACGGGCGACTCGGTGGCGAGCAAGACGGGCGACTTCGCGGGCACGTACTTCTACATGAGCCCGGAGCAAGTGATGGCGAAGCGTGCGGGGCTGGACCACCGCACGGACGTGTTCAGCCTCGGGGTGGTGCTGTACGAGCTGCTGACGCTGCAGCGGCCGTTCCTGGGCGACACGGGTCAGCAGATCGCGCAGCAGATCACGACGTGGGACCCGCCGCGCGCGGACACGGTGCGTTCGCAGTGCCCGCGGGACCTTGGCGTGATCGCGGAGAAGGCGATGCAGAAGGCATCGTCGCAGCGGTACCCGTCGATGGGGGCGTTGGCAGAGGACCTGCACCGGTACCTGTCGGACCTGCCGATCCTGGCGAAGCCGACGGGACGGTTGGAGCGGGCGAGGAAGTGGGTGCGGCGCAACCCGACGGTGAGCGCGACCATGGGCTCGGTGTTCGCGGGCGCGGTGGTGGCGGTGACGCTTGCATGGCAGAACGCGGTGCTGGCGCGGGCCGAGGCGGCGGCGAAGGAACGCGCGATCCAGAACGAGCAGCGGGCGGTGGCGAGTGAGCAGGTTGCGGCGCAGCGCGCGGAGGAGAACGCGCGGCTGGCCGCTGCGGAAACCAAGGCCAAGGAGCAGGCAGCGCAGCTCGCCGCGGAAAAGGGTCGCACGGTGGAGCAGTTCCAGCAGGTGTCCGCGGTGGTGCGGCTGAAGGCGGCGCAGGCGTCGCAGGCGGTACTGTGGCTGTCCGAGGAGGACACGCAGGGCTGGCCAGCCAAGGTCGAGTCGCTGGAGCGCTGGCTCGCGGGTCCGTGTGCCGAGTTGCTGGCGCAACGTCCGCAGCTGGAGGCGACGGTGGCGGCGCTGCGGCAGCAGGCGCTGCCGCCCACGCC
>JBEGVB010000188.1:0-7229 GCA_041178545.1 Planctomycetota bacterium
GCCTGCTGCAGCTGTTCGGCATCCGGGCTGAAGGGCCGCACGATGCGGGTGAGGCACACGGCGCCTTGCAGCAGCGGGCCGGCATGCCGGCGGTTGGTCCGGTCGAGGCGCATGTGTGCGAACTCGACCAGTTCCTCGCGGACCTCGATGCTGCGCAACAGCGAGCGTGCGCGGGTGCGGACCACGGGGTCGACCGACTCGGCAGCTGCACGCAGCGTGGGCATCGCCTCGACGGACCAGCGCAGCAGCTGGGCGCGCACGCGGCGCTGGATGCGCGGGTCCTCCTCGGAGAGCAACTGCACGGCGGCGACCAAGTTCGCGGTCGATGGCCTGACCTGGCTCGGTTCGCCTGCTTCGCGCTCGTGCTGCATCGGTTTGCCTCCTGGGAGGGCGCAGCATAGCCAGCTGCCGCGCACGGGACGGGCGACAAATCCACTGCACGCAAGGAGCCTCTTTCGCTGGAAACAAGGTGCGCCGAAACTGCATGTGGAGAGAGTTCCAACACCGAATCCACGCAATGAACACGAACTCCCGATCCCAACGATTGCTCGGCGCAGGCCTGTTGTTGTGCATGCTCTCGACGGCGTTCGCGCGGGCGCAGGACGCAATCCGCTACACGGTGCATGCGAAGGACGCAGGGGACCGCAACGAGATCGGACTCGAGGTTGCCGTGCGCGTCGAGCGGCCGGTCGGCAACTCCACGCAGTTCTGGATGCCGGTGTGGACACCGGGTTCGTACCGCTACCGCGAGTTCCCGGACCGCGTCACCGTGCAGGGCGCCTCGGCAGGCGACACGCAGCTCGAGGTGCACCGCACGGACCGCGGCAAGTGGCTCGTGGAACACGGTGCCGTGGACGCAGTCGAGTTCCGCTACGCGGTGCGGCTGCTGCCGAACGACCGGTTCATGGACCCCTCGCACGACCGCCGCGCGATCACCTACGAGGGCCCGGCCGTGTACGTCACGGTTCCCACGCGCGTGCAGTCGCCGTGCACGGTGCGATTCGAGGTGCCCGAGGGATGGCAGTCTGCATCGGGCCTGCGCGCCAGCGAGGACGGGACGTTCCATGCTGCGAACTACGACGTCCTGGCGGACTGCCCCGTCAAGCTGGGCGTGTTCCAGCGCTTCGAGTTCCAGTCGCTGGGCAAGCCAGTTGCGGCCGTGGTGGACTGTGCCGAGGACCTCCAGTTCGACCACCAACGGTGGCTCGCGGGGTTGCAGGCGATCACCGACGAGGCCGGCTCGATCTTCGGCGGACACCCATTCGACCACTACGTGTTCCTGTTCACGCTGAGCCGCACCGGCGGCGGCGGTGGCCTGGAGCACCTCAACTCGACGGCCATCGGCCACTCCCGCGCCCTCTTCCAGCGCAACCCCTCCACGACCTACGGCATCAGCGCCCACGAGTTCGTCCACACGTGGAACGTGAAGCGGCTGCGGCCCGTCGAGCTGGGACCGTTCGCATACGACCGCGCCAACCGCACCACCGGGCTCTGGCTCTCCGAGGGTGTGACCTCTTGGTACGGCGACGTGCTGATGGCCCGAGCAGGGCACACCCCCGTCGAGCAGTTCTGGCGCGAGCAAGCTGCGGGCATCGCGGGTTGGGAGAACACGCCCGGGCGCGCACACACCTCCCCCATGCGGGCCTCGTGGCTCGTGTGGGAACGGCAGGCACCCGACCGCAAGGTGGACTACTACGGCGCCGGCCAGGTGCTCGGCATGCTGCTCGACCTGCAGATCCGCCACGCCACCGGCAACCGCCGCTCGCTGGACGACGCCATGGCCGCCATGGTCGATGCCTGTGAGAAGCTGGGCCGCGGCCTCACCGAGCAGGAGATCGCCACGCATCTCATTGGGACAGCTGGCACCGACCTCAGCGGGTTCCTCGCCAGGCATGCAGACGGGACCCTCACGCCGGACTACGCCACGATCCTCGGCCATGCCGGCATCGAGTACGTGGCCACCACCACGCCGCGGCCTGCCTTCCTGCGCGGCATCGACGGCACACGCAAGGAATCGGTTGCGTTCACGGACTTCGAGACCCTCGACCGCCTCGCCCCCACCGACGCGATGGTGCTGAGCGGACTCGTTCGCAAGCTCGACGGGCAGCCGATGTCCGGCATGGAGGCCGTCGACCAGGCGGTGGCCGCGGCCGTCGCAGACGGCAGGAAGTGGATCGAGGTGGAGTACGAGTCCGCCAACGGCCGCACCCACAAGGCCATGGCTCGCGTGGAACAGCACGTGCGCACCCGCGTCGAGCTGCGACTCCGCCCGGACGCCACCGAGGCCCAGCTGGCGGTCCGGGACGGGATCACCGCGCCCCGCCGCAAGCAGGACTGAGGGCCGCCGTCGAGGGAGCAGCGGAGACGGACCGCTCCCGCTCGCGCAGGGGGTCCGACCGGCCGCTCGGCCACCAACCTGCACCACTCCGGGTCGGGTGGGCCGCTGAGGGAGGCGGCCGGAGAGTGGTGCCCAGGACAGGACTTGAACCTGCACCCCCTTGCGGGGACCAGCCCCTCAAGCTGGCGCGTCTGCCAATTTCGCCACCTGGGCTCGGGTTGGGGCGGGGAACCATACCGAGGTCCCGCCCGGTTGCAACCCAGCAGCCCAACTTCAGGGCCCTGACCTGCCCAGGCCGGGCCCGTCACCACCTCAGCGGTAGTCCGCGAGGAGCTTGCCCAAGAACCGGATGTAGTTGTTCTCCAGGTCCAGTTGCACGTAGGCACTGCGGAAGGTCTTTGCGAGGGCCCGTGCCTGGAGCAGCCCGGCCATGTCCTCCTTGCCGAAACCACCGGCGACACGGCGCCATTCCTCCTGCATCCACTGCTGCACGGCCTCGTCGAACTGGGCACGGACCTGCGGGCTCATGGCCGCGACCGACGAGTACTGGGGGAACTTGCTGCGGCGCACCTGGTCCTCGGCGGAGCTGCGGTTCTGCAGCATCCAGGACGGGTCGGGCTGGCTCAGGTCCTTCTCCGCGTACTTGCGGTAGTCGTCGAGCAGGTCCACCAGGCCCTGGCCGCGCACGTAGACGAAGCCGTTGAGCGCGCGAGGCAACTCGCGTTGGAAGGCCTGCACGTCCTCGCTGGCGAGCACGCTCCGCGCCCCGCGCACGCTGTTGCGGGCCCAGAACATGTCGCGGATGAGGGGACCGGAGTTGGACAGCACGAAGAAGTCCTTGAACAACACGGTCGCGAACTCACCGGTGCCGTCGATCTGCGGGTTGCAGAACTCGGTGATGACGTCCTCGTCGTCCTTGTCGCCTGCTGCCGTGCTCTCGCCCGACAGGTTCATCTTGAGGTGGTAGACCTTGTTGAAGCCAAACGATGCTGCGTTGAGGCGCACCATGCGCACGAACTCCTGCAGCAGCGGCGCAGCCTCGGGCCGGATCCAGAACACCCATGCGATCTGCGGCACGGGTGAGATGTCGCCCACCGGGATCTGCGGGTCGGGGATGTTCTTGCGGAAGACGAAGCCCGTGCGTGGAAGCAGCGCGGTGCTCAGCCGCTCGATCAAGTCGCGCGCGTCGATCAGGGCATTGCCCTGGAACGTGCAGCGACGCAGCGCGTCGTTGATGGTCTCCTTGGAGTCCGGGTCGAGGGACGAGACCATTGCCTGCAGGAAGTCGCCGGCTGGGACGCGCAGCGCAGCCGCCGCGCAGCAGTTCTCGGGCACCATGCGCAGGAACTTGGTCAGCCACTTGTCGAGCGCTTCCTGCTCGGCGCGGAAGAACTGCGCCTGGAAGTTCGTGTGCATGTGGCTGTTGAGGACCACCTCGCCGAGGAACGAGAGTTCGTCGGGCTCGAACAGCAGCGCGCCGCTCAGCGAGTTCCACCCCTTGAGGTTGAGGAAGCTCGCGAGCACGCGGTCGTTCATGCTGTCGCGCGAGTTCGCGTCCGGCCACCGTGCGGCGAACTGCCGGAACCCGTCCATGGCGTTGGGGACCAAGCTGAACTCCAGCGCGTTGACCGACTCGGGCTGGTTGATCGCCGCCCACTGGTCGATGCGCGCGAGCACGCCGTCCGTGTACTTTGCTGCGCGTCCGAACGGCTCCTCCTCGAGACTGCCCTCGGAGAGCTTCACCGACTGCTCCATCAGCGGGAGGTTGTTGCCCAACAGCAGGCAGTCGTTGATGCGCGTGGCGTAGAAGGGCACGGCGGAACCCTGTGGCTGGATGACGCAGTAGTCGCCCTCGTTGCGGACCGTGAGCCCGTTGGCGGCAAGCTGCGACTGCACCACCGGCCAGCGCAACAGGCCCCATGCGGCACGGATCCGCCAACTGACGCGCGCGTAGCAGCACCACCAGGGCTGGGCCAACGGCTGTGGCGCGGCTCCGCTGCGGTCCTCGGTGAATCCCGCGAGCAGCAGCTCCTGTCCGAGCACGTCGCGCACCAGGTCCACGAAGCCACTGCTGTCCGAGCGGATGCGCGAGAGGTTCTCGCGCGCGTCCTCCAGTGCCTTCTCCACTCCCTGGCTGCGCAGCGACTGGACCATTGGACCGGACTGCAGGTCCCGCCAGTTGGAGGTCTCGGCAAAGTCCTTCCAGAACCGCGGTTCGGGGAACTCAGCGAGGTCGTCGGCCAGCGCCACCTTGCGGACGAAGAAGTCGACCTCGCGGGGCACGATGTCCCGCACGTCCACGAGTCGCCCCTCCAGCGGGTTGAAGATGAACGCCACGACGAACAGCAGCAGCAGCAGCACGCCGATGCCACAGACGGTCGCGAGCCGGACCAGCCAGCGTCCGCGCTTTGCAGGTTGCTTCTTCATGAGTCGGTCAGCCTAGGGCAGCAGCAGGGCTCGGGGAACGAGCAGGCTCGGACGTATCCAGCCCCCGCAGGCTTCCCGCGTGTTTGCCTTCCCTCCCACCCAAGGGTCTACTCCCTGCCAGCCATGCCGCTGCCCGTTCCCAACGCACGTTCCCGGACCATCGAGGAATCGCTCACGCTCGCGATCTCTGCACGTGCGGCCAGGATGAAGGCCGCAGGACAAGACGTGGTGTCGCTCGGCGCCGGCGAACCCGACTTCCCCGTGCCCGAGCCGGTGGCGCAGGCAGGCGTCGACGCGATCCGCGCGGGACGCACGCGATACACGCCTGCAGCGGGTGTTCCCGAACTCCGTGCCGCCGGCGCACGCTGGCTGTCCGACACCTACGGCATCCCCTACTCACAGGACGAGGTCATGGCCACCGCAGGGGCGAAGGCGGCCCTGCACATGGCTCTCTCGACCATCGTCGAGAAGGGTGACGTCGTGATCGTCCTCGCGCCGTACTGGGTGTCCTACCCGGCGCTCGTGCGCATGGCGGACGGGGTGCCCGTCGTGCTCGACGCGGTGCCCGAGAGCGGCTTCCTGCACCCGCCCGAGACCGTCCTCGCAGCAGCTCGCGCCCACGGGGCAAAGGGCCTCATCCTCAACTTCCCCAACAACCCCTCCGGTGCCGTTCCCAGCCAGGCGCAGGTGCAGGCCTACGTGGACGTCGCGCGGCAGGCAGACCTTTGGATCGTCTCCGACGAGATCTACGGCCAGCTCACCTACGACGGCATGCGCCACGTCTCGCCAGCCTCGGTTCCGGGCGGGAAGGAGCGGACCATCGTGGTGAACGGCTTCACCAAGAGCCACACGCTCACCGGGTGGCGCATCAGCTTCCTTGCAGGGCCCAAGCCGGTGATCGACGCGTGCACGCGCATCCAGAGCCAGGTGCTCGGCAATGCCTGCACGATCAGCCAGGAGGCAGCCATCGCCGCGTGCAGGATCCCGCTCGAGTCAGAACTGCGCGAGCGCATCCGCGCCTTCGACGAACGCAGGCACTTCCTCGTCGACGCGGTCAACGCGATCCCTCGGCTGCGCGCAGAGCTCCCGCGCGGGGCCTTCTACGTCATGGTCGACGTACGCGGGCTCTTGGGAGGTGACGACGTCGCATTTGCCGAGCGCCTCCTCGACAAGCACTTGGTCGCCGGTGTACCAGGCACCGCGTTTGGCGCACCTGGCTTCCTGCGGCTCAGCTATGCTGCGTCCATGAAGGACCTGGAGCGTGCGGTCGCGAGGCTGCGCCAGTGCGTGGAGGGTATCGCATGAACGCGGCCACCATTGACCAGCTGCGCGAGGGGGACATGGCGGTCGTCTTCGCGGAGCTGCGCAAGTGCACGGCGAGCAAGACCCGCGAGGGCAAGGAGTTCTTTGCCCTCGAGCTCTGTGACAACACCGGTGTGATCGAGGCCAAGATCTGGAGCGAGCGCACGGAGGCAATGACCGCGGCGCGAGCCATCCAGTTGCACCGCCCGGTGAAGGTCCTCGGCAAGGTCACGTCCTACCAAGGCAAGCTGCAGGTTGTCGTGGACAAGCTCCGCGAGGTCACCGACCCCGCGAAGGAAGACGGCTATGACCCGGCAGCCATCCTGGACCCCGACCTCGCCGACGTGGAGGGGCTCGTGTGCGGCACCCTCGTCTTCGACATCGAGACCGTGCCGGGCGTGGAACGGCGCGAGCTCTCGTCGACCGTCGCCGAAGCCCTGGGCAAGTGGGCCGAGAAGAAGGACATGGAGCCCGCCAGCGCGATGGGCCTGTCCCCGTGGTTCGGCAAGGTTGTCTCCCTGGCCTTCGCCGAGGGCGAGACGCCGTGCCGCACCGAGGACGTCACCGTCCTCTTCGTGCCGAAACACGAAAGCGAGCTGCGCGACTGCCCGCCGTGGATGCGGCCCATGAGCGAGGCGCGACTCCTGCGCACGTTCTGGGCCCTCGCGTCGCGCGCCAACACCGTGGTGAGCTTCAACGGCAAGTCGTTCGACATCCCGTTCATCGTGATGCGCAGCCTCATCCACGGCATCCCGGCGCGCATCGAGCTGACCAAGTCCTATGTGCTGCAGCCTCACCTCGACCTCTACGAGCTCCTCGGCAAGCACTCGGGCGGTCCCAGCAAGCTCGACGTCGTGTGCTGGGCCCTCGGGGTCGAGAGTCCCAAGGGCGTGATGGACGGCTCCATGGTCGCCCCTGCGTACGACCGCGGCGAGTACGAACGCATCGCCGAATACAACGCCCACGACGTGCGCGCCACGGGCGAGGTCTACCGCAAGGTGCGCGACCACATCCTGAAGTTCCGCAGCGACTGGACGCACCGCGGCTGAGGAGCGGTGGCAGAGGGGGACTGGAGCGGGGACGGGGACCGAGGCTGAAAGAGAGGGCCGGGGAACGGGAGCGGTGGACAAGGCGGAGGGCGCAGCGGGAGGTGGAGCGGGGA
>JBEGVB010000189.1:0-9927 GCA_041178545.1 Planctomycetota bacterium
CGAGGCGAGAACCGCTGGTCGACGTAGCGCAGCTCGCACGCGAGGTGGGGGAGCCCGAACACCGCAAGCGAGACTGCATAGGTCCACGCCGGCGCGAGTTGTGCTGCGGCCGCGAGTGCCAACACTCCTGCAGCTGCGAGGACGCGCCCGGGCGCCAACTCAGTCCCCGTCCTTCGGACGGTTCCTGCGGCGCACGATCACGAGACCCAGGAGCAGGGCCACTGCTGCCGCCGTCGCGAGCACCAGGACCGGGCTGCCCGGCTCGAGGACCACGATGTCGGCTGGGAACGGGAGGGAACCGTGCATGGCATTTCGTCCTGGAGCCCGGCGGGCGCACCTGCCCGCCTGTCTGCCCACCCGCATCACACCATCTCCACGATGCCGATGCCACCGGGCCCAAGGGAGCAGGGGTTGCCGACCCCGGAAAAGGGGGCTAAGAGCGCGGTTCGGTTCCCCTCTCTGCCGATGTAGGTTTGCCCCTGAGGCCCCCGGTCCACACCGGGTCACGCGCAGGCAACGGACTCGCCATGAAGGTCACGCTGATCCACCCGCCGGTCTACATCAACAAGAACGGCCTCACTGCGCTCCGACCCAGCCTCCCTCTGGGTCTTGCCTACATCGCCGCAGTGCTGCGCGACGACGGCCACCAGGTCTCGGTGGTGGACGCACTCGGGCTCGCGCCCGAGCAGATGATCCCCGACGGCGACATCTGGCGCCTCGGCCTCAAGCCGGAGGAGATCATCGAGCGGGTTCCTGCGGACACGCAGGCCATCGGCGTCACCTCGATGTGGTCCTACTCGTGGCCCATCGTGCGCGAGCTGATCCACAAGCTGCGCGCGGCGTTCCCGGGCGTGCCGATCGTGTGCGGTGGCGAGCACTTCACGGCCGTACCCGACCTGTCCATGGAGCAGGCTCCCATCGACTACATCGTGATGGGCGAGGGCGAGGAGACGGCCATCGCGTTGTTCCGTGCGATCGAGCTGAAGCTCGACATCACGGTCATCCCCGGCGTGGCGCACCGCGGCGCCGACGGCAAGATCGTCAAGAACCCGCGCCGCGACCGCATCCGCAACATCGACGAACTGCCCTGGCCGGCATGGGAGCTGTTCGACGTCGAGGCCTACTCCTCCAACCGACTCGTCAGCGGCATCTACTACGGCAAAACGGTGCCGATCCTCGCCACGCGCGGGTGTCCGTACCAGTGCACCTACTGCAGCTCGCCCAACATGTGGACCACGCGCTGGTTCGCACGCACGCCCAAGGACGTGGTCGACGAGATCGAGACGTACCATCGCAGGTACGGCGCGAGCAACTTCCCGTTCCAGGACCTGACGGCGATCCTCAAGCGCGAGTGGGTGGTGGACTTCTGCCGTGAGATCGAGACCCGCGGCCTGAAGATCACCTGGCAGCTCCCTGCGGGTACTCGCAGCGAGATCATCGACGAGGAGGTCGCACGGTTGCTGGTGCGCTCCGGCTGCAAGTCACTCAACTTCGCCCCGGAGTCCGGCTCGGAGCGCACCCGTGCGCACATGAAGAAGATGCTCACGGACGAGAAGCTCTTCCGCGCCGTGCACGCGTCGGTGAAGGCTGGGCTCAACGTGGGGGCCTTCTTCGTGCTCGCGTACCCGACCGACGAGGTCGAGGACATGAAGGCCACCGTGCGGCTGGCCGCGCGGCTCGGCCGCGCGGGCATCGACGACGTGAGTGCAGGCTTCTTCTTCCCGCTGCCGAGCACGGAGATCACGCGCCAGCTCGAGAAGGAAGGGCGCGTGCACTACGACGACGCGTTCCTCAAGCTGCCGATCTACGTCCACAACAAGTTCCTGAGCGACGACCGCCGCTTCAACGACCACTTCACGGCCAAGCAGCTCACCAAGTGGAAGTACAAGGTCGTTGCGGCCTTCTACATCAACTCGTTCTTGTTCCGGCCCGGTCGCGTCTTCCGCATCCTGTGGAACTTCCTGCGCGGCAAGGAGACCTCCAAGATGGAGTCGTTCCTCCACGAGACCGTGCGCAAGTTCAGGCTGCGCAAGTCGGAGACCCAGCGGCCGCGCGCTGCCGTGTCGTCGCCCGCGATGGTCGCGGGCACCAAGAACTGATCAGCTGCGCGCGCGGGTGCGCGCGACCAGTTCGTGCAGCAGTTCCACCTGCTGACGCGCCACAGCGTCGGCGGACACAGCCGTGCTTGCCCACGCGTGTGCAGCTGCGCCTGCAGCTGCCGCTGCCGCGGGGTCGCGCAGCCAGCGCAGGGTGGCTGTCGCCAGCTCGGCGGGGGACTCGACGACGGTGCGACACGACTCGGGGGCGTCCACGCCCTGGGCACCGAGTCGGTTGGTCACCACGGGCAGGCCGTGTGCCAGGGAGGCGATGCCCTTCATGCGGAAGCCGCCGCCCGACCACAGCGGGCCGAGCATCAACCGTGCCTGCGACAACAGCCAGTGCAGGTCGGGCACCAGGCCCACGAGCTTCACGCCCGGCGCACCCTCGAGGTCCAGGATGCGGTGCTGGTTGCTGCCCGCGAGCCACAGCTCCGCCTCGGGCAGCTCCGCACGGACGAGCGGCAGCACCTCGCGCACCAGCACGCGTGCTGCCTCGGGGTTCGGGTGGTGGTCGTAGTCGCCGAGGAAGAGCGCGCGCGGCGGCGCCTCGGCAGGGCGCACCGGCACCGCAGGCACCGGCACCAGCGGCATGCGCCGGCGCACGTCGACCCCCGTCGCGGCACGGATGGTGCCAGCGTCCTCGAACGTGAGCGCCTGCACCTGCGTCGCCAGCGGGTAGTTGCGCCTCACGTGCTGACGCCAGAATCGCGCGTCCCACCGGTCGGCCCAGCTGCCGAGGTCTGTCACCGGGCGAACCGGCGCGCCAGCCTCGTGGTCGGTGAACAGCGTCGGCAGGTCGCGAAGCAGCGGCAGGTACTGGGCCATCTGGGCGAGTTCGACCATTGCCACGTCGGGCGCGAACTCGGCACGGGCACGCTGCACCAAGGCTCCGACGCCGCGGTGCCAGTGCTTGGCGACGACCAGCGGGCGTCCGCACACGCCCCAGTGCCAGAGCATGCGTGCCTTGTGGGCCAGACTGCCTCCCGTTCCCGCGTAGGGGACCGAGGCCTGCCAGGCCCACGGCCCTGCTGCCACCTTGGCCGGGTCCTCGTTGCGACGCAGCCAGGCGAGCCCAAGCTCTGCATGCTGCGCCAGGCCCTCGCACAGGCTGCCGAGGTAGAGGCCTCCGCCGTGGGGGGCTGCCGTGTCTGGCAGGAAGGGGGAGAGGAGCAGGATCCGCAACAGGGCCTCGGCAATGAACGGGAGTGATCTGAAGCCCCAAATGCCCTGTTTGCAAGGGCTTGCGATGGCATTGCGCCCCAATGGGTCAGCAATGCGGCCAGACAGCGGCAGGTGCGCCTTGAGCCCGGTCGAGGCGCAATCAATAATCACGCCGCCGGGAACGGACGCGGATTTGCCAAAGGGCCTCGATCCGCACCAGCGCTCCCGAGCGCCTTGATACCCCTGGAAGGAATGCCGTCATGAACGACACGGTACGCGACATCCTTGGCCTGCTGGAGCACGGCAGGGCGGAGCTGCAGGTGGCAGCCGCCCAGGTGCTCGGCGAACTGCGGCCCAAGGACCCCGTGGTGTGCCGTGCGCTCTCGGCCGCGGTCTCGCGGTCCCTCGTGCTGGGACGCTACGCGACGGAAGCCCTTGCGAAGCTTGGGACTACGGACGCGCTTGACGCCGTGGTGCGCTGCCTGTGGGAACATGATGGCCTTGCCGACCACGTGCAGCACCTGCTCGGCGAACTCGGCACTGCCGCACATCCTGCGCTTGCCCGTGGCTTCGAGGAGGCTCCCGTGGAGCGCAAGGGACGCGTGCTCGCGGTGCTGGGACGGAACCTGACGGCGGACAGCCTTGCCGTCGTGGTCAAGGCGCTGCGCCTGCCCCTGCTCGCCGCCGACGCGGCGCGGGTCCTGGACGCGGGTGCCGACCAGATCCAGCCTGCCGACCGGAAGAAGTTCCGCGAGGTGTTGACCGCATCCCTCGACGGCACCGTGCCGGAAACCTGCACGGTGCATGCCCTTGCAGCGCTCGGCCGCGTGGACGCTGCGGGCGCACGCCCGGTCCTGCTCAAGCACATCGACGGGTCACAGCCTGCAGCCGTGCGAGGCGCCGCGCTCCGCGCGCTTGCCGGCGCCCAGCTCACCGCTGCGCAGGTGAAGTCGTTGCTGGACGCGCTCGAGGACACGGCCCAGAAGCCGGTCCACGAGGCGATCCGCGAACTGCTTGCAGGCATGCCGGAGTGGCCGGAGGGAATGGCCGGCACGCTCAAGAAGCTGCTCGCGGCCCGGGCGCCGGAGCAGCGGCTGTTCGCCCTGCGCGCGCTGCGGACGGCACAGGGTGCCGAGATCGCCAAGCTCGCCATGAAGTACCTGCGGCACCAGGACGAGGCGTTCCGGGACGCTGCAGCTGCCGTGCTGGAGAACAACCGCACGGCGCTCGACCCGATGCTGCGCATGCTGCAGGTGGAGAGCGACCCGAGCCAGCTGGCGCGCGTCGGCCGCATCCTCGCCAGGCTGTGCGCCGGCATGCAGCCTCGCCAACTCAAGCCGCTTGCGGACAAGGCAGGCAAGTTGATGGCGGCGCACAGCACCGCAGGCGAGGCCCTGTTCGACGTGGTGATGGCAGCCAACGGCAAGGCCGTGGCCGGCCAGTTCGTCGAGCAGGCCGTCAAACTGCGCCGCGCCAAGCGGTTCCCCGAGGCGCTGCACGTGCTGGCACGGCTCGCGACCACCGAGCACTTCGACGCGGAGGCTCGCTACCAGCTGGGGCTCACCCGGCTGTTGGTCGACCAGGCGCGCGCCGTCGAGAGCGATGCCCCGGGCAACCCGGCCATGGGGTTCTTTGCCGTGCTCGTGCGCGAGAACTTCCCGCTGCTGGAGCGGTTGCGCAAGGAGTCGATGCTCGGCCCGGAAGGCGTGCTCAAGGTGGCTCGTCACTTCCTGCAGGGTGTGGGTGCCGAGCGGCGCTTCGGGCTCGATGCCCTCATGTTCCTCGCCACCCGCACCAAGGGCCCCTCGAGCATCGAGGCCAAGAACACCCTGCGCGCCGTCGGCGCCTGAGCGCCGCAGGGTCCAGGCGCGTGGGGCCTCAGCCGATCGGCACGGGCGCGCCCATGACGGTGCGCGTCTCGGCCGCGACCGGTGCGAATCCGCTGCCTCGTGCCAGCACCACGATCGCGGTGGAGCCGAAACCGAACTGACCCAGTTCGTCGCCTGCCCGCACCGTGGTCCCGGCCTGTGCCGTCACCAGCGTGTCGCCCACGTTGAGCGCGCCCACGAGCACCACGGCGGCCTCGCGCCCGTCGGGAAGCTCGAACGCGAAGACGTGGCGCGCGTTGCGTACGAACAGGTCGCGGACCGAGCGCACGGCCGGCGGGTTGACGGGGAACAGGGTGCCACCGATCGGGCGGACCGAGGTGATGCGCCCTGCAAACGGGCTGTGCACCCGGTGGTAGTCGCCTGGCGCGAGGTAGACGGTTGCCTGCGTGCCGTCGGCGAGGGCTCCTGCGAGCCTGACGTCGCCAAGCAGGTCGGCAAGTGCGTAGTCGCGTCCCTTGACCTGGGGGACCCGTGCCCCGGCCACCGGGCCTGCAGTCACGACCTTGCCGTCACAGGGCCACACCAGCGGGGCCGAGGCGACCGGGCGAGCACCCGGGCGGAGCGGGCGCCGGAAGAAGGCGGCGAGGCTCGGGTAGTCGGCGAGGTTGCCTGCCATCTCGGCGAGGTTGGCGCCGTAGCGGCCGGCGAACCAGCGGTAGGCGGGGCCGCGCAGGCTGCGAGGCAGCGGGATGCGCGTGGCGAGCCCGGTGAGTCGGGAGAGGGCCACCTTGGGCAGCAGCGTGAGCAGGAGCGAGCGGACCGCGGTCACGCCACCGTTGTCGGGTCCGGCTGGCCGCGACGCAAGACCGCGGTTGCCGTCGGGGCCCCGCGACGTGAAGATCGCACCATGCCCATCTGCCGGATGCTGCTGCCCCTCGCGTCGCTCGCGTGCCTTGCTGCATCCTGCACCCAGGAGTCCATCGAGGCCACCAACCCGGACGGCGTGCTGGTGCTCGAACTCGGCGGGGCACAGACCGAACTCGGCGAGGACCTGGTGCGCGCAGGCGTGCAGTTGCTGCCGCAGCGCAAGTTGTCGGAGATCAAGTTGCCCGACGATGTCGTCCCCGAGGTCATGGTGCAGCCGGTGCCCGAGGGCACGAGGCCCGAGGACGAGCCGCGCAAGGAGCCTGCTCCCGATGGCACGGCCGGCCCGGAGGGTGAAGCACCCTCGCCGGAGACGGGTGAGGCGGTCGTGGTCCTCGGCAAGGGCCAGACACTGTTTGCCATCGCCAAGAAGCACCTTGGTTCTGCCACGCGCTACAAGGAGATCCTGAAGCACAACGGGTGGACCGAGGCCCAGGCCAAGCGCTTGCCGCCCGGCACCAAGGTGAAACTGCCGCCGCGGCAGCGCAGCTGAGATGACGGAGCCCGCAGACGGCAGGACGTTGCAGTGCGTGCCGATCGGCACGTTCCGTTCGCCCCAGCTGCTGCACCACGAGGCACCGCGGCAGCCGCGCGAGGACGGCGTGGAAGGCGTGATCGAGCTGGCGCAGGGCTACCAGAACTGCATCCACGACCTCGAGGGCTTCAGCCACGTGTGGGTGTTGTTCTGGTTCCACCACGCGCGCGGCTGGAACGACAAGGTGGTGCCGCCGCGCGACACCGTCAAGCGCGGTGTCCTCGCGACCCGTGCGCCGCAGCGCCCCAACCCGATCGGCCTCTCCGTGCTGCGGCTGGTGCGCATCGAGGGCCGCAGGCTCGTCGTCGGCGGGCACGACCTCCTCGACGGCACCCCCGTGCTCGACCTCAAGCCGTACCTGCCGTACTGCGACAGCGTGCCCGACGCGAACCTCGGCTACGTTGCCAACCTTCCTGCCGAGGCCCCCGACCACCGCGCGTGGTGGGAGGCCAAGGAGGCCGAGCCGCCGCGCATCTACCGCGACCGCTCCCGTGGCCGCGGTGGTCCAGCCGGTCCCACGCATTCCCCGTCCGACCAATCCTGAACCAAACAACCATGAAGCCTGTCCTCGCCGCAGCCCTCCTCCTCTCGCTCGGTGCCTGTGCCTCCGGCCCGGGAACCGGTCCTGTCAACCTGATCCAGCCCGGCCTCGCCGGCTGGCACACGGACATCCCGGCCGCTGACGACAAGTCGCAGGTGTTGTCGCCCTCCTTCGAGGTGAAGGACGGCATCCTCGTGAGCAACGGCACGCCCACCGGCCACCTCATCACCGACGCCTCCCACGCCAACTACCGCCTGGTGGTGGAGTGGCGCTGGCCCGGCGAGCCCGGCAACTGCGGCATCCTCGTGCACTCCTCGAAGAAGCGTCGCCTCTACGGCCAGTTCCCGCAGTCCATCGAGTGCCAGCTGCACGTGGGCAACGCCGGCGACTTCTGGTGCATCGGCGAGGACATCGCGGTGCCCGACATGGAGAAGCGTCGCGGTCCGAAGGAGAAGTGGGGCGGCGACGAGAAGGACGCGCGCCGCATCGTCAACCTCACCGACGGCTCCGAGAAGCCGCTGGGCGAGTGGAACGAGATGGTGATCGAGTGCAAGGGCCGCACCATCGACATCTGGGTCAACGGCGTGCAGGTCAACCACGGCTACGACTGCACGGCGGACCGCGGGCAGATCGCGGTGCAGGCGGAGGGCGCGAAGTGCGAGTTCCGCAAGTTGGAGCTCTCGCCGCTCTGAGCACAGGTGCCGCGGGACGCTTGGTGGGTTGACCCCTCGCGCCTAGAGTGCGACGTCCCTGCGGGGAGAACGGAGCAGCAATGGCGCGCATGATCCCGGCAGTCCCGGACGCAGGAACGCCCGCCTCGGAGCGCAAGGTCTTCGAGGTGCTGCAACTCACCCTGCCTGCCGACTGGGTGGTGTTCCACGCGCGCCGCATCGCGGTCCCTGCGGCACCCGGCCAGCAGCGCTTCGAGGGCGAGGCCGACTTCGTCGCAGTCGACCCCGAACGCGGGGTGTTGGTGCTGGAGGTGAAGGGTGGGCGCGAGCTCGGTCGCGACGAGAGCGGCTGGTTCTCCGTCGACCACGGCGGTCGACGCAACGCCATCAAGGACCCGGGCAAGCAGGCGCAGGCCGTCATGCACGTGTTGTTCCGGCACCTGCGGGAGAAGCCGGGCTTCCCGTTCGCGAAGGGTGAGCGCCGGTTCGCATGGGGGGTGGTGTTCCCCGACTTCGACGTGGCCAACGACCTCGGCAGCGACCTGCCCCGGGCCCACGTGCTGGACGTCCAGGACCTCGGTGACGCACTTGCCGCCTTCCACCGGCTCGCCGAGGCGCACCAGCTCGCGCGGACGCGCATGCAGGAAGGTGCGCTCCAGTACCTGGTCGACACGCTGTCCCCGTGCTTCCACCTCGTGCAGTCGGTGCGCGCACGCGTCCAGGACCAGGAGCGTGTCTTCCAGCGCCTCACCGAGCAGCAGCAGCAGGTGCTCGACTATGCGTCGCAGGCACCGCGCGTCTCGGTGCGCGGGGTTGCCGGTTCGGGCAAGTCGTTGCTCGCCCGCGAGAAGGCGCGTCGCCTCGCGAGCGAGGGACGCCGTGTGCTGTTGCTCTGCTTCAACGAGCCGCTCGCCGCACGCATGCAGGAGGACGCGAGCGGGTACGAGGCGATGGCCTTCCACCCGTGGGCAGAGCAACTGGTCCTCGCGGCCGGCATGGGTGACCGGGTTCCCCTGGAGAAGACCCAGCACCATTACGACCACGTGGTCCCCGTGCTGCTGGCCGAGGCGCTCGAACGGTTGCCGGACCGGCGCTGGGACGCGCTCGTCGTCGACGAGGGCCAGGACTTCCGCCCCCAGTGGTGGCAGCCCACGCTGCAGGCCCTGGTGTCACCCGCGGAGTCGGTGCTCTACGTGTTCTGGGACCCCAACCAGGACATCTATGGCGGCGGGCCGCCTGACTCGTTGCGGCTGTTCCCGCTGGTGCTCGACCACAACTGCCGCAACACGCGAGCCATCGGCACCTACGCGGCAGCAGTGCTCGGGGAGCAGGCGCGGTTCCGCGAGGGGACGCCCGAGGGCGAGGCGGTGGTGGAGTTCCACGTTGCTGCGGATGCGGACATCGAGCCGGTGCTGGGGCCGGTGCTCGAGCACCTCAGCACGCGTTCCGGGCTCTCCACGGAACAGTTCGTGTTGCTCTACACGCGCGCCTTGTGGCGCAGCGCGACCCTCGAACGGCGTCGCATCGGCGGATTCGAGCTCGTCCCGGTGGAGACCGAGCGCGTGGGCGCCGACCAGCTGCGCCATTCCACCGTCCACCGGTTCAAGGGACTTGAGGAGCAGGTCGTGCTGCTGGTGCGGGACGCGACCGAGGACTCCCTGCAGGCAAGGCGGGTGCACCACGTGGGCGCCTCCCGCGCGAAGCACCTGCTGGTGGTGCTGCACGTGGGTGCTGCCGCCCGTTGATCACATGCCCAGCAACGGCCGCAGTGCCGAGGCCACGGCCATGGCCATGCGGTACATGCCGAGGTCGTTGGGGTGCGACCCGTCGGTCGTGGCGTCGTCGTCCTCGCCCAGCAGTCCGGCGCCGCGCAGGTAGTGCAGGTTCTCGTCGCCTGCGGCCACCAGCTCCTCCCATGCCTTGCGCAGGGCTGCGCGGCGTTCCTTGTGCTGTGCCGTCCGTCCCGGGACCAGCCAGGCGTTGGCGAAGGTGCGGTCCTCCACCAGCAGGATGGGGGTGGTGGGGTGCGCGGCGCGGATCTGACGCACGAGCGGCACGGTGCGCTCGGCCACCTGCTGCGGCGTCATGTTGGGCAGGCAGTCGACCACGAAGACCGACGCGTCGAGGGCCACGAGGTGCTGCACGACACCCTCTTCCATCCGGCCGT
>JBEGVB010000190.1:0-15130 GCA_041178545.1 Planctomycetota bacterium
CTGGGTGAACTCGGCACCGCTGTAGGTGCCCGAGGCACCGTAGTCGTACTCGTCGGCGAGGCCGCCGAACGAGTGTCCCCACTCGTGCGCCTGCACGTTCTCCATGTCGGTGCCGTTGTAGCTCACCGAGTAGGCAGCCGCGCAGCCGCCGTACTTGGGGTCGTTGACGAGCACGATCACGCGACCGTCGGAGTCAGGCGCGAGGGCGGCGTCAGCGGCAGCCTGCGCCGTGTTCTGGACGTAGAGGCAGCGCTCTGTGCCACCGTACCAATAGGTGGCGTCGTAGACCGTGTTGCGGAAGATGCTGAGCGGCGGCTGGTCTGCCCCGCTGTCCACCGAGGCGCGGAACACGCTGTGCACGTTGAAGCACTGGAAGTAGGCGTTGTACGGGTAGGTCGAGATGTTCGTGCGGAAGTAGTTCACGACATCCTGGACGTCCTGGTTGAACTGGGCCTGCTGGGCGGCGGTGTACCCGTCGCCGAGGATCACCATGTCGTAGAGTTCGGAAGTCGGCCCGTTGTTGACGACGGTGGTGACGGCCTGCGCGGCGAGCGGCAGGGAGAGGGCTGCAACGAAGAGGGTTGTCAGGGTCTTCACGGCATCACCTCACTGGACCGTCAGGGACTTGCGGGAAACGGAACCGAACGACTCGGTGGTACCACCGGCGGCGACGCGACGGAACTCGATCCGGTCGAAGACCTTCAGGTCCGGCACCTTCACGTTCAGGTGCACCACGTGCGGGTAGGCGATGTCGCCCCGGACGTGGCCCGGTTGGCCGAAGTGCGCCGGGTCGAGGCACAGCGTGCCCGGGTCGAATGCGCCCGCGGCGAGTTCTGCACCTTGCGCGTCGCGCATGGTCCACTGGAACGGGCGCGACTCGGGGTGCTTGACGGGCGTGTAGCCGAGGTCGGGCTTGCGCGTCGCGCCCACGACCTTCACACCCTCTGCATCGACCTGCAGGGTGAGCATCAGGGTCGTGGTGCGTTGTGCCTTGGCGGCGTCGGGCGGCAGCGGACCGTCGGGTCCCTGCGGGTCCTGGACAAGGGAACCGTTCTCGCTCGAGCCGGTGAACTGCGAGAGGCCGAGGCCGACGCCCGCGAGGAGGGCAGCAGCAAGGCCGACGAGGAGTGCGTTTCGTTGCATGGGACCGAGTGGGCTGGGGACCAAGGCCCGTTGCCGGAGGACAGCGGGCAACGACCGTCACGGCATGGCGAAGACCGCCTCGTGCGCCAGGATGGCGAGTCCGCGGTGCGCCACGGCCCCGGAACTTCCGGGGCAATCGGCCCAAGGTTCCCATGGGCACAGCCGGAGGTCAATCCTTCCCACTCGAGCGGCGGGGTCCAACCGAAGCGGACGTAGGTGCACCCCACGGGTGAACGCCTGCAATGCGGTCATGGAGCCCTGCGTCGAGGACGAGGGTCAACGGACAGCCTCCCGGTTGGAGAGGGTACTGGCCTCGTTGGCAATCCGCTGGCTCGTGAGCACCAGCCGCCACGCCACCTGCCTCAGACGTGCGAACACAACGGCATCGTCGGCGGCCACTTCGACAAGCCTGGGAATGCGTGCGCGCGCTCGCAACCGTGCGGCACCACCAACGCACACCGGTCCTGTCATGCAGCGATGACGAGTTGGCCGTGGGCGTGCGCGACCTTGCGAGGTCCGCCTCGCGCGCAGGAAGCGAGAGTCTCGACTTCTGCGGCCATGCGGTCCCAATCACGACCTTGGAGCCTGCGAGAGAATCCAACTTCTCCCGCCCCATGGACGCGAAGTCCTCGGCGGCGGCATCCCACTGGACTGCCCTCCGCCGAATCAACCCACCCGCAAGTCGATCCGTTGGCCATGTGCGGCAGGCCGAAACCACGTCGCGTCGCACACCGCTATGCTGCTTCCCGTGAGATTCGATGCCACAAGGAGCATCACGGATCGGGTTGCAGAGGGGAGGACGCCGTGAGCCGGGAGCTGTCCATCTACCTCGACCTGCTGCGCTTCCTCGCCGCAGTCGCGGTGATGTTGAGCCATGTCTCCAGCCAGTCGTTCAGCGGCGGCTTCCTGTGGCCGTGCACGCGTCTGGGTGTCCCTGCAGTGATCGTCTTCTTCGTGCTGTCCGGCTATGTCATCGGCCACTCGGTTGCCCAACCCGGGCGCACCGCGCGCTCGTACATCATTGCGCGCGGGGCGCGGCTCTACTCGGTCGTGCTGCCTGCATTGCTGCTGACCATCCTCCTGGATGGCATCGGCATGCACTCGGATGCGCGAGTCTACGCTGGCTTCGTCCCCGTGCTTGCGGAGGCATGGTCCCTACCCCTGGTGCTCCTCTTCCTCAACGAGGCCTGGGGAGGATTTGAAGGCATCGGCCTCGGTTCCAACGGTCCTTACTGGTCCCTCGGCTACGAGGCACCCTTCTACCTGCTCTTCGGGATCGCGTGGTATCGAAGGGGAAGGACGCGCTTGCTGCTGCTCGCACTCGCAGGCCTCGTCGCAGGCCCCATCGTGCTCGTGATGTTCCCGATGTGGCTTCTCGGGTTCGCCCTGTTCCGGTCGGGCAACGCCCTCGTGCCAACCCCCCGGATGGGCCTGTGGATGGTCGGGACCACGGCGCTGGCTGTGGCCGCGATCCTCGCAAGCCACGAAGCTGCCGTGGACCTGGCGGACCACCGCGGCTCCGAGATCGTCACCGACTACGCGATTGCCCTCCTGTTCCTGGTGCACCTCGCAGGCTTCACGGGCCTTGCCCCCCGGTTGGCACCACTGCTGATGCGCGTCGAGAAGCCTGTCCGGTGGTTGGCGGGCGGGACCTTCACGCTGTACCTCCTGCACCAGCCCGTGGCGACGTGCTTCAAGGCGCTCTCGCCCTGGTCCGCGGACTCCCCGTGGTTCCGCGCCGGGATGATCCTCTTGCCGTTCGTCCTCTGCTACGCAGTCGCTGGCGTGACCGAGCGAAGGGCACATGCGTGGCGCGCACGCATCGAGACCGGATTGCGGTGGCTGCGCCACACCTGGGCAGGAACATTGGTTTTCCCGCCCCTCCTGCGCGCCCTGCGTTGAGAGGCTGCCAAGGACGAGTGCTACCACCAAACCTGGTGTGGCAGCTCAGTTGCAGGCTGGGTCGTCCCATCCACTCCGCTGGTCCGCGATGCCGAGCCCAAGGTGCTTCGTCTGCTGCGGATTCTGGTGAAGTCCAATTGCGACGGCTTGCGGCAGACACGGCGAAGCAGGGAGACGTCTCATGGCCACGGACCATCCGGGATGAGGGTCGGAATCCTTCTACCGACGGGGCTGTAGGCCAATCCGCCACACCCGAGCGGAGGTGGCAAGGCGAGGTGGACGTGGGTGCGACCCACGGGTGAACACCTGCGCCGCGGTCATCGGGCCCAGCGACGAGGACGAGGGGCAACGGGCCGTCACCTTGACTGGAGTGGGGACTGGTCCGATGGCAATCCGCTGGCTCGTGCGCACCAACCGCCACACCAACCGGGCTCAGATGCCCAATCGCAGCGCCAGCGCGTTGGAGGAGACGATCCCTGCGGCGTTGACGCCGGGCGCGAGTGCTGCGCTCTGGGCATGGACCTCGAGCCCCATCAGCGTCGGTTCGTACGGCACGAGGATCGAGAAGCTGGCACTGCTGCCTACGACCCCGAGGAAGTGCACGACGGAAAGATCGACGTACTGGAAACAACCAGGCATTCCCGCCGCGGTGAGGTCGAGTCCAGGTCGGATCGCCGTCGTGCTCAGGACCTGCAGCACACCTGTCGTGGCAGCGGGCAGGCTCGTCGTGGTGAGCGAGAGGACCTCACCGATGCGCGGGACGTTTCCGTCGAGCGCTAGCGGGAACTGCTCTGCAGCCGCGGTCGAGAACGTCCGCGGCAGCTCGGCCGAGAGGTTGGTCCCACCCATGTCGACATTGGGCGCGGCGGCAGAAAAACCCACCAGCCATTCGTTGCCGCCCAGCACGACGGATCCCCATGCATACGTCACGTTGCCCGTCGAGCGGTCGAACTGGAGTTGGAAGGTGACTGGACTCGTGGTGCCGCGGCTGAAGACACCGTCCCACGTCACGTAGGTGAAGCTGCCGACCTGTTCGAACTTCACTCGACCTGACCCAGCGGCCGCCGGGTCGAAGTCGTGCCAGCAACCCCAGCGCGCATGCGGCGACGCCAACCACGCGGCAACGCTCGGCGTGTAGCCGGTTCCGTTGCCGCTGGCGACGCTCACGAACCCGTTGGCACAAACCTCAAGTGACGAGGTGACGCCGCCCGGGTGGACCAACGGGCTGGCGAGTTGCACGGTGACGGCACCGTCGTCGGCGAGCGGCAGCACCGTGGCTGCGGCACTCGGCGCAACGTAGTTCCCCGCGGCACTCGCGACGTAGAGACCTCGCGCATCGTAGGTGAGACGCATGCCAGACATGCGAAGGTCGAAGGTCGCGGTGCCGAACAGTTCATGGAAGCTCCGCGACCTCGCCAGGCAGCCAGCACCGCGGACCTCCACAGCAGCCACCACTGCAGTGGCCCTGCGCACGTACCGCTCCAGCAGCGTGACGTCTTCCGCACCAGCCTGGCCGTCCCCGTCCAGGTCGAGGGGCGCGAGCCGGACGAGGTCGAGGTCGGCCACGTCGACCCGGCCGTCGGAGTTCACGTCGCCTGGCCGGGCTGCGGACCCGACACGGACCTCGAACCGGACCCGCGCCGGGTCCTTGGGCACCACGAGGCCCGTGACGCTGACCAGCCCGTCGGTGCCTGCACTCGCGGAACCAGACTGGAGCACGGCGTCCGTTGCATCGTCCCGCAGGGTCCAGGCGAGTGCGCTGCCGGCAGGCGGAACGATGCGACGCGGCATCCGCACGGCCAGACCGGTGGTCGCCGTGGTGCCGGGGAAGTTGTCGACGGACACCGTGGACCGCCCCACGAGGAAGACGGTGCACGCCCAACCCGAGGCCGTGTCGAAAACCGTCCCCGCGTCCCAGTCGAGGTAGCCGCCCCAAGTCCCCCACGGCGTACCGTCGTCCGGCGAACCGTTGCCCAGTTCGGGTTGTCGGCCCGGGACGGAGGGTTGCTGGTCGTCGTCGAAGAAGGCCGGGTAGGACTGCAGTGCCCGATACCGCGCCTGGTACGGCGCGCCCATGCGCTCCGTGCGCACGGGCGACACCCACTCGGCGATGTCCACCCACGGTGTCGCCGGGTCGTCGGTGGTCCAGTCGGATGAGGTGTGGTCGCGATTGTCCCAGTAGAGGTGGGTACCGAAGCGACCGGCGTTCATCGCCTGGTACAGCTGCAGCGTCTCGGGCCCCCAGTCGACGGCCTGGTCGCGGCGGCCGCGGACGATGCGCGTGAAACAGAAGTCGCGCTGCTGCGGGGAAAGACGGACCGCAGCGTCGAAGAAGTCGTTGACGCGCAGTGCGGTGCCGTTTGGGCCGAGCTCGGTCGTCAGCAGGTTCAGTGCAGGAGTCCCGAACAGTCGTGAGCCCGTGTCCGGCGTGTAGTGCTGCGGCACGAATGCGGTGGCCGAGCTGAAGCGCTCGGGACGCCAACGGCTGAGCAGGAGCGTGCCGGCGCCGCCCATGGACTCGCCCGCCACCGCCGTACGCGTGCGGTCGATGTCGTACTGCGAACGCGTCTGCAGCCAGTCGATCGTCCACATGAGCCGCCGCAACGTGTACGGCACGACCACGGCAGTGCTGGGTGCCGCCGCCGCCGTGAAGGGGTCCATGCCCGGGTGCCAGCCGAACCAGTTCGTCGGCCGGTCCAGGTTGACGACACCGCTCGACGCGAGGAACAGGCGGTCGTCCATGGCCACGGTCAAACCCACGGTCGGTGTCGCATCATTGTTGGCGTAGTGCACCGACTCGGGTGCCCACGACCAGTGGCTGCCTGCGGGACCACCGCCGTGCAGGCAGACCACGGCCGGCAACGGACCGGGTGGCAAACCAGCCTTGGGCTCGAAGACCGTGAACACGTGCGGGGCACCGCGCTTGGCCGAGTTCGCCATCAGGGGGAAGTCGGGCCGGGCGTTGGCTGCGACGTTGTCGCCGTCCACCCACATCGCATAGGTACGGAACGGGTAGCCGCGCGAGGTCACGTCGGCAACTTGCAGGTGGCACGCGACGGGCTCGTTCACCGGGTCGAAACCGTACGACACCGGTGATGCTGTGCGGTTGGTGCCGGACACCGAGGTCGTCCCGTTGCGGACCACGGAGAAGTACTCCGTCCCGCCGGCACGCGGCGTGTGCACGAAGAGGCCCTCGTTTGCTGCCAGCTGGTAGGTCCCACCGTTTGCGGTCGGCACCCGCCAGGTGGCACTGCTCTTGACCAGCTTGAGTCGCAGTCCCTGCCACTCGGGCTCGAACACGCGCCCGGCCAGGACCCCTTGGGACGTACTGGTGACCGGCGTGGCGGAACGGTGGACGTCGTAGGTGAGCGGCAACGTCGCGTCGACCTGCCAGACCACGAACACCTGCCCCTGCGCGTACCACGCACGGACGTTTGACTGCGCACTTGCAGAGGCCACCAAGCACAGGACGGCGCCGAGGGTGCGCGCCAGACTGCCCCACGAGAAACGGTCCTCGACACGGATGCGCGGGCGGACGGCAGGCAAGTGCATTCGATTCCTCGTCGACGGGGTTGGCCGGCGCGGACTAACGGTCGACGCGACCGTGGTCCCACAAGGAGTCCGAGTTCACGGGATCGGCACGGGACCAACCCGAGCAACCTCGCCTTGGTACGGGGGGTAGGTTCGTGCCCAGGCACCTCGCGGCAACACTGGTCCGAGTGGCACAGCATGAGACCGCCGTTTGACAGGGACGTACAGCAACCGCCCGAGCGCCATTGCCCCCGGCTCCGCCCGGCGTAGCTTGTCGGCCCATGTTGCTGGGCCTGCTCGTCCTCCTGCTGTTCCTCGTCGGCGCCGCCGCGATGATCACCAGGACCCTGCCCGCGCTGCTGGTGCTGCCAGTGATGGGCATTGCCATCGCCAGCGGCGCCGTGCTGCTGTCGGATGCAGTGACGTGGCAGGACGTGCTGGGCGGCGTGGTGTCCGACGGGGCGGTCATGCTGCACCAGGCGATGGTCGTGACCTTCTTCGGCGGCGCCCTGTCCTTCGTGATGCAGCGATCTGGCGTCGCCGAGAACCTGGTCAAGCAGGGTGCCGAACTCGTGGGCGCCGACCCGCTGGCGGTGGGCATCTTCGCACTGCTGCTGGTGGCGCTGCTCTTCACGAGCCTGACCGGGCTCGGCGCAGTCATCATGGTGTCGATGATCGTGCTGCCGATGCTCGCCACGGTCGGCCTGTCGCCCGCAGCGGGGGCAGGGATCGTGCTGTTCGGCATGAGCCTTGGCGGCGTGATCAACCCCACCAACTGGGTGCTGTACGTGGAGACGCTCGGGGTGCCGACCCAGGACGTGCAGCGGTACGCGCTGGTCCTGTTTGCCGTGGTGACGCTCGCCGGCGCAGCCATGATCCTCGTGGAGCTGTTGCTCGGTCGGCTGGTCCGCCTCGAGACGCGGACCGTGGTCGTGCTGCTGCTGTTCCTGGCTGCCGTGGGCGGCGTCTGCCTGGCGCTCTTGGGCGTGGACCCGGGCCAGGGCAAGGCAGGCTCCGCACCCGGGCCGCTGCTGACGTGGACGCGCCGCATCGTGCTGTTCGGCTTCGTCCTGCTGGTGGGCCGCGAACTGCTGCACGTGCTGCGCAAGCTGAGTCGCTGGCGCCACCAGGAGGTGAAGGTACGTGGTGCCGCCTACCTGATCCCGCTGGTGCCGCTGCTGGCGATCCTGCTCTTCGACGTGCCCATCCTCGCCGCCTTCGTGATCGGCTTCGCGTACGCCATCCTGGTCACCGCACGACCCGGATCGATGGCGCTCACGGTGCAGTGCCTGATCGAGGGCGGTGCGAGCGTCATGCCCGCCATCGTGCTGATGATCGGGATCGGCATCCTCATCTGCGCGGTGAAGGGCCCCTCGGGCTGGGCCGCGACGCACCCTGACGTGGCATGGCCGGTGCTCGCCGCCATCGAGCCCGTCCTGGCACGCCTGGTGCCTTCGTCAGCCTGGCTCTACGTGCTCGGGTTCGGGCTCGCAGCCCCCTTGGCCCTCTACCGCGGCCCGCTCAACGTGTGGGGCCTCGGCTTCGGTGTCGCGGCCGTCCTCACCAGCAGCGGCAACCTGCCGCCTGCAGCGGTGATGGCCCTGCTGCTGAGCGTGGGCCAGGTGCAGGGCATCTGCGACCCGACCAACACGGCAAACGTCTGGATCGCCAACCACCAGGGCATCGACGTCAACACCATCCTGTTCCGCACCCTGCCGTTCGTGTGGGTCGCGGTCTTCCTCGGCCTCACGGCCGCTGCCGTCCTGTTCCTCTGACCACCATGGCCATGCGCAGGCTCAAGATCGGCATCGACGTGGGTGGCACGTTCACCCATGCGGTGGCCGTCGACGTGGGACGCACCGAGTTGGTCGGCAAGGCCGTGGTGCCCACGACGCACGGGCACGAGGACGGCGTGGCAGCAGGCGTGGTCGCCTCGATGCACCGCCTGCTCGCGGAGGCGCAGATCGCGCCCGAGGAGGTGGTGCTGATCGCCCACTCCACCACCCAGGCGACGAATGCCCTGTTGGAGGGCGACGTGGCAAAGGTGGGCATCCTCGCAATGGGCAGCGGCGCCCAGGGAATGCGCGCCCGCCGCGAGGCCCGCCTCGGGACGGTGCAACTCGGCCCCGGCGCGGCCCTCGAGACGGTGTTCCGCTTCCTCGACGTGGCCAACGGCTTTGACGCAGCGCGTGCGAGGGAGCTGCTTCAGGAGCTGGTGGCCGAGGGTGCACGCGCGGTGGTGGCAGCCGAGCCCTTCAGCGTCGACCGGCCCGAGAACGAGCAGGCCGTGGTGCGCATCGCGGAGGAACTCGGCGTGCCGGTCACCGCCACCTCGAGCCTCACCCAGCTCTACGGGCTGCGCATGCGCACGCTGACTGCAGCCGTCAACGCGAGCATGCTGCCGATCATGATCGAGACCGCGAACCGCACCGCGCGCGCCATCGCCGCGAGCGGGATCAAGGCGCCCCTCATGGTCATGCGATCGGACGGCGGGATCATGGACATCGAGGCCATGCGCAAGCGGCCGGTGCTCACCATGCTGTCGGGACCGGCCGCCGGGGTCGCTGCTGCACTGATGTACGAGCGGATCGCCAATGGCGTGTTCGTCGAGGTCGGCGGCACCTCGAGCGACATCTGCCTGATCCGCAACGGCCGCCCTGAGATCCGCGCCGCCGAGGTCGGTGGCAGACGGTTGTTCCTGCGCACGCTCGACGTCCGCACGGTCGGTGTCGCAGGCGGCTCGGTGCCGCGTGCCCGCCGCGGCAAGCTCGTCGACGTGGGCCCCCGCAGCGCACACATCGCAGGGCTGGAGTACGAGGCTTTCACGCCCGAACTGGGCGAGGTGGAGGTCGTCAACTTCCGGCCCAAGCCCAGCGACCCCGACGACTACCTCGCGCTGCGTCGCAACGGCAAGGTGAGCCATGCCGTCACCCCCACCGGCGCCTCCAACCTGCTCGGGCTCTGCACCGGCTACGGCAAGGGCCACGAGGGCTCGGTGCGCACTGCCTTCGAGGCTCTCGCACGGTACTGCGGCACCACTGCGGTGGCTGCCGCCACCCGCGTGCTCGAGCTCGGAGCAGCCCGCGTGGCACCCGTGGTCAAGCGACTGCTCGCGGAGCACAAGGTCGCGGCCACCGACGTCGTGATGATCGGGGGCGGCGGTGGTGCCGAGGCCGTGGTGCCGTTCACGGCCAAGACCCTGGGCATGGAGCACCGCATCGCGCGCAACGCCGAGGTCATCTCGGCCATTGGCGTGGCCCTCGGCATCCTGCAGGACTCCGTCGAACGCACGCTGTTGAGCCCGAGCGAGTCCGAGCTGCTCGCGATCCGTCGTGAGGCATTCGAGCGCGTGCGCGACATGGGCGCGGACCCTGGGACCATCGAGGTCCACGTCGAGATCGACCGTCGCGAGCGCCGCGTGCGCGCAACGGCCACGGGTTCGCCGCAGCTCCGCACCAAGGACCTCTCGGGCCCCCGCCCCACCCTCGACGCACTGCGGACGACGGCTGCGCACGCCATGCGCGTCGACCCCGCGCTCGTGCAGGTGCAGGGCGGCGCGGACTCGTGGCTCCGCACGTTCACCGCCGAGCACCGCGTGCCGGTGCTGTTCGGGCTGTTCAAGGTCTGGCGCATGCCAGCAGCGGTCGTGGACGCCGAGGGCGTCGTGCGCTACCGCACCCGCGACGCATTCTGCGTCACCGCGCCGGCATCGGACGTCGAGGCCAGGCTCGCCGGGCTGGTCAGCCGGTACACCACCTGGGGCGACGGCGGCCTCGTCCTGCCCGAGGTCCAAATGGTGAAGCCGGGCCAACTGGTCGACCTCGCGGGGCTCGTCGAGGCCTCCCAGCTGCTCGCCCTCGCGAGCGCCGAGGTCTCCGCGCTGGAGCCCGACGAACCGGTCACGCTGGTCGTGGTGCCGCGCGGCTGAGGACGGTCACAGCCCCAGCTGCTCGAGCTGGCGCGTGGCGAAGCGCGGGTCGTCGCAACCCACCTCACGGTCCGGCACGCACACGCAGCCCGCGGCAATGAGCGCACGCTGCACCGACGCGACCGGCAGCTCGTGGAGCGCCTTGCCGGAGAGCACGGCCTGTGCTGCCGCCATGCCTGCTGCCTGGCCGATGGCGATCGCGACCGGTTGCAGGCGCGAGCAGCCGTTCACGATGTGGGTCACGCCAATGCACTTCTCGGCGGCGATGAGCCCCTCGATCCCCTGCGGGAGCATGGCCGACCACGAGACCTGGAACGGCGCGTTCGACGGGTAGTCCTCGCCGAGGCGCTGGCCGGGCGGACGGTGGTCCTTGTCGTGGTGGTGGTCGAGGTAGTAGTCGCCCACCGCCACGCCGTCCTTGCGCACGACATTGCGACGGCTGCCGCCCTGCGGCACCACGTCCTGCTCCACCATCCAGCGCACCGGCACGACGCGCCGGCTCTCTCGCACGTACGGCATGAGCGGCAGGTGGTCGGCCGTCGGGTAGACGCCCTCCGCCAGCCCCCACTCGGGATGGCCGAGGTGGTTCTGGATGTAGTGCACGTAGGCGAGCGTGCGCTCCTTCGCGCGGGCGATCGTCTGCGCCCGCTCCTCGCGGGTGCCGAACAGGCCCTGGGCCGGGTAGTCGTTGCTGTGGAACGGCCAGTTCAGCATGAACATGCCGCCCGGCAGCAGGGAGTAGGTGAGGAAGCTCTCCCAGTCGTGCAGCTTGTGGTTCCAGTACGCAGGGTCCGGGACCGAGCAGATCTGGCTGGTCGAGCAGTCGAAGCGCGACACATCGAAGCCTGCAGGCAGCGCGACGGGCGGGGCCTTGCCCTCGTGACGGCGGAGGGTCGCTGCCATGGTGAGGTCCTGGATCTCCAGGTCGGGCACCTCGGGTGCATGCGGCTCCCCCGTCTGCGCGCGCGACTCGCGACCGAGGCGGTACGGGACGCCGCCGAGGTGGAGCACGTCGCCGTACTCGGTGGCCTCGACCGTCACCCTCGCCCGCACCTCGAGCACTCCCGTGGGCGTGTCGAACACGCCACCGCGGACCACGTTGCCGTCGCGCAGCACCTCGCGCAACCGCGCGCCGTGGACCACCTGGGCGCCGGAGCGCTGCAGGGTCTCGCGGAACCACTTGGCACCCAGCTGCGGCTCGAAACAGGTGTTCGACACCCAGCCGGTGCGCACCGCCTCGCGGCCGCCGTAATGAGCTTCGACGAAGTCACGGAACGCGCGGAAGATGCCGCCGCCCAGCGCGCCCTCGTTGCCGTCGACGGCGCTCACGCCAGCGGCAGTGATCATCCCACCCAGCCAGGCAGTCTCCTCGCACACGAGCGTGCGCGCACCGGCCCGCGCGGCCTGGATGCCTGCCGCCACGCCGGAACAGCCGCCACCGACCACCAACACGTCCACCTCGCGCTTCGAAACCGGGTCTGTCATGATGCGCGGATGCTAGCAATCGCTCTCGCACTTGCGACCCTCACGCCGCAGGGACAGGAGCCCGCCGAGGTTCGCGGCGTCTGGATCCCCAACAGCTACTCGACGTTCTTCGACTCCCGAGAGAACGTGCGCGACCAGATGGCGCTCCTGGCCGAGGCCGGGGTCAACGTGGTGTTCCCGGTGGTGTGGAGCAAGGGCCACACGCTGTTCGACAGTGCGGTGGCCGAGAAGGTGGTCGGCGCCAGGACCGACCCGCGCTACGGGAAGCGCGACCCGCTGGCCGAGGTGCTCTTCGAGGCGCACCGCCACGGCATCGAGGTGATCCCCTGGTTCGAGTATGGCTTTGCCGACGGGCACGCGCGGTTCCCCGGCAAGGCGCTCGAGAAGCACCCCGGCTGGGCGGCGATCGGGGTCGACGGCAAGCCGGTGGTGAAGAACGAGTTCCCGTGGCTTAACTCGCTCGCTGCCGGACCGCAGCAGTTCCTCACCGACCTCGTCGTCGAGTGCGCGACGCGCTACGACGTCGACGGCGTGCAGGGCGACGACCGCCTGCCGGCACTGCCCGCCGAGGCCGGCTACGACGCCGAGACCGTGGCTCGCTACCGGGCGCAGTTCGGGCAGGACCCGCCTCGCGACATCAACGACAAGGCGTGGACGCAGTGGCGCGCCGACATCCTCACCGACTACCTCGGCGTGCTGCGCGGCGCCGTGAAGGCGGTCAGCACCGACCTCGTGTTCTCCATGGCCCCGGGCGCGCCCAGCTGGGCGCTGCGCGACTACCTGCAGGACCAGCGCACCTGGGTCGAACGCGGACTCGTCGACGCACTGCACCCGCAGCTCTACGCCCGCACCCAGCAGGAGTACGACCGCATGGCGGACCAGACGCTGGCCATCGAGTGGCTGGGGCGGCGGCGCGACCTCGTGTCGCCCGGCGTGCTGTCGTGCTACCGCGAGTACGTGATCGGCAAGGACCTCGCCAACGGCTCGGTGCGCTCGAACCGCGAGCGGGGCTTTGCCGGCGAGGTGTGGTTCTACGAGAAGGGCCTGGTCGTGGACGAGGGCGCGCGCGCGAAGGACCTGCGGACTGGCGCCTATGCGAAGGCGGCGCGCTTGCCATGGCGCACCAAGCAGGACTGGCGGCCCCGGGCGCTGGAGGCCGCGGCAACCGACGCCGGCGAGACGACGACCTGGAGCGCCGTGCCCAAGGTGACCGGCACCTACACGGTGTGGGGTGAGGCCACGGACGCGAAGCAGACGTGGCGCGAGCTGGGCCGCATGAAGCTGGAGGCGGGCAAGCAGGCGGAGCTGCACCGCGGGCCCAAGGGCGCCCACCGCGCCGTGATCGCGCTCATCGACCGGCGCGCGGACCGCAACTGATCAGGCGCCACCCCTGCGAGCGAGGCCCTTGCACCACTCCATGTAGAGGCGGTGCAAGCCGTGCGCAGACGAGAACATCGAGTTCGGGCTCATGAAGTGGCTGAACTCGAAGGTGATGAGCTTGTCCACGCCGGCTGCACGCGCGGCCTCGATCTTGTGGCGCAGCTTGGGCCAGGCGATCGGCGGGAACTTGATGTGCACGTCGCGGTCGAAGCTCTCGACGTTGGACCAGCAGGTGATGCCGTTCTTGCGCGCCAACTCGGCATTGGTGCGCAGGTAGTCGGGCAGCTCCGCGTAGTCGACCTGCCCGTCCTGGAACGCGACGACGTCGACCAGTCCCTTGACGCGCTGGAAGATGCGTCCCCAGTTGTCGGCGTGCTCGGCGAGCGTGAAGGGCTTGTCGAACTGCTTCTTGCCGCGCGGGTAGGGCGAGATCAGGATCGGCAGTTGCTTGAGTCCCTTGAGGTGCGCGGCAAGGTCCTCGTACACGCGCATGATCGACTCGTCGAATGCGTCGATCTCGTGGCTGATGTACCAGCCCTTCCACGCCGGGTGCGAGCCGTAGCGCTGCACGAACTCGTTGGTGAAGTCGCGGTTGACGGCGACCTCGGCCGCGTGCTCGCCACGCATCCAGTGGTCGCCCGAGTCGTAGGTCCCGAACCAGAACCCCATGCCGTGTTCGGCCGCGAGGTCGAGGAACCACTGCACGAGGTCGTCCTGCACGATGAGGTAGCCGTGGCGCTTCCGCAGCACCTTGGAATCGAAGGCGCAGCGGTCGCGGTAGCCGGCCCGGATCAGGATGACCGTGTCGATTCCGCTCTCCTTCATCGAGCGGAAGTCGCGGGCCCACTCCTCGCGGCCCCAGTTGGCGGATGGGATGTCGTGGCTGATCTCGTCGAGGAAGGTGCCGGTGATCATGGTGTGCGGTTTGCTGCGGGGCGGGTCCCCGCGGGGCGCGGGAGTCTACGCGCGGGCACGAGGTTTCCACCACTGCAGGGGCGAGGCCGTGTGCGCCTCGCGCCGGGCATGGCGGGAACCACTGCACGCCTGCATCATCACGCCATGCGCGCCCGCACCCTCGCCGTCCTCGTCCTCGCCTGCTGCGCGTGGGCGCACGCCGCACGTGCCCAGGAGGGTACGCAGCAGGAGGCCACGAAGCAGGCCGCGGCCACGACGGTCCCCGAGGGCTGGACCATTCGCACCGACCTGCAGGCGAAGCTGCCGCAGGCCATCGTCGTGCACGAGCGCATCGACGCCGATCCCCCCCTGCGCGCATGGATGGTGTCCGCGCGCTTCGACGGCACCTGGCGCCCCGAGGCGAGCCTGCCCGCGCGCGGGCTCCGCACCACCTCGGAGCAGGCAGTGGCCCTCGGCGCGCTCGTGGCCGTCAATGCCGGCTACTTCGCGAGTTCCGGTTCGGTGAGCGCCGTGGTCGACGAGGGCGTGCTGGTGGCGAAGGGCGTTGCGACCGTGAAGCGCGAGGAGCACACGCACCCCGTGGCGCGCGCGGCGATCGGCTTCGTCGAGGACGAGAGTGGGGCGCATGCAGGCGTCGACTGTGCGTGGACGTGGTGCTTCGACAACGAGTTGTTCGCCCTCGAAAAGCCTGCCGCCAATGCGCCGGGCAAGCCTGCGCCCCAGCCACTGCGCGAGCAGGGCCGGCCGTGGCGCGCGCAGGAACTCCTCGGTGGCGGACCGATGCTGGTCGAGAAGGGCCTCGTCCGCATCACCGAGGCCGAGGAGTGCTTCGAGGGCATCGGCGGC
>JBEGVB010000191.1:0-3001 GCA_041178545.1 Planctomycetota bacterium
GCATCGGCATGCCGTGGTTCGAGTACTTCGTGCTGATCCCCATCATCAACGTGGTCAGCGCGGTGCCGATCGCACCCAACGGCTGGGGCGTGGGCGAGGCGCTCTACAAGACGCTGTTTGCGTCCTACGGCGGCGCGTACGTGCAGGGTGTCGCCAACCCGGGCGCCGTGATGGGCACACGCGGGGTCGCCTTGTCCGTGCTCTTCCGCCTCCACATGACCCTCTGGTCGCTGCTCGGCGGACTGTTCGTCCTGCTGGAGCGCGACCGCGTGACGCGTGCCGACGTGGCGCGCGAGGTCGCGATGGAGTCGGCCCCGCCGCCAGCGGGCTGAGCACCCACTTTCCGCGACCGTCGCGCTTGTCCGTGCGCCCGCGGGACGGGATGCTGTCCCGCACCATGTCGCTCCTCGTCGTCGGTTCCACCGCATTCGACTCCGTCGAGACCCCGCACGGATCCCGTCCGGAACTCCTCGGTGGTTCCTCCACCTACTTCAGCCTCGCCTCGCGGCTCTTCACCAAGACCCACTTGGTCTCGGTGGTGGGCGAGGACTTCCCGCGGGCCAGCAGGATGCTCCTCGAGGAGCGGGGCGTCGACCTGGACGGCCTGGAGACCAAGCCCGGCAAGACCTTCCGCTGGAGCGGTCGCTACTCGTCGGACATGAACGACCGCACCACGCTGGACGTGCAACTGAACACGTTCGGGGACTTCAAGCCCAAGGTCCCCCAACAGCTCAAGGCGGTCCCCAACCTGTTCCTCGCCAACGGGTCGCCGACCACGCAGATGAGCGTGCTCGACCAGATGACGCAGCCGCGCTTCGTGGTCGCGGACACCATGGACCTGTGGATCTCCACCGACCGCGAGGGGCTCGGGCGCCTGCTCGGGCGCATCGACGGCCTCATCGTGAACGACTCCGAGGTGAAGCAGCTCACCGGCCATTCCAACCTCATCCGGGCAGGCCGCGCCGCCCTCGGCTACGGCCCCAAGCTGGTCATCGTCAAGAAGGGCGAGCACGGCTGTTTCCTGTTCAGCCAGTTCTTCCACTTCGCCCTGCCTGCCTACCCGACCGAGGCCGTGGTGGACCCGACCGGCGCCGGCGACAGCTTTGCCGGTGGCTTCATGGGCTACCTGTCCAACTGCGACACGATCAACCTCGGCAACATGAAGCGCGCAGTGGCCTACGGCACCGTCACGGCAAGCCTCACGGTCGAGGGTTTCGGCGTCGACCGCATCGCAAACGCCGACCGGGCAGCGGTGGACCGCAGGTACCAGGAACTGCTCCAGTTCATCTCGTTCTGAACCGGCGGGGTCGCAGCCACGCCCATGGACCCGCACGGCGAGTTCTCGGCCTGCAGACCCTTGGCCATGCAGGCCTTCTCGGTGGCACTCGAGGGCCTTGGCACCACGCAAGGTCTCGTGCGCGCCGCTGCTGCGCTTGCCCTGCACGAGGAGCCGGACGCGCCCGTGGGCACTGTGTTCGCCCACATCGGGTCACTGGCTGCGCGCGTGCGGACGCGTTGCTCCAGCGGTGCGCACCAGGCACTGCTGGCGCACGCCCATGTCGTGCTGTTCGAGGAGGAAGGGTTCCGGGGTGACGACGCGGACTACCATGCTCCAGCCAACAGCTACCTGCACCGAGTGCTCGAACGCAGGCGCGGCCTGCCGATCACCCTCACGCTGCTCTACAAGGCCGTGCTGGAGGAACTCGGGATCGCCGTGGAGGGGATCGGTGCACCCGGCCACTTCCTCGCGGCCGTCGAGATCGAGGGCGCTCCTGCCTTCGTGGACCCGTTCCACGGTGGCGAGGTGCTGAGCCTTGCCGAGGCCTGCGCCCGGGTCGGCAGCGTGCTCGGGCGGGAGGTTGCTGCCGACGCGTCGTTGATGCCGCCGTGTCCCCACGGTGCATGGCTGCAGCGCATGCTGCGCAACCTGCAGGGCTCCTTCCGGCGCATCCCGCGCGCCGACTGTGTGCATGCGATGCAGGAACTCGAGCTGGTGCTGGAGTCCAGGCTCAGGCGCCGGTCCTGACGGGCTCTGGCGGGTCCACCGGCGCGGGCCTGCGCGTGAGGTCCTCGGTGAGCTCGCGCAGGTTGCCCTGGCGAACCTTCTCCAGGACGAGTGTCCCGTCGAACCACAGCACCACACCGGGCACGTCCAGTTGGCTGTCGTCGAAACGGAAGCTCGCGCTCGGCCCGCGCGAGAGCGAGTAGCTCGCACGCAGCCCCAGGTCCCGCTCCGCCTGGTGGATCCAGGCAAGGGCTGCACCGTCGCCGTGGTACTCCCACACGAAGTGGGGCGCGCCCAGCTTGGCGAGCGCAGTCTCCATCGTGTCAGTCCCCGGCCAGAGGGAGTCGACGGCAGTCTTCGACACCGGGTCCTCCGTGTTGCGCGCCGTCCAGCGCAACTGGATGCAGCCCGTGAGCAGTAGCGGCACGCCGACGAGGAGTGCCACGCGCGCGGGTGCCCGCGATGCCAGTCCCATCCTCACTTGCTCCCGCTGCTTGCCCCGAGGCCTGCGCGTGCAGCGTCCCGCTCGGCATTGTCGTCTGCCTCGTGCACGTTCTCCCACGGCAGTGCGTACTGGGTGCGGTGGGTGCCGAACGTCGAGCCGTGGTGGGTGAGCACGTTGTTCTCGTCGAAGAACACCCACAACCGGTCGCTGCGCGTGTCCTGTGCCGCCATGTTGAACACCAGCAGGAAGAGCGCCGCGCTCTTGGTCGTCGTCGCGTCGTAGCGGTAGGCAGTCCGGCGGCCGAGCTGGACGACCTCGCTGGGAGCACCGAGGCGCTCGACCACGTCGCGCGCCGTGGTGACCCCGGGCTGCAGGCTGCGCACGACTGCGGCGTCGAAGGGCTCGTTGGTCTCCTGGCGCGCCAATGCGCAGCCGGTGGCCAGCAGGAACAGCAGGCAGGATGCGGGCAGCAGACGGGATGCGGTCATGCCGCGAGCGTAACCGCGTCACCCCGTGGCGTCGCTCACCGTGGACGTGCTCTTGGAGACCGG
>JBEGVB010000192.1:0-2840 GCA_041178545.1 Planctomycetota bacterium
GGGCTCAACGCGGTGATCCGTGCCGTGGTGCTGGCGGCCGACCGACTCGGCTGGGAATGCGTGGGCATCCGCGACGGCTACAACGGCCTGCTGCTGCCCGAGGCCTACGAGAAGGGCAAGGGACTGGTCGAACTCACGCCCAAGCGCGTGCGCGGCATCACGCACCTCGGCGGCACGATCCTCGGCACCACCAACCGCGGCAACCCGATGTCGTTCCCGGTGCGTCGCAAGGACGGCACCGTCGAGGAAGTCGACCGCACGCCCGAGTTGGTGCGGGCGCTACGGCGCAACCGCATCGACGCGCTGGTGGCTATCGGTGGCGACGGTTCGCTCGCCATCGCGCGCAGGCTGTCCGAACTCGGCGTGCGGGTCGTGGGCGTGCCCAAGACCATCGACAACGACCTCGATGGCACCGTCGTCACGTTCGGCTTCGACACGGCGGTAGGCTTCGCCACCGAGTGCCTCGACCGCCTGCACTCCACGGCCGAGTCCCACAACCGCGTGATGGTCGTCGAGGTGATGGGCCGTTACGCCGGTTGGATCGCGCTCGCCAGCGGCGTCGCCGCCACCGCCGACGTGGTGCTCATCCCCGAGATCCCGTACGCGATCGAACCCGTGGTGGCAAAGATCCGCGAGCGCGATGCGCGCGGGGCGAAGTTCTCGATCCTCGTCGTGGCCGAGGGCGCCGTGCCGCGCGGCGGCGGCCATGCCGTGGTCGAGAAGGTCACGGGCGCAGCAGAGCGACTCGGCGGTGCCGGGGAGCGACTTGCTGCCGAACTGCGCAAGCACGTGCAGCACGACGTGCGCACCGTGGTGCTCGGCCACCTGTTGCGCGGCGGCACACCAAGCGCTGCCGACCGCCAGATCTCGTTGCGCTTCGGCGCGGCAGCCGTCCGGACGCTGGCCGCGGGTGGCCAAGGCGTGATGGTGGCGCTCGACCCGCCGGACGTGCGCGCGGTCCCGCTCGAACAGGCGACGCGCCGCATGAAGTGCGTGCCGCTCGACGGCGACCTGGTGCAGACGGCTCGCGACCTCGGGATGTGTCTGGGCGACGCATGATCGCACGCCATGCCTTGCTGACGGTGCTCGTGCTTGCCGGCGTCATCCGCGGGCAGGCGCGCGACGACGTCTCGGTGGCGCCCCTCGGCCCGCAGATCGCTGCAGCCCTGGACCGCGACGGGGCTGGTCACCGCGGAGCCGTGGTGGTTGCCGTGGGCGGCGCCGTGGTGTTCGCCCGGGGCAGCGGCAGGCCCGACCTGCAGAAGGGCGAGATCAGTTCCTCGCACCTCGTCGACGCAGGCGGCTGGTCCGGCTGGGTGCTGCGCGTGGTGGCGTTGCGCCTCGTCGAGCAGGGCAAGCTGCGCCTGGAGGACCCGGTGCGCAAGGTGCTCACCGCATGGCCCGCAGACCGTGCTGCGGTGACGGTGGAGCACCTCTTCGACCACACGAGCGGCCTGCCCGAGTTCGCGGACTGGCAGCCCAACGACGGCAACGGCGTCAAGCAGGCCGTGGCCCGCATCGGCAAGTGCACGCTGGTGGGGGAGCCAGGTGGCCGCGCCCGGTGGTCCCCGCTCAACGACGTGCTGCTTGCCGCGGTCGTGGAGACTGCCAGTGGATCGCGCCTCGAGGAGACTTGCCGCAAGCTCTTGTGGCAGCCGCTCGGGCTCGCCGACACCGGCTGGGCCGGCGAGCGCCGCCTCGACGACAAGCGTGCCATGGACCGCCTGGAGCGTCGCGAGAAGCGCACCGCACCCCTGCTGCCCGCGACCATCGACTGGACCCGCAAGGGCGCCACTGGCCTGCTCGCGAGTCCTCGCGACCTGTGCGCGCTGCTCGGAGCAGTTGCCGACGGCCGTGCTGCAACCGAACTGAACCGCAAGCGGCTCCTCGAGCCCGTGGAACTGCGACCGTTCCGCGTCGCCGAGGGCGCGGTCCCCGGCAGTCCCGACTCGCGCGTGATGAACGGCACTGCGCCTGGCTATCGCGTGCGTGCGGTGGTCGACCCGCGCACCCGCTCGGTGGTGGTGGTCAGCGCCGATGAGACCATGGATCCCGAGCCGCTGCTCGTTGCCGTGGGTGGTGCACTCGTCGGTGCCCCAGCACCCACGGCAGCGGGCCCTGTCGAACCCGTTGCCACGGAGCCTGCTCCACCTCCGGACCCGACGGCCGCCACGCCTGCCCGCTTCGTTGGTCGCTACCGCATGCCGACCGGGGACGAACTCGAGGTCGTGGCCGACGGCCAGTCTCTCGTCGTCAGCGGCACCGGCCTGCAGGCGGCCGAGCGCGTGCAGTCTGGGCGCTGGCCCGCGCAAGGTGCGTTCAGCGGTCCCCTGGACCAGGACTGGCTGCGCTCGCGGCAGGACCGTGTGCTGTTGCTTGCCGAGCACCTCACGCAGCGTGACGAGAAGCAGGCAACCGAACTCTGTGCGACGCTCGACGTCGCCCGGGCTGCACAGGAACTGTGGCGTTCCCTCGCGCTGCCGAAGGACCGGCCGCCGCAGTTGGCGTTCGCCGGCACCGACACCGCGACCCCGCCGGTGAGCTGGCTGCGCGTGGGCGATGCACCTTCGCAGTGGTTCCGCTTCCGTTGGGCCGCGGACGGCAGGATCAGCGGCATGGAACGCGCCAGCGCAGGCCCGCAGTTCCGGACCCGGCTCGTCATCGAACGGGCCGACTGCGCCGCCGGCACCGCTGCCCGCACCAAGCAGGCGATCCGCGTCACCATCGAGGGCGTGGGCGATGACCGCGTGCTGGTGTGGGAGGACGGCACCGAGGGGCCTGGCGGTCTGGTTGCCTGTCCGCTCGTGCGCTGAGCGTCCGCGCCGCGCTCAGAGGCTGCG
>JBEGVB010000193.1:0-20183 GCA_041178545.1 Planctomycetota bacterium
GGTGGAGAACTGCACCACTTCGGTGCGTTCGTCGAAGGCGCCGGAGACCAGTTGCGCGAGCGCGATGCGCGCGTCCGGCACCGGTGCGCCAGCCTGCGTACGGATGGCAACTTCGAGCGCGGCTCCGGTTTCGGCCACGAGGTCGAGCCGGATCGACTGGCCCGGTGCGACATCGAAGGGCACGAGGAGGGGCAGCAGTCCGAGCCTGCCCGGGAACTCCACGGCCGCGAGCCACGGCCCGGACGGCATGCCGCGCACGGTCGCCGTGCCGTCCGCGAACGGACCGCGCGCCAGCACCTTGACCTGGTTGGAGTCGAGGACCGGCCCGGCACCGCGTCGGAACATGCGCACCGCGTAGTCGTCGACGGTGCCGCCCGTGGGGCCCGCCACCCGGATCGTCACCACGGGCCCAACTCCGAGCCGCAGTTCGAGGCCCGTGGTTCCCGCAGCCACGGGATCCGCGGGCTCGCACGGTTCGTGCCCCTTGCAGCTGGCCCGCACCCGGTAGGGTCCGCGCTCCGCGGGTCCCCAGAGTTCGACGCGGAACCGGCCCTGCGCCGTGGTGGCCCCTGCACCTGCCACGCTGCCCGTGGCGTCGGTCAACTGGACGTGCGCCCCTGCCACGGGCGCACCCGATGCATCGAGCACCGTTCCGGAGACCGCACCCGCACTCGGCACCGGCTCGAGCACGAGTTCGAAGCCCTGCTGGGCCGCTGAGACATCGATGAGGATGTCCAACCCGCGCTCCGGCGGCAGGACCGAGACGGGCCGCGGCTTCCCATCGGACGACTCGCGCAGGCGGTGACCCACCTTCTCCACCTCCAGCCGATACCTCCCGCCCAGCAAGGGTGCGTCGATCGCAAAGAGGCCTGCCGCATCCGTGGCGGCAAAGGCGAACACGAGCGGGGCCACGACGCCGTGCGCGTGCGGGGAGGGTTCGGAGGGGTCGACCGCGCGACGCGCCCGCACCAGCGCGTCCTCGACCGGGAGGCCCTGCGGGTCGACCACGCGGCCCGCGAGCCGCAGGCCCGGCTGCATCATGAGGTCGCCGAGTTCGACGACTCGACCCGGGGCGATGGCCGACCAGCGCGCCACGAGCATTGCCTTGCCATCGGCACGCACCTCGAGGACGAACTGGAACGGCGGCGGTGGCGCGAACGAGAACGCGAACCGACCATCTGCGGCCGTGACGACAGGCTCCGGTTCGACAGCCGGGGGAAGTGCGTGGTCCAGCGTCCACGCATCCACCCGTTCCTGGCTGGCCTTGTCGCCGCGCAGCACGACCTCGCAGCCGGCGAGGGGCGCACCGGAAGCGTCGACGCAGCGCCCGCGCAGCGTGGCGCGCGGCACCAAGTCGGCCACGGGCACCGAGGGTGCTGCCACGCGCTCGACGGGATCTGCCACGGAACCTGCAGCACGCGGCAGCTCCGCCGCCACCGCGATGCCTGCCCCGCCACCGGGCACAGCAAGTTCGGCAGCGTCCCCGACCTCGTGCTCCGCTAGCGCGAGGGCCAGGACGAGGGCACACCCCACCACCATCGCGACCCGGACCTTCGTGACCATGACAACCAATCCTCCCAGCACCGCAGCCCCGCCCGCAGCCGTGGTGGCTGCGGCAGGGCGGACATCGATCCAAGCGGCAAGCGGCAGGGCCCACCCCTGCCTGCCCGACGGCCGCGCGTCGAGGCGCGCGCGCAGCATCTGGAGCGCGCGCTGCAGGCGTGAACGGACCGTGTGCACGGTCACGCCCAGTTGCGCTGCAATCGCGCGCGGCGGCAGGTCGTGCCAGAAGCGCAGCACGACCGTGGTGCGGTAGGGCTCCGGCAGCGCGCGCACCGCATCGGCAACCTGTTGCGCAAGTTCGGCAGTGGCAGCCGCATCCGCGGCCGAGACCGTTGCCTCGGGCCGCGCCAGGAGTTGCTCGCGGTCCTCACGACGCGCACGCGTGCGCAACCGGAACGCCGCGAGCCTGCGCGCAATGCCCTTGAGGAAGGCGCCCAGTGGGGCGCGGGACGGAGCCGCGGTCAGCGCCGCAGTGAGCGCGTCCTGCGCGAGGTCGTCTGCATCACCGTTGCCCATCAGGCGACGGCCGAGCGCGCGGAGCGCCTTGCCGTGCGCCTCCAGCGTCGCCTCGTACCGCGGATCCTCTGCGTCGCGCATCCGTGTGCACAGGTTGCCGTGCGACGCGGAAGCGATGCAGGAAATCCGACGGGCAGCCGCGCCTGCCGCTCGGAGCGTGCGGGTCAGCGCCTGCCGCTCAGGGCGTCTCGCGGCGACGCCGTTCCAGCTCCTCGCGCAACCGGTCGTTCTCGCGCCGCAGTTGCTCGCGGTCCGCATGCGGGTCGAGGCGCACCGGGTCGTCCGGGGTGCCGCGTTGGGCGCGCCGCTTGGCCATGGTGCGCACCACCAACCAGACGACCACGATCAGGGCGATCCAGGCGTAACGATTCATGGGGATCGGGCACCGCACCCTGCGTCGCGCGCATCACGCGCACGCAAGTGACGGCGCACACTCGACTAATCGTCGTCTTGCGGAAGTTCGCCAGTGGCAAGCTCACCGGACACGCGCTTGCGCATCAGGCGGCCGACCTTGAACTTCACGATGCGCTTCGCAGGAACGTCCACCTTCTCCAGCGTGCGCGGGTTCTGCGCGCGCCGCGCCGCGCGCTCGCGCGACTCGAACACACCGAACTCACGGAACTCCAAGCGGTTGCCGTCGGCCAGCTCCTGGATGATCGCGTTGAGGAACGTCTGGATGATGTCCTTCGCGACGACCTTGGTGACGCCGGTCTGCTCCGCGATGCGGTTGACGAGTTCCTTCTTCGTGATGGTCTTCAACCTGTACTCCGTTCGCTGAGGTTCCTGTCCGCGCGGTTTCCACCGCTCCTGTGGAAGGTTGTTCGATGGAATAAGTCTCGGCGGAGTATACGCTTGTGGCGACGGTGTCGAAAGGAATCCACAGCGCCCCCCACAAACTTCTGGGGGCCGAGGCCTGGGACGCGCTGGTTGCCCGGGCCACGGCCCTGGGACTGGCTGCCCCCGGGGAGCGAGGCTTCGGCACCGTGGTGACCGATCACCGCAGCTCCTGGGTGAGACGCGCAGAAACCGCCCCAAGGTCTTTCTTCATAAAGACCTACGACTATCCAAGATCAGCCGACCGGTGGCGTGGGGCCGGCCGCAACACCTGGCTTGCGCCGAGCCGCGCCCACCGTGAGGCCCAGGCCCTGTGCTGGCTCCGCGACCGGGGGCTCGGCAAGGTGGTTGCCGTCGCCGTGGCCGAGTGGCGGACCCCGGGCTGGATCGGCAGCCTCGGCCTCTTGCGCCGGGCCGTGCTGGTGACCGAGGCCTGGCCCGGCACGGCGGCGGACCAAGCGCTCGCAGCTCTCGGGACCGCGGAACGCACGTCGTTGCTGGACGCATTGACCACGTATGCCGAACGCCTGCACGCACAGGGCTTCCGCGACGGCAACCTCGACCTGCGCAACCTGCTGGTGCAGCGCGACGCCGCGGGCACCTGGCACTGCACCAAGATCGACTCGCCGCGCTGGCGCGTTTGCGCACGGCCGCTCGATGCCGCCTCGCGCGCGGACTGGGACCGCCTGGTCCCCCAGCTCGCCCAGTTCGCAACGCCCGCCTGGACCGCCGCCCTGCGTGAGCGCCTCAGCCGCGGATGAGGGCGCGCAGGCTCTCGACCGAGGCCTCGCCATCCGACGGGGAGACCTTGTTGCGCATCAGGAACGCGTCGATCTCCTCCAGCCGGAACGGCACTGCGAAGTAGCGCTCCATGAAGTCGACCGCGTCCTCGGCGCGCACCAGTGCGAGGTAGAGGCGCATGGCCTCGCGGGCAACCGGCCACCAACGCAGCCGGCCCTCGTTGTTGCTGCCGGCAAGCGCCTCGTAGCAGAGGAAGCCGATGTTGAGCGCGGCCCGGGACGCGAGCGGCTCGCGCTCGAGCACGGCAAGGTAGAGGTCGAGGGCCTCGCGCGGCTTGCCGGTGAGCCAGAGCGCGGCCGCCCGGTCCATGGCGTACTCGGGCTTGAGCGGGTCGCGGTCGAGCAGCCGCTGCAGCCAGGGCAAGGCCTCGGCGGGCCTGCCTGCCTTGTAGACGAGGAGGTGCACGTAGGAGGCAACGGCCTCGGCATCGTCGGGTGCACCGCGCAGGTAGTTCTCGTAGGCGCGGCAGGCCTCGTTGGTGTTGCCCAGCTCGGCCAGCACCTCCCCCATCTCGTGCCACGCGGGCAGGAAGTCGGGGTTGGCGGACACCGCGTTGCGCCAGCTGTCGACCGCAGCCGCCAACAGGCCGGCATTGCGCAGCTGGCGCGCCTTGGAGTGGTGTGCGTACCAGAAGCCCTTGTCGCGGCGGATCACCGCGTCGAGGGCCTTGAGCCGGTCGTAGGAGGTCGGCAGCAGGCGGATCCGCGCGTACGAGACCACCACCGAGTTGGGCGGGTCCTGCAGCCGTTCGTAGTCGCGACGCAACGCCTCCACGGCCGCGCCACCGAGCCGCAGCGCAGTCTCTTGGTAGGCAAGGTGGGCGGGGACGCACTCGGGGCAGCGCTCCACCACGCGCGCGAACAGCGGCAGGGCGTCCTGCAGCCGGCCGGCAGCCACGTGGTCGCGTGCCTCGGCGAGCATGGCGGCGCCGAGCGGGTCGGCACACTGCTCGTAGCGCCTCACATCCTGCGCAAGGAGAGGCACCACTGCCGCGACCAGCAGCGCAACGGCGCGCGACAGGGAGGCCGGCTCAGCGCGCATGCACCATGCCGTCGCGGATGCGGAACTCGCGCAAGTCGCGCACCTTGCCGTCCTCGCGCACGAAGGGCGCACCCTTCGCCTCCGCGTCGAGGCGGTACTCGTGCGTGCCCACCGGCGTGCGCATGGTGAACGCCTGCAGCACGGTGAACGTGGTGCGCTTGCCCTTCACCCAGCCCTTGTCCCCCATCGAGTCGAGCTCGCCCACGGTGACGACGAACGCACCCTCGGGTGCACCGGTGAGGTTGAGGTAGGTGGTCTCGTCGAAACCGTCCTTGCGGGTGCGCACGACCTTGTGCAACCGCGGGTCGGTCGAGGGGCGCCCCACGTTGGGGTAGAAGTTGGCGGTCATCTCGACCACCAGTTCGTCGCAGCCCACCTCGGTGCCGCCCAGGTACGGTGCCAACAGGCGCGAGGAGACCACGGCAACCTTCTCCTCCGTCACCGGGGCGCTGCTGCACGAGGCGGCACAGGACAGGGCCGCGAAGGCCAGTGCGGTCGAGGCAACGGCAAGATGTTTCATGACCGTGCCGCGCGGAGACCCACGCGCTCCCGGACCAGTTCCATGGTGGCCTCGGCCTGCCTGCGGGCGCGCACTGCACCCTCGGCCAGCAGCTCGTCGAGCCGTGCAGGGTGCGTGCGCAGCTCGTTGGCGCGCTCGCGGATCGGCCCCTTCACCAGCTCCATGTTGGCACAGAGCTTCTTCTTGCAGTCCACGCAGCCCAGCGTGGCGGTCCGGCAGCCCTGGCCGATCTCCGCGCGCTCCGCCTCGGAGCTGAAGAAGGTGTGGTAGCTGAAGATGTTGCAGACGTCCGGGTTGCCCGCATCCGTCTTGCGCAACCGCGCAGGGTCGGTCTTGGCGCCCCGCAGCTTCTGCATGGTCTCCTCGGCGGTCTCGAAGAGCCCGATCTCGTTGTTGCGCGACTTGGACATCTTCGACTCGCCGTCGAGACCCATCACGCGCGGGGCGTGGGAACGCACCACCTTGGGCTCCGGGAAGGTCTCGCCGTAGATGCCGTTGAACCGGCGGATCGTCTCGCGCGCCAGCTCGAGGTGCTGCTCCTGGTCCTCGCCCACCGGCACGCTCTCGGCGCGGTACAGGGCGATGTCCGCCGTCTGGAGGATCGGGTAGGTGAACAAGCCGGCGTTGATGTTCTCGGGCTGGTGCTGCGACTTGTCCTTGAACTGCGTCATGCGGTTCAGGTCGCCCAGCGGGGTGAGGCAGGTGAGGACCCATGCCAGTTCCGAGTGCTGCGGCACGTGCGACTGCACGAACAGCGTCGCCTTCTCCGGGTCGACACCCGAGGCGAGGATGCCGATCGCGACCTCGCGCACCGCCTGCCGCAGCTCTGCTGCCTCGGGGCGCCGCGTGAGCGCGTGGAGGTCCACCACGCAGAAGTAGGCCTCGTACTGCTGCTGCAGCCGCACCCAGTTGACCAACGCACCGAGGTAGTTGCCGATGTGCAGGTTGCCGGTGGGCTGGATGCCAGACATGATCCGAACCATGGGCGAAGGGTATACCTCGACGCCTCGTGCGCTGCGCGGGCTTTCCTGCGACGCACACCACGGAAACGCGCTGCGGCGCGGATGCGCGAGCGGCTAGGATCCCGGCCCATGCATTCGGGCGGATGCTGCGTTGAGACGACGAGACGCGTCGGCAGGGCAATGACCCTCGTCGCGCCCGCCCTGCTCGCGTCGGCATGTGCCGTGATGCCCGGCGAGCTCAACCTCTCGCCCCTCTACTACCACCGCCTCGACCCCGACGGCACGGTGCAGGAGATGGACGTGCTCTGGCCCATCGTGCACTACGAGCGCACACCGGAGGGCGGGAAGGACTTCCGGATCCGGCCGCTCTACCGGCGGGTGACGGAGCCGGAGTTGCAGGCCACCGAGCACCAGTTCCTGTGGCCGGTCGGGAGGGTGCGCAGCGACCAGGAGGAGACCAACCACCGGTTCTTCCCCCTGTGGAGCTGGCGCAGCCGCCTCAACGACGAGGGCGAGCGCGAGGTCGACTGGTACGCGGTGTTCCCGCTGCTCTGGGGCGGTACGAGCGAGGACGGGCGCGAGGACTACTTCGCCTTCCTGCCGTTCTACGCGGACATCCCGCAGTTCCTCAGCTACGAGCGCTTCCGCACCGTCCTGTTCCCCCTCTACGTGCGCCTCGACAAGGAGGGCCACCGCCACACCCTGTACCTGTGGCCCCTCATCGGCACGAGTTCGTGCGCGGAGGCCAACCACGAGTGGCACCGGTTCCTGCCGCTCTATGCCGTGGACGTGGAGCCCGGCCGCCACCAGCGCTACCACGTGCTCTGGCCGTTCGTGAGCTGGGGCACGGAGAACGAGTTCACCGACGACCCGGTGCACACCCTGTGGTTCTGGCCCTTCTTCGGCACCCGCAGCGCGCGCGACACCAGCGGCCTGATGATCGCATGGCCGCTGTTCGAGGTGACCGAGAAGCGCGATGCCTTCTACCGCCTCAACGTGGCATGGCCCTTCGTGCGCTACTACAGCTCGGTGATGGAGGCGGACCGTCGCCTGAAGCAGTGGTGGTTCTTCCCCTTCTTCGGCCGCGCCACCGACGACCAGCAGGATGCATGGACGGCCCTGTGGCCGATCGTCTGGTGGCGCTGGTACGACAACCCGGACCACGAGACCTTCCAGCGCTTCGTGCTGCCGTTCTTCTGGAACATCGAGCTGGTCAACAAGCTCGACGACGGCGGCGAGAACTTCACCAAGATCTGGCCGCTCGCCCACTGGGGCTCGGTGCGCGGCGCCGACGGCGTCGCCGAGCGAGGCAACTGGTCCTTCCTCTCCCTCTGGCCGTGGCGCGAGGGCAACGCCCCGGGGGTCGAGGAGGCCTACGGGTGGCTGTGGCAACTCGTCTGGGGCAGGCAGCGGGCGCGCGACGACCACTCCGTCGACGCCATGGCGCGCCTCTACACGCGGCGGACCCGGGGCGAACGGACCCAGGCCAGCGTTCCCTTCCTCTTCAACTGGGAATCGGACCGCGACGGCGCCAAGCTCAGGCTCTTCCAGTTCCTGCCGGTCCCGTTCGCCGGCAGCGCCCCGGAACCCGAGGAAGCCAAGCAGTGAACCCGTTCGCCAAGACCGGCGCCTCGATCCGCCAACGCATCGACGACGCAGGCTGGACCTTCGACCTGCTGGTGCGCGCGGTCGCCGCGCTGCCCAAGCTGCCGCGCCGACTGCGCTTCACCCTCGACGTCGCCTACAACGCCGGGGTCCGCACCCTTCCGGTCACCATGATCGTGGCGGCGTTCGCAGGCGCGATCCTCGCCATGCAGACGGGCATCGAGCTGCGGCGGTTCGGCGACACCGCAGTGCTCGGCTCGATCACGGCACTGTCGATGTGCCGCGAGATGGGCCCCTTCATCACCGGCGTGATCCTCGCCGCCACCATCGGGTCCGCCATCGCCGCCGAGCTCGGCACCATGAAGGTGAGCGACGAGATCAGCGCACTCGAGGTCATGTCGGTCGACCCGGTCAACTACCTCGTGCTGCCGCGCGTGGTGGCGCTGGCGGTCATGTGCCCGATGCTCACCCTCTTCTCCAACCTCGTCGGCATCGCCGGCGGCTCGGTCATCGCCGACCAGAACCTGGGCGTCTCCCAGACCCTGTTCTGGAACTCCGTGCAGGAGTCCCTCACCTCGACGGGCAAGTTGCTGCCGAAGGAACTCTACGTGGGCCTCTTCAAGGCCTTCGTGTTCGGCATCGTGATCGCCGTCGTCAGCTGTGGCGCGGGCTTGCGCGCGCGCGGCGGCGCGCTGGGAGTCGGCCTCGGCGTGCAGGCGGCCGTGCGCAACTCGGTGCTGCTGATCATCGTCCTCGGCTTCATCATCACCTGGTTCTTCTACTTCCTGACCACATGATCGCCCTGAACGGAGTGCGCAAGCGACTGGGCGACCGGCAGATCCTCGACGGGCTCACGTTCGAGGTGCCGGACGGGATGAACTACGTGCTCATGGGGCCGTCTGGCAGTGGCAAGAGCGTCACCCTCAAGCACGTCATCGGCATCCTCGCTCCCGACGAGGGCAGCGTGCACGTGGACGGGCTCGACGTGCCCAGCATGGACCAGCGCCAGCTGATGGACCTGCGCAAGCGCATGGGCTACCTGTTCCAGAACGGTGCCCTCATCAACTGGCTCACCGTCGCCGACAACGTGGCGTTGCCGCTGCGCGAGCACACCCGCCTGTCGAAGGGAGAGGTGCAGGACCGTGTGCAGGAAGTGCTCGGCATGGTCGGGCTCGCCCACGCCGCAGCCCAGTTCCCGCCGGAGATCTCGGGCGGCATGAAACTGCGCGCCGGCCTCGCCCGCGCCCTCGTCACCAAGCCCGAGTACGTGCTCTACGACGAGCCAAACGCGGGCCTCGACCCCATCATCAGCCACCAGATCCACGAACTCATCGTCGAGGTGCGCGAGCGCCTCGGCGTGACCGGCGTCATCGTCACCCACTCGCGCGCGTGCGCGACCCACTGCGGCGACCGCATCGGCATCCTCGAGAACGGCCGCATCGCCGTGGAGGGCACCGTTGCGGAGATGACCGCCAGCCAACACCCCCTTGCCCGCGCCTTCCTCGGCGGCGGTGCGGACTGAAGCCATGAACCGTATCCAGCGCGACACCCTGCTCGGCTGCGTCTTCTTCGGGGCCCTCATGCTGCTCCTGTGGGCGACCGTCAACCTCACCGACGTGTCGCTGCAGCGGGTCCCGGCGATGGTCGTGTCCTTCCCCGACGCCGGCGGAATCCGGATCGGCGACCCGGTGCTGCTGCTTGGCAAGCGAGTGGGCAAGGTCAACGACGTCCAGTTCGTCGCCACCGAGCCGCTCAACCGCATGCGGCTCGACCTGCGGCTCGAGCAGCCCGTGGACCTCACCGACAAGTACCTGATCGAGATCCAGGACAGCGGCGTGCTGGGCGGCAAGCAGGTCTACATCGACCCAGGACTCGGCCCGGTGGCCAAGCACGACAAGCTCACCGGCACCACGCGCGGCAACGCCTTCGAGCGCGTGGCCGACCCGTTCTCCGGCAAGGGCCCCGTGGGCGAGGAACTGCTCGGCACGCTGCAGGAGGCGCGCTCGTTCTTCCGCAACCTGAACGACGAGGACACCTCGATCGGCGCCCTCGTGCGCCGTCGCGAGCTCTACGACGAGGTGCTGGGCTCGGTGCAGAGCCTGCGCCGCATCGTGCAGGCAGTGGAGGCGGGCGACGGCATCCTCGGCCGGCTCGCCATGGACACGACCCTGCGCGACGACGCCATGACGTTCGTCGCCAACCTGCGGCGCCTGAGCGACGAGCTCACCGGCACGGACGGCACCATCGGCAAGCTGATCAACGACCGCGAGCTCGGCACCAAGTTGGAGACCGCGGTCGCCGACCTGCAGGCGATGATCGCGGACGCGCGCGCCGGCAAGGGCGCCCTCGGGCGCGTGCTGTCCGACCAGCAGCTCGCCGACAACCTCTCCAGTGCCGTGGGCGACCTCGCGCTCGCGCTGCGCCGGGCCAACGACCCCGAGGCAGGCACCATCGGCAGGCTGCTTGCCGACCCGCAGACCGGGGAGGACACCAAGGTGGCCGTCGCCAACATCCGCTTCGTGACCGAGCAGCTGAAGAGCGGCAAGGGCACGCTCGGGCTCCTCATCAACGACGAGGAGATGGGCGTGCGCTTGCGGCGCATCTTCACCCAGGTTTCGCGCGCGCTGGAGGACGCCCGCGAGGCGGCCCCGATCGCGACGTTCGTGCAGGTGCTGATCGGCGCGTTCTGACGGACGGGGCTGCGGGCTTCAGCGCCGGTAGCCGGCCAGCATCTTCTCGACGTACTTGGCGATCACGTCGACCTCGACGTGCACCGCATCGCCTGCAACCGCCGACCGCAGGGTCGTGACCTGCACCGTGTGCGGGATGACCCAGATCGTCACCACGTCCGCGGCGATCCCCGCCACGGTCAACGAGATGCCGTCGAGGGTGACCGAACCCTTCTCCACGCAGTAGCGGGCCAGGTCCGCGGGCAGCCGGACCGCCAGTTCCCCCCCCGCCACGGCGTCCACCGGGCGCTCCACGTGTCCCAGCCCGTCCACGTGGCCTTGGACGATGTGGCCGCCGAGGGGGTCGCCGGCGCGGAGCGCGGGCTCCAGGTTGAGTACCGTCCCGGGCCGGCACCGGCCCAGCCAGGTCCGCTGCAGGGTCTCGGGACTGAGGTGGAACCGTGCCACCCGCCCGTCCCACCGCACCACCGTGCAGCACACCCCCGACAGGGCGATGGAGTCGCCGATCCGGACCGGTCCGGACAGGCCGGACAGGTCCACGTCGAGGTCCATCTCGCCGGAGGCCTGCTCGACCCCCGTGACCTTACCCACTGCCGCAACGAGTCCGGTGAACATGGCTCCTTGACCTTACCAGCACCCATCCATACTCTGCCCGGCCTTTTCTTACGGCGCAGCCACCGTGTTCTGCGTGATCTTGACACTCTTTCCGGAGGCCATCCGGCCCTATCTGGAGGAGAGCATCCTCGGGATCGCGCAGCGGCAGGGGAAGCTCCGGGTCGAGCTCGTCGACATCCGGGACTTCACCTCCGACCCGCACCGCACCGTCGACGACCGACCGTTCGGCGGCGGGCCGGGCATGGTGCTGAAGCCGGAACCGATCTTTGACGCCATTGAGTCCGTGGAACGCACCCATGGTTCGTTCCACAAGATCCTGCTCTGTCCGCGCGGAAAGACCTTCCACCAGCGGCGCGCACGGGAGTTCAGCCGGATGGACCGGCTGCTGCTGCTGTGCGGGCGCTACGAGGGCTTCGACGAACGCATCCGCCTGGGGATGACCTGGGAGGAGATCAGCCTCGGCGACTTCATCCTCGCCGGCGGCGAACTCCCTGCCCTGGCGGTGGTCGAAGCGGCCACCCGGCTGGTGCCGGGCGTGCTGGGGTGCGCAGAGTCGCCGGAACTCGAGTCCTTCGAGGGCGACCTGATGGACTACCCCACGTACACCCGACCCCGCGAGTTCCGCGGCATGAAGGTGCCCGACGTGCTGATGTCCGGGGACCACGGTGCCGTGGCCCGTTGGCGGCTGGAGCAGGCGAGGATCCTCACGGCGCAGAAGCAGCAGCATTCCCTTTCTTCTTCCCAAGACCGGGTCCCGAGTCCTCGCATCGAGGAACCGGGCACCGGCGCAGAGCAGCAGAATCCATCATGAACATCATGCGTCAGCTCGAACTCGAGCACATGAAGGCAGAGATCCCGGACTTCGGGATCGGCGACAACGTCGACGTCCACTACCTCATCAAGGAAGGCGACAAGGAGCGCGTGCAGATCTTCTCCGGCACCGTCATCGCCATCCGGGGCTCCGGCATCCGCCGGGTTGCCACCGTCCGCCGCATCGTGGCGGGTGAGGGCGTCGAGCGCGTGTTCCCGCTGCACACCTCCCGCGTGGAGACCGTGGTGGTCAAGGAGCGCGGCAAGGTGCGGCGCGCCAACCTGAAGTACCTCCGCGACCGCCTCGGCAAGGCCGTGCGCGTGAAGCCGAACCTTGGCAAGACCCGCTACCCCCGCTCGGGGAAGGGCAGCGGTCTGGCCAAGAAGACTGCCGATAGCTGAGAAGCAGATCCGCCGGGTCGACCAAGGCCGTCCGGCAGCATCGTACACACGCGGCCCTGGCTGATGCCCGGGCCGCAAGCCTTCCCAAAGCGCCATGCTCGAGAACGCCCGTCGCCAGGTCCTCCTGGTTCTCCTGATCCTCGCGGCCGCAGTGGCCGTCCTGGCTGTGTTGCCCCCGCAACTGGGCCCCGACCTCCGCGGCGGCATCCAGATGATCTACGAGGTGCGGGAGGACGTGCTGCAGAAGCAGGTCGCTGCCGACCCGCAGACCAACCGCGACGCGATCATGGACCAGACGGTGTCGGTGATCGCCGAGCGCCTGGACCCCACCGGCGTGATCGATGCCTTGGTGAGCCGACGCGGCACCAACGGCGTGCTCATCGAGATGCCGAACATGAGCCCGGCGGAGCTGAAGGCCGCCGAGGAGCGCATCAGCAGCCTCGGCAAGCTGGAGATGCGCATCGTCGCGGGCGACGACTACGACAAGAACGGCGTCAAGTTCAACCTCGCCAACGAGAAGAAGCGCCTGCAGGACTGGCTCGCGGCCGGCGGCAAGGCCCTCGTCACCGAGGACTTCAAGAACATCGAGAACTTCAACAGCCTGCCGACGGCGCAGGGCGGACCCGAGGCCTACGGCCAGGTCGCGTGGTTCGCACACTACGTGGTGCCGAGCAGCAAGAGCGCCGACGCCTGGGACTACAGCTTCGCCAAGGACTCGTCGCTGCCCGCCGTGGCGGTGTTCGAGGACACGGAGTGGAACAACCGGTTGATCACGGAGGAAGCCAAGAAGAAGCCCGCCAACGAGCGCCGGCTGCTGGAGTTCCTCGCGATCAACATGAACGAGGTCAAGTTCACGGGCGAGGACCTCGAGCCGAGCGGCGTCCGCCCGGACGTGAGCTCTGACGGCTCCCCTGCGGTGGCCTACCTCATCAAGGCCGCCCGCGCCTCCGAGTACGCCGACTGGTCGGAGCAGTACATCGGCAAGAACAGCGCGATCATCCTCAACAACGTGGTGAAGTCCGCCCCGGTGTTCCGCAGCCGCATCCCCGGCCGCGGCCAGATCAGCGGCAACTTCACGCAGCCCGAGGTGCAGGAGTTGGTGAAGGTGCTGCGCACGGGCTCGCTCAAGGTCGAGCCCGAGCTGCAAAGCAAGGAAGTCATCGGCCCGACGCTCGGTGAGCAGTCGGTGAAGCTCGGCTTCGCGTCCATGCTCGCGGGTGCCGCGGCCGTGTTCGCGTTCATGCTCTACTACTACCGGCTCGCCGGCGTGGTGGCGTGCGTCGCCCTGCTGCTCAACATGGTCCTGCTGTACGCCTCAGTGGTGTTCCTGCAGGCCACGCTGACCCTCCCCGGCATCGGCGGCATGGTCCTCACGATGGGCATGGCAGTCGACGCCAACGTGCTCATCTACGAGCGCATCCGCGAGGAGATCGCCCGCGGCAAGGACATGCTGCAGGCAGTGCGCGCGGGCTTCGAGCGCGCCATGTCGGCCATCGTCGACTCGAACGTCACCACGTTCCTCATTGGCATCATCCTCTACAACGCAGGAGTGGGCCCGGTCCGCGGCTTTGCCGTGACCCTGATGGTCGGCATCGCCACGACGCTGTTCACGCAGTTCTTCGTGACGCGCCTGATCTTCCACTACCTCGTCGAGGGCAAGAAGCTCGTCAGCTACAACGCGCGGCAGTGGTTCAGCACGATCCAGGTGGACTTCGTGCGCCACATCAAGGTCTGCGTCGCAGCCAGCGCGCTGCTCCTCCTCGGCGGCACGGCATACGCCACCTTCGGCATCCCCCGCGAGGTGCTGCTCGGCCTCGACTTCACCGGCGGTGCCAACCTCACCATGGTGGTCGACCAGCCGCAGTCGTCGGACGAGGTGGTGGCCAAGCTCACGAACGACGCCGGGTTCACCTCCAAGTTCCGCAGCCCGCAGGTGAACACCATGGGCACCCCGGACGCGCAGGGCAGGTCCACGTCGTTCAACATGCGCCTGAAGCTCACGGACGAGCTGCGCGCACAGATCGAGACCGACCGCAACGCGTGGCGGGCCCAGCGGGACGCAGCCAAGGAAGCGGGACAGCCGGCCCCGGCGGACTACGTGCCCCCCTACATCGCCGAGCTGCAACGCCTCTTCGGCGACAACCTCGTGAAGCCGGGCTTCAGCGGGGCCAAGGTCGAGACGCTCCCCAACGGAGCCGCCTCGGCGCAGATCAACCTGCACTTCCAGTCACCCGTCGTCGTCGCCGCAGCACTCGAGAAGCTGGTGGCAGCCAAGCTGCCCTCCGTTGCCGTGACCGCGGACCCCGCGGGTGCCGCCGAGAGCCGCAACCTGTTCGTCGAGTGGAACGTGTTGCCGACGATCCAGTCGGTCGACCTGTTCCCCATCGTGAACGATGCGCTGATGTCGCTCACGGACACGGCCGGCAAGGCCATCGTCCTCTCCGACCCCTTCCCCGAGGCCGAGGAGATCCAAGGCCGCATGGTCGGCGAGCTGCGCAATGCCGCGATCAGCGCGCTCATCCTGTCGATGGCGCTGATCGTGTTCTACCTGCGCGTCCGATTCCACGAGTACGCCTTCGGCTTCGCGGCCGTGGTCGCGCTGGTGCACGACGTGCTGGTGGCCTTCGTGGTCGTGGCCATCTTCAACCGGTTCGGGCTCGTGAGTGCCGAGCTCAACCTCAACATGATCGCGTGCTTCCTCACGATCGTGGGCTACTCGGTCAACGACACCATCGTCATCTTCGACCGCATCCGCGAGAACTTGCACGAGCAGGAGCGGACGGGGGAGAAGATCAGTTACTCGGGCCTCATCAACCGGTCGCTCAACCAGACGCTGTCGCGCACGCTGCTCACCTCGGGCGTGACGCTGTTCGTGGTCATCGCCCAGTTCGTCGTGAACTACGGCTCGGGGTCGGACCTCGAGGCGTTCTCGTTCGCGATGATGGTCGGCATGGTCTCGGGCGTGTACTCGACGGTGTACATCGCGGCGCCGATCCTGATCTGGATGCGCGGCAAGGGTGCCAGCACCCCCGCGGTGAAGGCCCCCGAGTCGACGGCGACCGCCAGCTGAGTTTGCGGCGGCCACGGGCCGCCGCAGTCAGGAACCCTTGGACCGTTCGCAGGCCACCCCCCGCTTCCCTGCACGCCTCGGCGCACTGGCCCTGCGCAGCACCCCCCTGCTGCGCACCGACGTCCTCGTGGTGGGCGGCGGGGTCGCAGGGGCAGCGGCCGCGCTCCACGCGGCAGCACAGGGTGCGGAGGTGCTGGTGCTGTCCAAGTCCCCGCTCGAGGAGACGAACACCTCGTGGGCGCAGGGCGGCATTGCCGTCTCCTTGCTCCCCGGCGACAGCACCGAGCTGCACACCCAGGACACCCTGGCGGTCGGTGCCGGCCTCGCAGACGAGTCCGTGGTGCGTGCGATCACCTCGGGTGCCAAGGGTGCCCTGCAGTGGCTGGAGTCGCTGGGCACCTCGTTCGACCGTGCCGAGGGGCAGCTGGCGCTCTCGCGGGAGGGAGCCCACAGCATCGCCCGCGTCGTGCACTCCAACGGCGACGCAACCGGTGCCGAGATGCAGCGTGCGCTCAAGGCGGCGATGCTCCAGACGCCCAACGTGACCCTCCGCACGAACGCCTTCGTCCGCGACCTCATGGTCGTGGACGGGAACTGCGTGGGCGCCGTGGTGACGATCGACGGGGTCGAGCTTGCCGTCGAGGCAGGTGCAGTGGTGATGGCGAGCGGCGGCTGCGGCCAGATCTACCGCGAGACCACCAACCCCACGGGTGCGAGCGGCGACGGGCATGCGCTGTGCTTCCGCGCGGGCGCGCAGCTGGCGGACATGGAGTTCGTCCAGTTCCACCCAACCACCCTCTACATCGCAGGTGCGGCGCGCTCGCTGATCAGTGAGGTGGTCCGAGGCGCTGGAGCGCACCTGATCGACCGCAACGGCACGCGCTTCATGCCGGCCCTCCACCCGATGGCGGAACTGGCGCCGCGCGACGTGGTGAGCAGGGCGATCCTCGACCAGATGGTCGCCACGGGCGACACGAACGTGTACCTCGACCTGCGGCCGGTCAGCGGGGACGCGCACAAGCGGTTCCCATCCATCAGCCGGATCTGTTCCGGTTTCGACATCGACATCGCCCGCGACCCCATCCCGGTCCGCCCCGGCGCCCACTACTTCGTGGGTGGCGTGGTCACCGACGAGCACGCGCGCACCTCGGTGCAACGGCTCTATGCAGTGGGCGAGGTTGCCTCCACCGGCCTGCACGGCGCAAACCGGCTCGCCTCCAACTCGCTCCTCGAGGGAGCCGTGATGGGCGCGCGCGCAGGTGCGCATGCAGCGACCACCAGCCGCAGCCGCGGCGACGGGCTGCCGCGCTCGATGCCCGGCCCCGAGCTCGCGGAGAACCCCCCCCGCATCATCCAGGACGACCTCCTCTACTCCCTCAAGAGCCTCATGTGGCGCCAGGTGGGCCTGAAGCGCGACGCCGCGGGCCTCGAGGACGCCAGGTCCCGCATCGGGTTCTGGCACCACTACCTGATGCGTTCTCCCCTCACCGACCGGCGCGCGTGGGAGCTTGCCAACATGCTCACGGTTGCCGCCCTGGTCACCGAGTCCAGCCTGCGCCGAGAGGAGTCGCGAGGCACCCACTTCCGGAACGACCACACCACCCGGGACGACCGGAACTGGCGCCGGAGGATCCTGCTGCAGCGGACGCAGGAAGGCACCATTGGCGTAGCACTCGGGCCACTCACCCTCGCGGGCGATCCACGCTAGTCTCTTGCCGTCACCTGCGCATGCGCGCAGGCCCGCATCCAGCACACCTTGAGCCCGTCCCACCAGAGTTCGTCGCGAAGGCCCGCCTCCAACGAAGCCGTCCTGTTCGGGATCGTCCCCCCCGGTGACCCGCGGACCGCTGCGGAGGCGCTCCACGAGCTCCAGCTGCTCGCAGGCACGGCAGAGTTCCAGGTCGCCGGCTGCATGGTGCAGCACCGCAGGCAGCCCGACCCGCACTCGTACATGGGCACAGGGAAGCTGGACGAGCTCGCGGACGTCGTGAAGCTCGCCCGCTGCAGTGCCGTCATCTGCGACGATTCGCTCACCCCCAACCAGGCACGCAACATCGAGGAATCGGTGGACGTGCCGGTCATCGACCGGAGCGAACTGATCCTGCAGATCTTCTCGATGCATGCGCGCACCCCGCAGGCAAAGCTGCAGGTCGAGCTCGCAGCCCTCGAGTACGAGATGCCGCGCCTCAAGCGCAAGTGGTCGCACCTCGAGCGCCAGCGAGGCGGCATCGGCGTCCGCGGCGGTGCCGGCGAGAAGCAGATCGACGTGGACCGTCACCTGCTGCGCCAGCGCATCTCGTCGATCACAAAGGACCTGAAACGCATCGAGGCCCACAAGGAACGCGAGGTCTCCGCGCGCCCCGAGCTCTTCACCGTCGCGCTCGTCGGCTACACCAATGCCGGCAAGTCATCGATGATGAACCGGCTCACCAGTGCAGGGGTGCTTGCGGAGAACAAGCTGTTCTCGACCCTGGACACCCGCACGCGGCCCTGGCGCCTCAGCGGCGGCAGGACCATCCTGCTGACGGACACGGTGGGATTCATCCGCAAGCTGCCGCACCAGCTGGTGGCGAGCTTCCATGCCACGCTGCAGGAGGCGCTCAACGCGGACCTGCTGCTGGTTCTGGTCGATGGGTCCAGCCCCGAGGCCACGGAGCAACTGCGCACGGTGCACGAGGTGCTCGACCAGCTGGGGGCGGGTGAGCTGCCGCGCATCACGGTCGTGAACAAGCTGGACCTGGTGAAGGACCGAAGCATGCTGCACGGCATCTACCAGCTCGACCCGCGTGCCGTGGCAGTCTCCGTCCACAGCGGCGAGGGCATCGAGCAGCTGATGGCGTCGATGCAGGACCATCTCGCCTCCGTCGAGAACCGCGTCGAGATCCTGTTGCCGCACCGGGCTGGCGGACTGCGGGCGGAGATCCGTGCAAAGGCGACCGTCCTGAGCGAGTTCTTCACCGAGGCCGGGTGCCTGATGGAGATCCAGGCATCGCCTGCCCTGCTGGGGCGGCTGCTGGCAGAGGGTGCGAGCCTTGCGGAGCCCGGCGACCGACCGGCTCCCGAGTCGTGAGCCGAGCCGGGCCGTGATCAGGCCTGCGGGTCGATCACGACAAGCAGGTCCTGCGCCTTCACCGCGGCCTTGAGGTCGGTGCAGATCTCGCGCACGGTGCCGCTGACCGGGGCGCGGACCATGGTCTCCATCTTCATGGCCTCCAGCGCGAGCAGTGGCTCGCCTGCCTTCACGACGGCGTTCTCCTTGCAGTGGATGGCGATCACCTTGCCGGGCATGGGTGCCCCAACCTCGCCCGGTTTCGCCGCGTCGGCGCGCCGGCGCGCCTCGGTCTCGGGGGCCTTCGAACGGTCGAGCACCGTCACCTGGCGCGCCTGCCCGTTGAGCTTGTAGTAGGCCGTGACGTTGCCTTCCTCGTCTGCGTCGCCCACCGCCTCCAGCGAGATCACGAGCGTCTTGCCCGGCTCGATCTCGACCCACACCTCCTGCCCCGGCTCGAGGCCGTAGAAGTAGGCCGAGGTGGGGAGCAGCGACACGTCGCCACAGCGCTGCTCGAAGGCGAAGTGGTCGTCGAGCACTCGCGGGTAGAGGGCGTGGCTCACCACCTCGCGCTGCGACGGCACGCGCCCGAGCTTGGTGGTGAGTTTCACCGTGGCGGCATCGAAGTCGTATGGGGCAAGGCCCTGGCCAGGCAGGCCCTGCACGACCGAAAGGCCCTTCAGCACCGCGGTGCGGAGGTCCTCGGGGAACCCACCCGGCGGACGACCGAGTTCGCCGCGGAAGTACTGCACCACGCTCTGCGGGAAGTCGAGGCGCGTCGCACGCGCCAGCACCTCCTGCCGCGTGGCGGCAACGGATTCGTCGAAGCGCTCGCGCGTCCGCAGCAGGTCGTTCTGCACGAGGAAGATTGCGAAGTCACCCACCATCTTGGAGGAGGGTGTCACCTTGGGGATGTCCCCCACCAACTGGTTGACGACCGCAAATGCGTAGCGGACGTCGGCCCACCGCTCGAGCAGCCCGAGCGACGCAGCCTGAGGCCGGAGGTTGCTGTACTGGCCACCGGGGATCTCGTGGAAGTAGACCTCGGACGTCGAGCTCTTGAGCCCGCACTCGAACGGGCTGTAGAGGTCGCGTACCTCTTCCCAGTAGTCGCACAGCGGCTGCAGCGACTTGTTGGTGAGCCCGGTCTCGTGGCGTGAGCCGCGCAGCGCGGCGATGAGTGAGTTGACCGAGGGCTGGCTCGTGAGGCCGGCCATCGGTGCGAGCGCGACGTCGACGATGTGCACGCCAGAGTCGATGGCCGCCATGTAGGTGGCGATGCCGTTGCCCGACGTGTCGTGGGTGTGCAGGTGGATGGGCAGGTCGGTGACCTCGCGGAGCCGCGAGACCAGGATCCGAGCCGCCTGGGGCCGCAGCAAGCCGGCCATGTCCTTCACGCAGAGGATGTGCGCGCCCATGTCCTCGATGCGCTTTGCGAGGTCGGCGTAGTAGTCGATCGAGTACTTCGTGCGGCGCGGGTTGTCGACGTCGCCCGTGTAGCACATGGCCACCTCGGCGACCTTGCCGGTCTGGAGGATGCGACGGACGGACACGCCCATCGACTCCAGGTCGTTGAGGCTGTCGAAGACGCGGAACACGTCGATGCCCGCTTGGGCAGCCTCGTCGATGAACGCCTCGACGACGTTGTCGGGGTAGCTCGTGTAGCCGACGGCGTTGGCGCCACGGAGCAGCATCTGCTGCAGCA